>JAFWZG010000060.1 GCA_017517385.1 Akkermansia sp.
ATTACGAATCAGGGCAAGGTTCGATTCATGCTCTCCGAAAAAGCCTTTAATGCAAAGCTGTTCAAGGAGTTCATGCAGAGACTCATAAAGGACACCAAGCGCAAAGTCTTTCTTATTGTGGATAATTTACGCGTCCATCATGCGTGTTGCAACAAACCCTGGTTACAAAAAAATATCGATAGGATAGAGCTCTTTTATCTGCCCAGCTATTCTCCTGACCTTAACCCGGTAGAGTTACTGAACAACGACCTCAAGACAGCACTTCATAAAGGCGCGCCAGCCAGATGCAAGGGGAAGTTGAAGACCAAGGTGAGAAGGCACATGATGAAGCGGCAAAAAGAACCTCATATCGTCAAAAAGTTCTTCAAAAAATCCAGCACCGCTTATGCCGAAGAAGAGGATAAGAATGTCTGATTAATTACAGCCAGATTAATAATTGTGATTTTAGGAGAGCTTGGGAAAAGAATTCCTCTTTTTTTGCTGAGCGTAACATGTTTTTACCCATTTTACACTCAACGAAGAAAGTCTATCACATATTAGTTATTTTGTACAGCAAAAATAACAAAAAAATAGTTTTTAACTCAACTAACAGCTATCATATAACTGATATTACTATTTCATGGGGAAACAAACAAAAAAAATCACGCGGAGAGAGGGCGGTAGGTAGTAATCGAAAAGCCGCACCTGACGGGCAGGTGCGGCCATCTGAAGGATGATATGAGCGGAGCTCTTTAGCGGGAGTAGAACTCCACGATGAGCTGCACGTTCACGATGGGAGCGATCTCCTCCATGGAGGGGATGCGGGCCACCTTAGCGGCAAGCTTGGTGGAGTCCACCTCGAGCCAATCGGGGGTCACAGCGGAAGCGGTGAGCTCCTGAGCGCGGGAGGCGAGAGCCTGAGAGCGAGCCTTGGCTGCAACGGCGATAACGTCGCCGGGCTTGCAGCTGTAGGAGGCGATGTTCACCTTCTTGCCGTTCACGGTAACGTGACCGTGGGACACCATCTGACGAGCAGCGGCGCGGGTATTGGCGAAGTTGAGGCGATAGATGATGTTGTCGAGGCGGAGCTCCAGCAACTGAAGGAGGATTTCGCCGGTCACGCCGGAACGACGGGAAGCCTCCTCATAGTACTTGCGGAACTGGCCTTCAAGCACGCCGTACATGAAGCGGAGCTTCTGCTTCTCAGCGAGCATGATACCGTAGTCGGACTTCTTCTTGCGGCCGGCGCGTGCACCGTGCTGACCCGGGGGGAAGGGACGACGGGCGAAAGCCTTGCTGGCGCCGAAGAGCTCAACACCGAAACGACGGCTGATCTTGGCGGTAGGACCTGTGTAACGAGCCATAATCTTGTGTAATCTTTCTTCTGGGTTATTAAACTATTAGGCGCGACGAGCCTTGGGAGGACGGCAGCCATTGTGGGGGATGGGAGTCACATCAGCGATGGAGGAGATCTCCAGACCCATGGTCTGCACGGCACGAACAGCGGACTCACGACCGGAACCCGGGCCCTTCACACGAACCTCGACCTCCTTGAGGCCGTGGCCCATGGCCTGGCGGCAGGCGTCCTGGCATACAACCTGACCGGCATAAGCGGTGCTCTTGCGGCTGCCCTTGAAGTTGAGCTTACCAGCGGAGGACCAGCCGATGACGTTGCCCTTAAGGTCAGTCACGCTAACGACGGTGTTGTTAAAGGTGGAGGAGATGTGCACGATACCCGTGGTCACATTCTTGCTGCCCTTAGCCTTAAGGATTTTCACCTTCTCTTCATCGTCCACGAGGCCAAGCTCGGCGAAGATGTCGCGGCGACCCTCGGGCTTCTTCTGCTCCACGGCGGGAGCGGCAGCCTCAGCAGCGGGAGCGGCAGTCTCAACTACTTCCTGGATGGTTTCTTCAGCCATTTTCAGTATCTTGTATGTAAGGGGTTATTTCTTGTTGGCGCCGACAGTCTTCTTGCGGCCCTTGCGGGTACGAGCGTTAGTGCGGGTGCGCTGACCGCGAACGGGAAGACCCTTGCGGTGGCGGATGCCGCGCAGACAGTTAATGCTGGTCAGACGCTTCAGGGCCATCTGCTTCTCACGGCGGAGGTCACCCTCGATGAGGATGTTGTTGCTGGTAATAGCCTGAACGATCTTGGTCAGCTGAGCGTCAGAAAGCGTGCCAGTGCGCAGATCCGGGGAGATACCGGCCTGCTCAAGCACCTTCTTGGCGGTGGAGGGCCCGATGCCATAGATGTAGCAAAGGGAGGCCTCAACGCGCTTCTCATTGGGTATTTCGATACCGAAAAGACGAGCCATATTGCTTGTGTGTGTTTGTTCGTTTGGTGATACGCCGCATACACTGCAGCGCAATTTCGTGCGCCCACTATACGCCCTTTCCGTCAATTTGCAAGCAAAATTTCACAAAAAATTACATCTTTGGATAATTTTGGGATTTCTTCACCCCAAATGAAGGCGTTTTGAGAACGCCGAAAGGCGGAAAGCGCGTAAAATGAGAGACTCAGCGCCTAAGGGAAGACGGCAGCGGGCTAAGAGTCGGAGCTGGGCCGAGGGAGGGAGCGGCCTGAATAGCGGCGGGCGGGGGCTCAAAAGCGGGCAGAACAGTAGGCTTGTATGAATTAATCTGCTCGATACGCTCCATGGGAATGGTAACTTCATCCTCTTCAATAAAGCGGGCGTTCGGGTCATTCTCCGTCCAGAGCAGAGAGCGCCACCAGCTGGTCTGCGTATGCACCGTGACAGAGCCCACACGGTAGCCCTCCTTTTCCACGACGATACCGAGGTCCTTATCCTGCTGGATTTCCGTCACGACAGGCGTAGTACCAGGCACCCGCTTACCGTTGATATGCACGGTAGCACCATCACAGGGAGTAGTATAGATGGTAAAGTTCTTAGTACCGGCACAAGAGGCCAAGGCGAGACAAGCGAGAGCAGTGAAAAGAGATGAGGCGCGCATGGAGTCATGATACTCCCCTGCCCCCGCTCTGACAAGCAAAAAGCGCGTACTGAAACACAATTCCACACATGTCCCAAAGATTTGGGACATGTGTATTTACGATTTTTGATTTACGAATTACGAATTAAGGATTAGCGGCTAACGCCGGATATTGGATAACTGAACGCTTACTGCCAATGGTCGGTTCGTGATACCCATGCGCAGAAATGAAAGCAGAATACGCTGACTATATGTCATTTGGTGCCCTTTTTCTGTAATCTTTGGGACACGAATGCAATTCAGACCGCCCCCTCAGATACGGCGGGTAAGGCAGTACCAAAGGAAACGGGAGTTATGCACCAGATAACGCTTAAAGAGGCGGCGCGGCTCGCAACAGAGGCGATAAAGCCACTCGAGGCCATGGGAACGAATCCAAAGCGGTGCCTGACTCACCAGCCCGGCATGGAAATTAAAGGCAGCCCCCACACCAAAATACACAGCAGGGGGAAGCTGAGGAAGATTCGTAAAGAGCCAGCGCTCCTGCTTGGGGCAGCCGAGGCCCACCCACACACAGTTGGCACCACTTTCCGCAATACGGCGGCAGATGGCTTCATTCTCCCCTTCCGGCCACTGCCCCATGGGCGGGCAATAGTGCCCGGCTATTTCCACACCGGGAAAACGGGCAGCGAACTTCTCCCGCAGCAGCGCAATGGCTTCCTCCGAACCACCGAGCAGAAAGTGGCGCACGCCGTGAGCACGCCCGCAATCCCACACGGTCTCCATCATATCCGGGCCGTAAAGGCGGTGCGCCTCTGCCTTTTTGCGGCGGCGAAGCAGCCAAACGATAGGCATGCCATCCGGGCAGATATAATGAAAGCTCTTCATCCCTTCTCCGTATTCCTTCTCATGCAGCATGCGGGTGAGTACATGCACATCCGAATGAGCTACCAGACGTGGCTCCTGCGTGGCAGCAGCCACACGGGCCAGATGCTCACCGGCTTCACCGAGGGCTGATACGGTGTATGGGATACCGAAAATCGTCTGTGAGGGAAGAGATTCCATGCGCGCGAAGTGTACAACATAACAGGCGGCATGTCAAGATACAATTTCCGCCCTGCTGCATGAAGCAACAGGGCGGAAAGAATATTCAGCGGTGTGGTACCGGCAGATTACTTCTGCTCGGAGGGGCTCCACTCCTCGGCCTGAAGGGCAGCGAGGTTGAAGGCCTGCTCCAGACCCACCATGTCGCCGGCACGTACGGTCTCGAAGGCGGCGGTCTCGCGACGCAGCTGCTCGGGATCGTAGTTCACAGCCTTGATGGAAAGACCGATGCGGCGCTCCACCTTGTCCACCTTGATGACGCGAGCCTTGATGTCGTCGCCCACCTTGATGACGTCCTTCACGCGCTCCACGTGCTCCTCGGAAAGCTGGGAGATGTGGATGAGGCCGTCGATATCGCCGTCCAGGTTCACGAAGGCGCCGAAGGAAGCAATCTTGGCCACCTGACCGGAAACGAGGTCGCCCACCTTGAAGCGGTTGTCGATGCTCTCCCAAGGATCGCTCTCAAGCTGCTTGATGCCAAGGGAAACGCGCTGGTTCTCCTTGTCGATGTTCAGCACGCGAGCCTCCACAACGTCGCCCTTCTTGAGAACCTCGGAGGGGTGGTTGATCTTGCGGGTCCAGCTCATGTCGGACACGTGAATCATGCCGTCGATACCTTCCTCCAGAGCCACGAAGGCACCGTAGGGAGTAAGGTTACGCACAGCGCCGGAGATGATGGTACCCACGGGGAAACGGGCTTCGATAGCCTCCCAGGGATTCTCGTCCAGCTGACGCACGCCGAGGGAAATCTTCTGCTCCTCCACGGAGATGTTGAGCACAACGGCCTCGATCTCCTGATCCAGAGAAAGAACGTCGGAGGGGCGAGTGATGCGCTTGGTCCAGGACAGCTCGGAAACGTGTACGAGACCCTCCACACCCTTCTCGAGCTCCACAAATGCACCGTAAGCCAGAAGCTTGGTGACGCGGCCCTTGACGCGGGAGTTGATGGGGTACTTCTGCTCGATGTCGGCCCAGGGGTTGTCGGAAAGCTGCTTGAGACCGAGGGATACGCGCTCCTTGTCGCGATCCACCTCGAGGATAAGCACCTCGAGCTCCTGACCGATGTGAAGCAGCTCGGAGGGGTGGTTCACACGGCCCCAGCTCATATCAGTGATATGCAGCAGGCCGTCCATGCCGGAGAGGTCCACGAAGGCACCGAAGTCGGTGATGTTCTTCACGGTACCGGTCACGCGGTCACCCACCTTCACAACCTCGAGGAAGCGCTGGCGCTGCTCGCTGCGCTCGGCCTCGATAACCTCGCGGCGGGAGAGCACGATGTTCTTGCGCTCGTCGTTCACCTTAACGATCTTGAACTCGTAAACGTTACCCACGAACTCGTTCAGATCCTTGGGGGGGATGATGTCCACCTGAGAGCCGGGAAGGAAGGCCTCCACGCCGACGTTGACCATAAGGCCACCCTTAACGACGCTCTTCACCTTACCCTTCACGAGACCGCCATCCTTATAGACAGCCACGATCTTGTCCCAGTTCTGCTTGTGGGCAGCCTTCTCTTTGGAAAGGACTACGAGACCCTCATCGTTCTCAAGCTTCTCGAGGAGAACCTCGATCTGGTCACCTACTTCAATCTCTTCATCCTCAAACTCGGAGATAGAAATAACACCCTCAGACTTGTAACCGATGTCTACGAGAACAACCTGCGGACGGATCTCAAGGATGGTACCGTTCACGATATCACCCGTGCGGAAAGTCGGAAACCCAGCGTTGATAAGGGCCTCCAATTCAGAAATACTCATTGTATATTGTTTTGGTTAATATGTTTACGCGATTTCGCGAGGCCCCTGCACCGGTGGTTATCGGGGCGCCTGTGCACCACCGGTGGAAATAGCGGTGCGGCATTGTACCTTTTCCCAAGCCCTATGGCAAGCCTTTTTTCCTGAAAATCACGGATTTGCAGGATTTTTTACGCTTACAAGCCAACAATTACTCGCCGGAAACCGGGCGAGGAGCATTTGTACCACCTATCAGCAGCACCATTTCACCCTTGGGCGGGCGAGCGGCGAACTCCGCTGCCAACTCAGCAGCGGTGCCACGGTGATATGTTTCAAAAACCTTGGTAAGCTCACGTGCCACACAAATGGGGGCGGAGGGTTCCAAGTCTGCTATGGCCTTCACCGTCTTCAGAATACGGTAAGGAGATTCATAGAAAATGCTGGTATAAGAAGCAGCCAGAGCCGCCTGAAGCACCTGTCCTTTCTTTCCGGATTTCACAGGCAGAAAGCCGCCGAAGAAGAAAGCATCACTCGGCAAGCCGGAGCCCACAAGTGCCGTCACCACGGCTGAAGGCCCGGGCAACACGGTAAAAGAAACACCGCGTGCCTTCAACTCCTGAATGAGGCGATAGCCGGGGTCCGACACGCCGGGCATGCCGGCATCCGTCACCACCGCAAAGCTCTCACCAGCCAAAGCCCGGGAGGCCACCTCCGGAGCTCGCACGCTTTCATTATGCTCATGCAAGCTCAGCAGTGGCTTTTTGATGCCGTAATGAGAAAGCAGCAGGCCGGTGTTACGGGTATCCTCACAGCAAATGCAGTCCACCGAGCCGAGCACTTCCAGCGCTCGGCGGGTTATATCCTCCCTGTTACCGATGGGCAGACCAACGAAGCTGACGGGATACTCAATCATGGGATAGTGAGCTGTTCCACGATGGCGGAAGCGGCCTGACGAGCGCCGTAAGAAAGGGCCGCTGAACGGCCGGTGAGGGTGTTACCGCCTGTATTGAAGTATGTTCCATCACCCACAGCGAGGCCCTTTTTGATAACCTCACCGGTGCTGCGGCGAGTTACCACATATGACACGTAGACACGCACACGGAGCTCACGGCTCAGGTTAGCGTCCTCCCAGTCCACAAGTGCACGGCTAATACTGGCTTGGGTGACAGCGCCACGAATCACGACATCTGCCGCGCCGGGAGACGCAATCTTGAAGGTGCCGTCAGACTGAAGCTCATTACCCACAGCGGAGGTGACAAGCTGAGCCAGCTCAGGGTAAGTAGTTTCGTTATCAAACATATTGATAGCGAACGTGCTTACACCTTCCATACAGGGATTCACCAATCCGCCGGCGCGATACCCACAGGAGGTCACACCGGTTAACGGAAGAACACAAAGAGCGAGAAGAAGAAAACGTTTCATGACTTGGGGGCAAGGAGTGCAGCCTGACGAGCCTTAGCCTGCTGAAGTAGAGTTTCAGCCTCCTTGGCAGCCTCAGGATTAATGTTTCTCTGGCGGATAACATTCTCAAAGCAGAATACGGCAGCACCGTACTCCCGAGAACGCTCCAAATAGTAACGACCGGTTTCCAGCTCCTGCTGCACCAGCAAGCGGCGCACGTTGGAAGCCTCGTTGAGAGCTTTGCGGGCATCAGCGTGGTTCGGGAAACGCAGGGTAAAATCCTCATATGCCTCCTGAGCACGAGTGAGGTTTGCAAGGTTCTGATTACCGCGCGTACGGCTGCTAGCCCAAAGCTGAGCCACCATAAGCTGAGCCTCGGGAGCATAACGGCTATCCGGATAATTTTCCACAAGAGATGCGAACACAGCCGCGGCCTCTTCATAACGCTCCTTACGCACCAGATAACGGGCAAGGATGGATGTAGCCGTGGCAGCCATATCATTATAGGGCGCATTGGAAATCACGCTGCGCAGCCACTTTTCCACGGCAGAGCTTTCCAGCTCAGCTTTCCAAAGCCCCAGAACATTTACCTGCAATGTACCTTCAGCTGCAGCCATAGCCATAGCGAGCTGGCGCTCAAGAGCTCTAGTGTAAAGCGAGCTGCTCTGGTAGCGCTTTACGATTTTATCATATTCCTCAAAAGCATCACGCGGCAGCCCCTGTTTTTCGTATATTTCAGCCAGCAGCATGCGGGCCTCAGGAGCACAGGGTGCCAAATCATGATTTAGCACTATATTGCGCAGCTTACGCTTAGCCGCGCTGAGTTCACCGGCTGCCATCAGCGCTCTGGCCTCACTAAGCAGTGCATCCGCCTGAGGGTCTGCAGCCTGAATTGTACCGGCCGGCAGAAGCTCACTGTTATTTTGATGGCACATGGTAAGCGGCAGCACAGCCACCGCACACATTAGCAGATGAAGTCTCATTCTCATGTTGGTTCGTATAATACCACGCCACCTCACACAGCGCAAGCGAGAAATGAAGGGCGGCGTGTCTTATTTTCACTAGAAATCCGGAAAAGGCTATGATTCCTCTCTGGCAGGCAGCTCATAAAGAGAACTGAATGAAAGTCGGAATACTTCAGGCTTCTGGAGTAAGGGATTTATGTTCAGCACAGGGCGTTACCTGCAAAGCGCGGGGCTCAGCCGGGCAGGCGTGAGAACAAGCTCCGCAGCCGGTACAGCGGGAAACGTCCACCTTTGGAGCACGGAGATGCAGAGCATCCAGCGCCTGATGGCGTCTGCAAGCAGCAATACATTCGCCACACGCTTCACACTTGCTGTAATCTATCACCGGCAAAAGCATAGGATTACCATTAGCCCTCACTCGCCCCGGCACCTCCACCATCGAGATAGCACCATGAGGACACTTGCGGGCGCAGCGGCGGCAGCCCACGCATTTTTCAGCATCCACCGAGGGCGCAGCTACCTCCGCAAGCGCGCCTGTGGGGCAAACCACATTCAGGCATTTTCCGCAGACCTCTCCCCTGCTCCACACACGGCAATTCTTCTGAGTGAAGAGCACCTCACCAATTTTCACAAAGCGCTTTTCTGCAAGGGAAAGCGGCAGCAGCGCCCCCTCAGGGCAGACGCTCGAACAGGCGTTACAATCAGGCGCACAGTATCCACGAGTGTAATCCATATACGGCTTCATCAGGCCACTGAGCCCATGCGCAAGGAAGGACGGGCGGAGCACGTTAGTGGGACAAGTGGTCATGCAAAGGCCACAGCCGGTGCAACGGCTCAGCAGGCGCTCCACACTACCGGCCCCCGGAGGCACCGCGGCAGCAGCTGTATTCCCGGCTGTGGGCACCTCGGGCAGAGCTGCGGTGGCCAGCCCGGTAATACCCAGCCCGAGGAAAGCACGGCGAGAAACGCATTCCGGCTTATCCTGAGTATTATCTACCGGCTTAGGCGATTCCTCCGCAGATTTTTCAACCTTCGAAACTCCATCCGCTTTCTTGCGACACAAAGACATCGCGCCCTTGGGACAGGAGGACACACAGTCATAACAGCCCACGCAGCGAGTGGAGTCCACCCGCATATTCTTCAAATCAATAGCATGAGCCTTGCAGCGGCGCATACAGCCGGCACAGCGGCCGCACTTCTCCGCATCAATAACAGGCACAAAGGGAGCCACGCGGGAAATCAACCCCAGCAGGGAGCCCACGGGACAAATGGTGTTACAATACAAACGCCCATACAGGAAAGCCATCACAAGCGGCACCGCAATGCTTAAACAGATTATGACGATGAGCCAAGGCTCGTAGCGCCCCCACTCCCCGCTCACAATGGGGTTCACAACGGCTGCTACAAAGCGGGAGGAGATGCTGTAGGGATCCAGCCAAGTAAACACCATAATACAGCCTACAGCCAGAAAAACAAATACCGCAGATGCCACCACGAGGCGCAACACCCAGTGATTAGGCGTAAAGCGCATCTGGGCCCCCTTCAGCTTCTCCGGGCGCGGGCGCGCCATGCGGTTCACAATATCCTGCATGATACCCAGCGGGCACAACCAGGAGCAATACACTCTCCCGAACAACAGAGTGAGCACCAGCAAACACCCTAGCGCCACACATGCCCAGACACTACCACTCAACGCCCCTAGCAAAGCCGGCGCAAACTGTACCTTCTCCACCCAATACAACCAACTATACTCAGCCGGCGCCAGCACGCCAAGAAGGCTCACGACAAACAGCAGAAGCACGACGGCAGCTACTACCCGCCTTATCCACTTCAGGGAACTCATCATTTTTCGGTTCAGGGTTCAACTTTGTACTTACCATCGCCCACCCACAAAACTTCCACACGAACGTTCTCCAGCCCCTTGCGCACAAAGCCAAGCTCCTCCGCCACAGCGGAGCTCACATCAATGAGGCGCCCATGAATGAAGGGGCCGCGGTCCGCCACACGAGCCTCACAGCTGCGGCCGTTCGACAGATTCGTAATCCGCACCTGACAAGGCAACGGCAGCGTACGATGAGCCGCATAAAACTGGCCTTCATACAGGCGCTGACCAATTGCCCCCGGATCACCATCCGCCTCATAATATGAGGCCACGCCGTCTTCACAATAGTGGAGAGCGGTCTGCACATCCATCGGCACATAACGCTCTCCCCGCAGAGTGTAGGGGGCTCGCTTATAACCGCGGTAGGGCTCAAACTGTTGCTGCTGGCAGGAAGCAATAAGCAGTGTAGCCACTGCCAGCCCGGAAAGAACGGAACAAAATTTCATACTCATAACCTAACACAAAACCATGTGATTTAAAAGCAAAAAAAATGATATATATCAATATAACAACAGCTGATACAGCTTACTCCTCAGCCTTCAACTGATTAGGACCGTCACCCACAGAAATCACCTCCACCCGAACACGCTGAAGGCCTTTACCCAAGAACCCCAACTGCGCTGCGGCGGTCCGGCTGACATCAATGAGACGATTGCGCGAGAAGGGCCCACGGTCCGATATACGAGCCTCGCAAGTGCGCCCGTTACTCAAATTCGTGATACGCACTTTACAGGGCATGGGCAATGTGGTATGCGCGGCGTAATTAGTCCCCGGGCGCAGGATTTCACCCAGAGAACCGCGAGTACCGCCGGCATCATAATGAGAAGCAATGCCCTCAGCTTTATAATCCAGAGCCTGCAGGGCATTCATGGGCACGTAGCGCTTACCGCGAACGGTATAGGAGCGAGTAACCAGGCGCGGCATGGCAGAATCCGGAGGAAGAACCCGCTCCGGTTTACGGGATTTACAGGAACTCATCACCCCCGACATCACTACGCTCAACACCACAAAAGCCAGAATACGCGCTATCATATATTTCATATCTAGCACACAAACAGTGGGATGAAAAGAAAAAACACACACCATGCAGCAAAATCATTTGCCAAATCACATTCCAAATGGTATGCTGGAAGCATGTTTAACAGAGAATTACTGGAGCGCTGCAGCAATGCCTGCTCCGTATCAGGTTTCGAAGGGGAGATGCGCGCCATCATCCGCCGTGAGTTGAGCAGCTGCGGTACAATCACCGGCTCCGTTTCCGGTAATATCATGTGTGAAAAGAAGGGCCCCGGCCCCACGGTGGCCCTCATTGCCCACATGGATGAGATTGGCTTCATGGTGCAGGGAGTGACGGATGACGGCTTCCTCCTGCTGGTGCCGCTTGGTGGCTGGTGGAACCACACGCTGCCCAGCCAGCGCATGCTGGTGCAGACCCGGGATGGCCGCCGCATACCGGGGCAGATTGGCACCAAGCCCCCTCACCTGCTGCCGGAAAGCCAACGTTCTCAGGTGCTGCCGAATGATGCTCTTTTCGTGGATATCGGCGCTTCCAGTCGAGCAGAAGTAGAAGAGCTGGGCATCACGCTCGGCTGTGCTGTGGTGCCGGATGTGAAGCTGCAGCCGCTGGATATCCCCCACCGCTGGATGGGTAAGGCATTTGATAACCGTGCCGGCGTTTACTGCATGATTGAGGCCATGCGCCGCCTCGCTCTGGAGGAGCTCTCCTGTACAGTACGCGCCATTGGCACCGTGCAGGAAGAGGTAGGCACTCGTGGTGCGCGTGCTCTGAGCGCGGAAATGGTGCCGGACCTCGCCATCATTCTGGAAGGGCCTCCGGCGGATGACACCTTCGGCCAGAGCGGAGTATGCCGCCAAGGCGTTCTCGGGCGCGGCGTTCAGGTGCGCCTTTTTGACCCCACGCACATCACCCCACCCGCTCTCGCTGACTTCGTACTGGGAATCGCCGCGCAGGAGGGAATTCCCTGCCAGCCCACAGTACGCCGGAGCGGGGGCACGGATGCCGCCGCCAGTTACCCGAATTGGCAGGGAGTGCCGGCTATCGTCCTGGGTGTCCCCACTCGCTATATACACTCTCACAACGGCATACTGGATGACCGTGATTTGGAAGCCTGTGTGCGCCTCACCTGTGCTGTGATACGCAGGATTAATAACCAAAGCCACACTCTTTACCTGCCGGAATATTGATATGACGGCCCCCGTCACCATACCTAACCCCGGAAAAACTAGGGTTGAATGGGTGGACAGCGCGCGCTGCCTAGCCATGTTCTTCATCATGTGGCTGCATGTGGGAAGTTCTCCGGCGTGGGTAGCGCGCCCTGTAGGGGGCGGCATATGCCTGTTTTTCATTCTGGCAGGCTACTTTATGTCCGGCGAGCCGGGCAGAGCCATTCGCCGCACGCTGAAACTCGGGCTGGCATGGCTGCTCTGGAGCCTCATCACTCTGGGGCTGAGTCTGGCATTGAATCCGCACATGGAGTGGACATGGGCGAAAGTTTTCGGCATAGGCCAATCTGCCTATAACACTCCGCTCTGGTTCCTGAAAAACCTGACGCTATACCAGCTCATCATCATCGGGCTGACAGCCGTCCGCATACTGCCGCGCTACAACTGGCTGATACTGGTAATGCTGGTCGGATTCAGTTATATTGACGAACCGGCTCAGCATGAAGGCCTTCGTTTTGACTGGATGATGGCAGTTATGCTAGGTTACAGCCTCAAGTGCGTGTCATTGACGCGCCTCGAAGAATGGCTACAGAAGAATTTCCTGTGCGTGGCAGCCGTAGCTATCATCATCCTAATACAGCGGGACTTGTACCCCTCTATACTACACAATGAAGGGCTAAAGTTCTACAGATGCTCCCTGCGGATTTCAACGCTCTGCTACGCCGTGCTGATATGCCAAGGCGCCATGCTCCTTTCCCGCTATCAGCCAAGAGCAAACAAGTGGGCAGCCGTGGCCGGAAGCTGCATGATGTTCACCTACGCCTCTCACCACATCTTTTACGCCCCCATCTATGCCTTCGAGTTTCCGAAGGAATACGGAGCACTTTACTCAGCGGCCAGCATAGCTCTGCTAACCGCTATATATCACCTTCTGGCACGCTTCTTCCCCCGCAGCATGAAAGTGCTCACTGCGGGATGAAGAAAACAGCTTGTCCTCACAGGGTACGAAGCTCTAGTGAGCGGCCGTGAGCATCCAGCCCTTCCACACGAGCAAACACCTGCACATGAGGCAGAGAACGCTCAGCCGCCTCACGGCTCATGCGCACAATACTGGTACGGCGCTGGAACTGGTCTGCACGAATACCGGAGAAGGACTTACCGGATCCGCCCGTGGGCAGCGTGTGGCTGGGACCGGCGAGGAAATCACCGCAGGCCACGGTGGCGTACGTGCCGGCGTAGATGGCACCAGCCGTGCGGATTCGGGAGAGCATTTCTTCCTCACGCGCCTCATCCACCACCAACACGAGGTGCTCAGGAGCAAAAGCATTCACGAGGTCGGCGCCGGTGTTCAAATCCTTAACCAGCAGGCAATCTGCATTATCCCTGAGCACCTGCTGCAGATACTCAGCGCGTGAAAGCGTAGCGGCCTGCAAAGCAATTTCTCGCTCCACCTCCTGCAGCAGCTCCTCGCTGGTAGTCACAAAGGCAATCACACTGTCACCGCCATGCTCAGCCTGTGCCAGCAAATCAGCTGCCACAAAGCGAGCGTTCGCCGTGGCATCCGCCAGCACCATCACCTCACTCGGCCCGGGCAGCAAATCGATGGCCACTGCCCCCACAAGCTGACGCTTGGCCTCCACCACAAAGCGGTTGCCAGGCCCGAAAATTTTCTGCACAGGAGAGATGCTCTCCGTGCCCAGTGCCAATGCAGCCACAGCCTGTGCACCGCCCACGCGGTAAATCTCCGTGGCACCGGCGGCCTGCAGAGCCACCAGCACAGCGGGGTTCACTCGACCATCCGGGCCACAGGGAGTCATAGCTACAATTTCAGGCACACCTACGGCACGTGCAAACCCACCCGTCATCAGAGCGGTAGATACCAGCGGTGCCTTTCCGCCGGGCACGTAGATACCCACGCGGTCATACGGCACAAAGCGCTCCCCTACCTCGCAACCCTGAGCGTTCGTTCCGCTCCAGTTCTCACGCATGCTGCGGCGGGAAAAATACTCAATGTTTGCCAAGCTGGCGGCGATGGCGTCCTTCACATCCTGCGGCACTTCAGCCTGCGCAGCGGCGAGCTCCTCCTCCGTCACCCGCAGCTGAGCAGGTGTCAGCTCCACACGGTCAAAACGCGCTGCATAATCGCACAAGGCAGCATCACCATGAAGCCGAACCTCATCTATAATAGAGGCCACACTCTGCCTCACTTCATCGCCGGGGATAGCGCGGCGGTTCATAGCAGCCACAGCGGCAGCATAACGGGAATCAGCTTCACGGTAAACATTCATGGGGCGGAATTATACCAACACTTTATGTATATGTCAACCACGCTGACTCATTCCCAGCCACGCTTCTAACAACGCCAACACATTTTTTTTATATTTTTTCGTCAATAAGACTTGCAATAACCTGTCTTTTTGTTTAGAATAAACCCGTTTCAAACAAAAGGCACACAAACACTTATCCGTTATGGTAGAAAAGATGAAGAACATCACACGCTACACCCTTGAAAAGACTTCATTTCTCGGATGGAGGGTGTGTATTAGCAGAAAGGGGATTATGATTACCAAATACTTTCCCGATAAACTCTATGATGGAGAACAAGGTTCTCTAGAGGCAGCCATCGCCATGAGAGATGACATTCTCGGGCGAGTAAGTGCAGAACCTGCAAATGCAAAAAAAATCATGCAGGAAATGAAGTCCCGTTACTGCGCGAAGAAAAGGAAAAAGCGCAAGTCCTAATTAACTCCATTTGTGTTATTCTTTCAGACCTGTCCTGCACGCAGCGACAGGTTTTTATTTTTTGCATAGACCGCTCAAAAACATCAAGCGTCCGAAAAATCAAACTTGCGAGGCTTCCGCGTCGGGTACAAATCCCGCCGCCTCGCGTCCCAGAGCAATAATATCATCGCGCCCACCAGTAGGAGGCGCACGCCCGTATCCTGCGGGTAATTCACAATCTCATGCGTGGAACCCATGCAGTTGCAGCTAAGTGATAACCCTCGAATCCACGCCTGCAAGTATAAAACAAGAAAGACACTCGTCATTACCAGCCCCCATACGGCACCGCCTCGGTACGCTTGCCGACTCACCAAGCAAAAGCCTACAACCAATTCCATCGCTATACCTATACAAGCCAAAGGCATGGAGAAAAACTCAGGCAAGATATCACTCCGAGTCAGGAAATCGGCCGTCTGCCCTAAATCACCAATTTTAAGCACGCCGGTTCCCAGAAAAAACGCCCCCACGCCTATTCTGAGCAGGTTCAGAAGTATATCAATGGCACGGACGTTCCTCATAGTGCGGCAGATGATACACACGGTACGTTCTTCTGGCAAGCGTTTTTTATGCCCTGCAAGTTCACCGCTTCGCCTATATTATCGGAATAGCAGAGCTTTACAAAAGACAGCTTTCACACTGAAAATAAAATCACATACTTCATCTTTCTTAAATATAATGACACCGGCAGCTGCTTTAAGCTTGACTTGCGCCGCCTCATGAATCAAAATGACGAAGTGATGATAAGATTTGCTACAGCCACATTGCTGGCCACCCTCCCGGTACTAGCAGAGGCCACAGCCCCTGCACAGGATACCGCACTCCCCTCTTCCCCCGAGCTGCAATCAGTTCAGCAGGAGACTCAGCCGGAGACTCAGCCGGAGACTCAGCCGGAGACTCAGCCGGAGACTCAGCCGGAAACTCAGCCGGAAACTCAGCCGGAAACTCAGCCGGAGACTCAGCCGGAAACTCAGCCGGAGACTCAGCCGGAGCCTCAGCCGGAGCCTCAGCCGGAGCCTCAGCCGGAGCCTCAGCCGGAAACTCAGCCGGAAACTCAGCCGGAAACTCAGCCGGAGACTCAGCCGGAGACTCAGCCGGAGACTCAGCCGGAGACTCAGCCGGAGACTCAGCCGGAGACTCAGCCGGAGACTCAGCCGGAGACTCAGCCGGAAACTCAGCCGGAAACTCAGCCGGAAACTCAGCCGGAAACTCAGCCGGAAACTCAGCCGGAAACTCAGCCGGAAACTCAGCCGGAAACTCAGCCGGAGCCTCAGCCGGAGCCTCAGCCAGAAGCTCAGCCGGAAGCTCAGCCAGGAGCTCAGCCGGAAGCTCAGCCAGGAGCTCAGCCGGAAGCTCAGCCGGAGACTCAGGCAGTCAATTCTGCCTACCGAGGCATCGTCAAGATTGAGGTTGCAGTCCGCAAGCCTGATTATGCCACACCATGGCAAACCGGCCGGTATGGCACCGGTAACGGCACCGGCTTTATGGTAGGGCCCGGCCTTTTCATGACGAATGCACACGTGGTGGCAGATGCTGAGCGCATTTATGTTTCTCCGTATGCAGATGCTCGCAAAATCCGGGCCCGAGTGAAGTACGTGGCACACGATGCCGATTTGGCTCTCATCGAAGTGGAAGATGCCTCAGCCTTTGCAGACGTCCCCTGCCTTCAGTTCAGTGACACTCTGCCGAAGCTGGAAGATGAAGTTCGCGCGGTAGGCTATCCCATCGGCGGCAATCGCCTTTCCGTAACACGCGGTATTGTATCACGCATTGATACCACCACATACTCCCACCCCCGCAATGAAAGCCACCTGACGGTGCAGGTGGATGCCGCTATCAACCCCGGCAACAGTGGCGGCCCCGTCCTAATGGGAGATCGCGTAGTAGGTGTGGCGTTCCAAGGCCTGCTGCAAGCAAACTCCACCGGCTACATGATACCCATGCCCGTCATCAAGCGATTCCTGAAGGACGTGGAGGATGGCTGCTATGATAACTATGTGGATCTTGCTGCAGCCTTCATGCCCCTCATTAACCCGGCCATGAGACGCCATTACAATCTCCCGGATAATGCTATGGGCGCACTGGTAAGCGAGGTCATCAAAGGAGGCAGCAGCGATGGCGCCCTGCAGGTGGGAGATGTGGTACTAGCCGTGAACGGCCACGCTGTGGACAGTTCCGCCATGATTGAGCTGGACGGCGAGCGCGTGATGCTGGAAGAACTTGCCGAGCGAGCCTTCAAGGGTGATGTGCTGCACTTCACGGTGCTGCGCAATGGACAGCAGCAGCAGGTGGACGTGGAGCTTGCCCCGCTGACTTCACACCGCATCATGGCTCAGGAATACGATGCCATGCCTCGCTACATCCAATTCGGCGGTCTTGTCTTCCAGCCCCTGCACTTCAATGTCATCGCTGCTCATTCCCTGAACTCCACGGATTTCACGCTGGAGCTGGACGCACATCTTCGCCTCGGCACCTCAGCCGAGAGAGAAGACATCGTCATCGTCACCAAGGTTCTCAGGGATGAAGTGAATGCACGTTTTGAGGATTACGGGCGCCGTATCATCACCCGCGTAAACGGGGTGGATGTGAAAGGGCTTGCCCACCTGTACTCACTTCTTTACCCGGAGGACGGGAACCGCCCGCCCTTTACTGTTATCGAGTTTGCGGATGCCGCACGTCCGCTGGTGATTGATAATGCTATCATCGATGCTGCTAATGCCCGCATCCACGCCACATACGGCGTGCCCGCCCCCGCATGCCTGAAATAATCAGCCTTTTGACACGACATATGTTCAAAACCATTACCATTCTCGCACTGGCAGCTCTCGGCCTGAGCGCCTGCAAGCCTACCCCCCGCACGGCTCGCCCGCGTAATTTGCAGCAGACGCAGGAAACCCAGCAGCCCGCAGAACCGGCGGATGCCTCCTCCACCCCGCAAGAACAGGCCACCCCCACACCGGCCGCGCCGGAGTCTACCACGCCGGCACCTGCTGACCAGCAGGATGAAGCAGTGAGTGAGGAAAGCGCCCTGCTCACCGTGCAAGTCACCCGCCAAGCCTTCAACCGCCTTACTCCATGGGAAAAGCAGGCACCTGCTCAGGCTAGGCTCTGCGGCACCTACTTGGGGAACGGGCTAGTGCTGACATACGGCAAGACGCTAACGAACACCACTTACGCCGAACTGAGCCTGCCGGACGGCACACGAACTGTCCCGGCCCGCATTGTCAGTTATGATTACGACCTCGGTCTCGGCCTGCTAACTGTAGCAAATGAAGCGGATGCCTCCATCTTTGATACACGTACAGCCTGCCAGCTCGGAGAACCTCTGCAAAAAAACAACACGGCCGAACTCTGGTGCACTCTGAATGGCAGTGAATCCCACCGCGTGCCGCTTAAAGCTCAGACCGGAGGCGTAAGCGATAGCATGCCCCGCCTCATCCTGCAGGCAGACACCGCTGTGCCGGAGGGCTTCACTCACGGCGCCCCCATCATGCGCGATGGAAAACTCGCCGGCATGAGCGCAGGTTACGAGTCCGCCGGACGCAATCTCAGCATCATTAACGCTGAGATACTGCGCAGATTCCTGAACCGCCACCCGGACACCCCCACAGGAGCCCCGGTGCTGGGTATCAGGCTGGCCGCACTGAATGACCCGGCTTTCCGTAGATACCTGAAGCTGCAGGATAACGAGACCGGCGTCTACATCAGCGAGGTGGAGCCCGCCAGCGCCGCTGCTGAGGCCGGCCTACAGGTGGGGGACGTCATCACTGCCCTTGAAGGCATGAACGTGGATGATTTAGGCCGCTGTGACCTGCCCATCTACGGCATGACGCACATCAGCGCTGCCAGCAGATACCTGCGCCCCATCGGAGACAACATCCGCCTGACTATCAGCAGAGGCGGTGAATCTCAGGAAATTACCGTCCCGCTGAACACCACGGCAAGGGATAACACCCTCATTCCCGAAGAAAATCCGGACACGGCGCCGCGTTACATTGTGTGGGGTGGCATGGTATTCCAGCCACTGACGGCCACCTACCTGCAAGCACTCAAATCCCAAGCACGAGGCAGTCTGCCCACTGAGTTCCTCAGAGCTCAGGACGCTGAAAAAGAGCTGAGTGAACAGGGCTACAAGGAGCTGACAGCCCTCACTCTCATCATCCCCACCCCCGCCACCCTCGGTTATGATACTCAGGGATTCTGCGTGGTGGAGAAGGTAAACGGCCGCATACCGCACAACTTTGCAGAGTTCGCCAGCCTGCTGGATGAACCCACGCCGAACGGCATCGTAGAAATCACCATTAACAAAGCCCCTTATACTATCTATCTGGATCGGGCCACCGCGGAAGCAGTAAATGATGCCCTGCGCCGCTCAGCTGTGCCCAACCTCAGGCGTGTAGAATAATCAACCACACAGGTAAAATTCACAAAGCCGGCTCCCTCCACTGAGGGCGCCGGCTTTATCGCTACTGCCTACCTCATCCTTGCGAGGCGGTTACCGGAGGAAACGCGGAGAGGGGCTAGCATACCATGCTCATATGCTTCAGCAAACATGCGCGCAGCATCCGCCGAGTGTGACGCGGCATCATGCACCGGAGTCTCACGGCAAGTTCCGCCGCTTCCCTCCGCCGCGGTGCGGTACATCTCCAAGCAAGTTACACCTGAAGGCTCCGGCTCTCCGGCAGCATTCAACCTCTGAGATAAGGTATCCGGGTGAAACCAGCTGCGCTCCAAAAGCTTGCGCAAAGCATTAATACCACGCCATACGTCCGGTGTGCGCGGCACCACACGCACAGCATGAATACCGCAGCGAGCAAGACTCTCCACATAGGAATGCCCATGTGGGTCGCGATGGGCGGCATCATGCGGTAGAAAATGGGCACTGATGGGGCCATATCGCTTCTGCCATGCGTGGATATGAGCAGCATAATGCTCCAGCGGAAGCTGGTTGGCTGCATAGTGATTCAGCCAGTATACATTCCCGCCGTAATACTGCACGAGCCATATGGACGTGTGATCACTCAGCCCCAAATCCCACGCGGTATACAGAGCTTCCTCCGGGCGATATTCAAAGGGAATACCAATTTGCCCCAGCTCTCGCAACCGCATTAAACACGCACCGTATATAGCGCCCTCATTACCTGTGGAAAAAGCCTCCTCAGGAGTGCTAGGGTACTCTTGGCGCATGGCGGAGCCCATAGTTCTCGCCATACGAGCGTACCAGATTTTCTGCTCGCGTGACAAGGAGAGGCCATAATCCTGCTCAAGTTTTTCGAAGTACTCTGCCAGCGGGTCCGGCCAGCTGCTGCCGCAGCTGAGCGCATAATCAGGGTTATCAAACCAGCTGAAAAAGAAGAAGCGAAAATCCAGCGGGGACAATGCCGCCCCGGGCACATTCTGCATGGCTTGCGAGGTAAGCTCATAGTTCACCCCGAAACGCCCGCCCTCATGCGTACTCTCCAGAATGATTCGCCCCTCGGCCGGAACGGTATTGATGGCACCGGTACGAATTTCTCGCGCTCGCCACGGCGCATGCACTGAGACATGCGCCAGCTCTGAAACATGCAGCAGCTGCAGAGTGCCGCCTCGCAGTGTGGTACCCAGACGAATATCACTTCCATTCACGAATCCTAGGCGCGTACGAGCATCCGTATGAGGGTGCCACTCATGGCGCTTGCAAGAGCCGCTAAACTGCTTCACCAGTGAGCCCAGATAAGCCAGAGCCCGCTCACGCTCATCCGCATGCGGTGGCAGGTAATCCAGGTGCTCCCAAGCAAAGCGCAGCTTCTCCAGCTTCTGCTCTGCATCCGGCAGTGTTTTATCTATGATACCTGCATGAAAGTTCGGCGTAAACAAGCATGAATCCAGCATATAAAGTGCCACATAGGTGGATATGCCCAGCTGGCGCGCCTTCAACACCACATTCCGAGTCCACAAGTTCCGGTGAAGACGGCTTTGGGCCGCATTCATACGAAAGCGTTGCAATCCCCCTCGCTTGTTCTCTATCCAGTAAAGATTATTCAATCTCCAGAAGGGATCATCCAAACGCCCACGAAGGGTCGTTTTCATCAGTTGCGGAATCATGGCTGAGAGTCATTCTGCTCCGAGTCAGTCGAAAGTCTGAGCCCCCTGAGCGAAGGTGGGAAATATTTCTCGATAACGGGAGCAGTCGCACGAATACGCTCCTGCCTTCTCTTTTTACGAGCGGCCTCTTGCTCAGCCCAACCGGGCTGAGAAATCATTTCATCATATCTGGCAGCGGCTTCCTGAACTCCTGCTACAAAATCACGCCGCCATTCATCCGTATATCGCTTCATCGTGAACAACTCGTCAGCTTTATCCTCCGGCGAGGGCTTCTCTTCAGAAGATACGGGCTGAATATGATGAGTGGGCTCCTCAGGTATCTCAGGAACTACTATAGGAACCGGCGGTTCATTTCCTGTCACCAATGCTTCTGTCAATTCATCCAAATACACAGGATTGTCCCGCAACATGTCAGATGTCTCTTTCAAGCGAGCAAGAGCCGCCCCCTGCCCATCAGCGGCCAGTAACTCCGGCGCAGCTATACAGGAAATCATATCAGCAGCCAACCGCAGCGCCCGGAGCTCGCCAACATTCAACTCCTCAGCCGTCGTTCCCTCCAGTCGTTCAGAAAATCCGGTATCTTCATACAAACGCATCAGCAACTCAGGCATATAGACGCGCTGATACGCTAAATCAGACATGTAACATGCACCGCTATCCGCCACATTGAACACCTGCGCCAAATTATCACGAACAACCCGCCGCCTGTGCTCCAACATTTCCTTTTGGGTGCCCGGCGGCAATAAATGGCCACGACGAATAAAACCATGTAAAGGCACCAGTGCCTCTTCCGGCACGTTCTCCTCACTATAAGAGCGTGTCCCCATATACACACCGTAACGCGCTCCCACCACATATGGTAGGCGAGTGTATTCTGAAGCCCCCTCTAGCATACCGGGCATCAGGCGGTAAGATGTACGCGAAGCATACGCTGGGGATTCGTATACGGTGATTCTGTTTAACGCATTGCATTCCAACTCATCAGCAAAGAGCAACGGTAGCCGCTGCCCCGCCATGGTGATGTATGTTTCGCGGTTCCACACATTATCACGAAGCACATCCCAGAGAACATTTCTTAGCCCCCTCAGGCATTCACATGGCTGCCATTTCTCCAAGCCCTGAGGATGTATTTGGCTCCCACCATATCTCTGCCCCTGCCACCACACCACGCCATCCTCGCTATACGGCAGCTTCCCCGGATAAGCACGCAGCAAATCCAAAGTCATCACCGCATAATGAGCGCGGGGAGATTTTAGCATCATATCCGGCATCAGCACGGATTGCACATTATAATCTGAACGAATACCTTCATTATCCTCGTGATTACCTAAGTACACCATCGAATACTCTGTCTGACGCCGTGGTTCCTTGTAAATAAGCGTATTCACTAGGCCTTCACTATTGCGCCGATAACTGTACCGGTGCAGCTCAGGGTGCTCCTGCAGCACGTCATTCAGGTTACTAATTGCGGCAAGAACCGGATTCTCCGGCAAGCCTTCCACGCCATCCAGAAGATGAGCATGCTCCTCGCAGAACGTCTGCATGTATTCTTCCAGAGCGGTTCTATGCACCGGGCTGTAAGCCTGCCACCCATCCATCGGATACTTCAGCAAATTCCAATACCCTACATCCACAGCACGGAAAATGGCATCTCCGCTGAAAAAGTGACCCCAAGCCTGTTCAGCCCGCAAGCCTTCATCCATGGAAAAAGCAGCCGGCATCAGGCTGGCTATGAGCTCATCACTTATCTCTGGCTGTAATTCATTACGGTAGTAACGCACATAAGGCATCAGCTCCTGCATACGAATGGAAACTTGGCTATTAATCCATCGCAAGGCTTTCGTCTCCCTATCTCTCACCTCAAACTCATAACCGCTATCTTCGGTTATGGGAGAAGTTTCCAGCTTCTGAAATTCAGGACTGAAAGCAGCTCCGCCATACCAAGTTCTGAAGGATGATGGCACCGGCATTCGGTCCAAATGAGCCAGAAAATACAGCAGAGTGTAGCGCCCCATCTTTTCCGCCATCTCTACATTAACGCCATACGCCTCTCCCGGAAAGGCTTCCGTCAGCGGAAGATTGGTACGATTAGGCATTTCCGCCAGCACACCTGAGGGCAAATCAGAATCCGGAGTGTAAGGGCTATCGCCAAACACATTATTCAGATAATTCCCAACATGTTCTGCGCTGATAATTCCGGAATTCAGCTGCCGGGCCCAATAAATGCTAAAACGAGCCAGCGCCAGCCCAAGGGGAGTCATGGTGCAGTAATGGTCCGCGCCAAAATCCAAGCTACTGGGGTTATGGAAAATGACGGGGCGATCGAGTGAACGGCGATTGAGCGAACGTCCCAAACTCAGCTTATATGAGCGGAACATACCGGGCTGAAGAGTGGAGGCATCCTGCAGCCAGGAATAGGCAAGCTCCTGAAGAGCAATCGCACAAAGCTGATCATAACCGGAATACACCATCGCCTCAGCTGAGGGAAGAGAAAGTATAGTATCCGGGTTATCAAACTTCCGCATAAACAGGGCATCTGCCCGCGTACCGAGAGGCATGAACATCATATCAGCATACGATGCCACGGCATTATGAAGCTGACGCTCCTCAGGATACCATGATGTATAATGCCCATCGGGCTTCATGAGCCTATAATACGTATTCCCATCATCCCCCTCCACGCTCTCAATGCTGCGACCGGTCATATCCATGTACAACTGCACACGGCGGGCGTTATTTTCCTCGTAAGCCTTGCGCTGAGCAGAAAGCGTGAGGGGGTGATGATTCTCTTGGAGGAGAGAATCTAGCCCCAGCTCATTTTCAAGAAAAGCAGCAAAAGCCTGTTGCGGCGATTTACCATTGCTCAGCTCCGTCCGGAACTGCTCTGACATGGGGAGGAAATCCCGCAGCACGGCGGCACATACCCGCGTGCGGTGCAACAATCGATATATGTTGCGCATATCCGGGTAGTCATCCATACGCTTATTATCATAGGTAAGGCAGAGCGAGGTGATATCATTCAGAAAATGCTCAGGAGTACAAAGCAGCCACTGTGCCGTCATCCCCGGCAAGCCGGGCCTCCCCTTACGGAAGTCCTCCAACATAGCCCCCATTTGCGCGGCAAGTGCATCATATGCTTCATTGTGAGGTTTTCCACCTGCTATATCTAGAATGGTACCGGCGGCCATGCTAAGATAACGCCTGCGTGTCTCCTCAGCAGCCTGCTCCACTTCTTCAATAGGAAGACCGCTCTCCTGCGTCATTGCATCCTGACTGTAAAGCTGCAGCAGCAGGCGGTACGAACAGCGGCGCAACTCTTCCGAGTATCTATTCAGAATAGCCTGCCGCATCCCCTCTGCCTGAGGAGCATAAATGCCGGTATTGTGAAGGAATCTGAACTTCTGGGCCATATTCTCATATGAGAACATATATGACTCACGGTAGCGCCCGCGACCATTCATAAGCCCGCGCCTATTGCGGCCGTTCTCACTACGAATGACGGCAAGGTCCTGCTCCGCCTCATTTAAATGAGCTCGCTGCTCCCAGCCATCACGAATCATGAGCCCGCGACGAGCACGCTCAGATACCGGAACAGGACGCGGGAGCATCGTTTCCGAACCGGCAAAATCCGAAGAGAGTTGCAAGAACTCTGCCACGTCCCTCCAATGGCGGAACACCGGGTTGCCATCAGTATTCAGAAGTTGCATGGCTCGCATAATATCAAAGGAATAACGGCGCGATGACCAAAGCTCGCTCTCTCGTAATGCGTCGCGCAGCAAGTCATTACGGCGATGAACGTCCGATTCGGATAATATAGCCTCCACCTTTTCGGCAGGTACTTTCCACTCCAGCAGGCGCCTACCGCTGCCCAGCACACTATCAGCCGAGCGAAAATGGCTCAAGCTCAGATGCCCGGCACCGATAAGTAGAAAGGGCAGCGTGGCAGCGGCTTCTCGAAGGTTCACCTCAATATCCGTGATATTATCACCGAAGGTCTGCCAGTTGATGTTCGAAGCTGTGGATGACACCTGAGCGGCAAGCTCATGCACGCCTAAATCCGCGGCCTGAGCAGCTTTGCCGGCTAACATCAGCTTCACGCCATCAGCGGTAAATCCACCAGCTGTCCGCAAGGCTTCCAGAGAATACCCCATCACCCCACTTCCCCGTGCCCGCATAAAGTTGGAAAGGGAGCGCTCGAACATTTTACCGCCGATGCGATTCAACCCCATGTATATTCCCCCTTGTACCACACCACCTATCACTCCGGCAGCCAGCTGCAGCTGCTGGGGCCCTTCCGGAGCTCGCCGCCGCGCCTCAGCTACGGACTCGCCCATTCCGGCAAACGAAAGTGCCCCAAATCCGGCACCACCACAGCAAGAAAGAACAGCAGCCGGAATCGCCTGAGCGCCTTCGATAAACATCTCCTCAGCTAACGCGGCCCCCGGCATGGTGAGGGGTACCACCTCCTGCTGAGCCAAATGCCTCACATCATTGAGCACACGCATGCGGCGGTCCCAAGCTCGTGAACTACTCCGCATATCCTCGCCCCATTCTCCACCTAGCTTAGAGCCCAAATTATCTAATGTAGCAATACCGGCATGATTCAGCGCCTGCAAAGCCCCAAACCCCAGCGAGGAAGCACCTCGGCGCACTGCTCGAATACCACGAGAAAACAGTCCCTGTTCAGCGGGCGTCTCACCACGCTCCCGCTGGCTCCGCCGGCTGTGATACAGCGCCAGATACGTCACCGTCTGCCTATCCTCAGGAGCCATATCCGCTAGGGCATCCACCGCCCTGCACAGGGCAGGAGCATTCCTAAATACACGCGGAGCAGAAAAAGCCTCCTCCTCCACAGCGGCAAACACATCCATGGCACCGGTTAACTCCATGGCAAGCGGCAGCCAGCGGTTCCGAGTCTCCTCGCCTTCGTCAAAAGCTATCATGGCCACGCGTTCAGCCATCCCTTGTTCATCCAGACTCAGGTGAGAGATAATCGGGCCCAAGTCATAACTTGCTTCACCATGCAGAGCGGCTTTGTATGCGAGTTCATAGACACGCCGCCCCATCTCGCGCCGGGGGGCTTCAGTTTCACGGGCAGATAGCGCCATAAAGACCTCCCTTTCATCGTTAGCCACGGCTAGTTCGGAAGCTAGCTGAGAGCGGAGCCGATTCCAGTTTGCGGAGATTTCCTCTCGCGAATGATTTCTGTGGTCTGCCACCCAAGAGCGGTTAATAGACGAACAAAGATTATACTCCCGCTGCTCCGGGCTCAACAATGCATCGTTCGCGCCGGAGCGTTCGCGAACCTCCATCGGCACCGTATCAGCATTCCCCGTCAATACGGATTGCCAGTAGCGCTGCTGGGCCTCGGTTTCATGAAGAGGCTCATTTCTGGTCGCATCACCTATAGCTGAGGATGCGCCATTGCCGGGCTCAGCAGTAGACTCCTCACTTTGCGCAATCATTGTTTCAGACGGCGTATTTCCGGCATCAGTCGTTGCCATCAGCCGGAGTTCCGGCTCCATATTTTCTTCCCCTTCCGGAGGGGTATTATTCAGCATTGTCATAAAGCATTATTTATTATTATCAGAAAAACACACCCAGTGAATACCACCACGGCTTACCTGTTCCATCCAGCCGGCGGCGGCCTCTGCCCCGCCCTCGGCCAACAGGGGCAAGCCAGTCTCCTGCAACTGCACTAGCCTCTGCAGTGCCAGCTCATCCCCGGGGCAACCAAACTGCCCATTACTATACATTTGCCACAAGCCGCGGGACAGCGCGAGTCTATCCTCCACCTCCACGCGGCTACTTAATGCAAGGCGTTTCAAAAGCTTCTGGCGCTGGGATGAGAGAACCGGCGCCGTCAGGATATCCATCTGCAGCTCTTCTCGCTCAGAGCTGTCAGACGGGGTCTCATCCACCCGGCGGTTCCATACGCACAGCTCATTCTGCGTGAGAGAGCGAGGACTGTGCTTAGCCTCTGCCAGCTGCCGCTCACTAAGAATATCCGCACGCCTAGCCAGCTCTAGCTCAGCTTCATCATAGGCCTCACCGTCTGCGAGCCGGGCTTCCATACGTTGAACAAGAGCAGAGCGAGCCGCCTGCCGCGAACGCAGCACGGCGGACAGCAAACGGCGCCTATCCTCCTCCTCCTGCGGTAGAGAATCGCCTCTAGCGTCTGCCAGTTCAGCCAGCATTTTCAAGGGATGTTCTTCCAACCCTCTCAGCCAACGGCTCATTCCGGCGCGGCTTCGCACCCTGCGGCGCTCCTGCTCCAACTGCGTCTGGGGAAGAAAAACACCGGCGCCACTCTCCAGCCAGCACTCAGCGGAAGTAGCGTCTCCCGCCTGCACAGCGGCATCCACTCTCTGCTGCCAATTTGCCCTGGCCTTATCAAGCTGCTGCACCTCTCTATCACGAAAAGCCTGCAAGGCAGCCCGGCGGCTAAATTCCTCTGCCAGCAGTCTGCCGGCAGGGCGGGCATTCGGCGGCAGCTGAGCCACGGCCTCAGAAAATCGCGGCGCACTCATCTGCTCCCAAGCATATTCCCAATCCTGAGCGCCATGCCCGGAAAGACGAGTTCTCACATCATCTGCGATTTCGTAAAGCTGCCTAGAAAAATCAGCCAGTTCACCAGTAGCAGTCACCTGTTCCTTTTCCTTAGTTAATTCAGCGCTCCCAAGAACCACGGATGATATACCTCCACCAAGAGACTGCGCCACCTCGCCCCAGCCCATTACCCCCTGCACCGGGATTTGTACAGAGGGAGACGGCGCTCGGAGCATGCCCCATTCCTTCATACGTATTGCCATGCCATACAGCATGCATTATTCTCTTTGCCCCATCAATGAAAAGAGAATACTCCGCCGCAAACGCACACACATAAACAACTAGAAACACACAACTTAGACATCACAAAGCATTTAGCTCGCTATAGAAATAAGCTTGTCAATCAATAGCAACCGTGCTATACTCTCCCCATGAAATTCCCCAGCTTATTCCTTATTCCGGCAGCTTTCATCTGTACTGTGGCGACGGCAGCTAATGAAACAAAAATACAGGAAGCCGTGCTTGCCTCTGAATATGTGGTGCAAGCTGAGCTTGTGGACTGGCCGGCGGCTCCGGCTCCCATCATGATGAGAATCACGCAATACCTCGGCTATTCCTCCCCGCGTGTCGAAAGTGCGCACCCGAGATGCAATCAATACCTCCTGCTTACCGACCTGCCCTCTGCTCCGGAACTCCTCCCCATCCGGCCCGCTGGAGCCCCGGCGTCTCAGCAATACATCATAGCCTTCTCCTCCCTCACTTTGGCTGACGCCCATTCAGACTTTATTCAGGCTCGGGCTCACGGAGTCTTCTCCCTTTCCGCACAGGCAAGCATCCGGGCCGCTATCGAACACGCCCACCGACTGAACCTCGTCAAATCCTGCCATGTGCTGGCTCTCGTGCAGCATGGTACAGGCCGCTGCATCAGCCGAAAACAGTTAGGAGAAAATGCTTTTGACTTAGAATACCTCATGGAATGCACGGTACTGGAAGCCATGTGCGGCTGTGAAACTGGGCAGAAACTCTACTACATTTTCTCCTGCGCGGAAGAAAAAACGGCAGCGGATAATGTGGGGGACGTGCGCGATTTTTCTCGATTGGGGCAGCGTTTCATCGGCTCAAATCGCGAGGACGAAATCAGCCGTAATGAAGCCGGCGAGCCCACCCTGAAATATAACAGAATAGAGCATATCTCCGTAGAAAACATCCGCGAGGCTATACAATAATCCGGCCATAAACACGGTTAATATACAAAATATAAAAAAGGCACGGTAGCTCATGCACCGTGCCTTTTTTATAACTTTCAAAGTATGCTTAAAACAACTGCTTCAGGAAGCCGATTTCATCCAGATACAGCTTAGATGAACAGGTGTGCGGAGAAGCCAAGCTAGGCCCGGAAAGCACCGCAGTGTCCTCACCTTCCTGACTATCCACTCGGAAACAGGGCAGCAGCAAGCCTCGGGTACGCGGGCGCACGCCCAACTGAATAGTCCCGTCCGCCAGTTTGAATACGCTGTTTACCATACTCATGGAGATGATAATACCTTCAGGAGTAGCATAACAGGGGCGCCAGCGCATATTCGGCGTGGAAATATCCGGGCCGTTGCTGAAGTCGTAGAAGGGCATCTGGCGCGGCGGAATAGCCTTCAGCAGAATGCGGCGCATATGTGCACTACCCACAATCTGAGAAATGCCGTTCTCGATAACCTCATCTGCAGATTCAATGAGGTGCACCGGCGTGCGTGTAATAATGGGCCAAAGCACAGCAAGAACCATCTCATGAGGCTCATCATGCCCCACAGAGGTGAGCAAGCGATGGCGCCCCTCTTTCAGAGCATTCACGCGGCGCACCTGCTCCACATTCAGCAACAGGCGGTGCAGCTGCACCAAATCACGCGTGACGCGGATAAGCAGCTGCAGCCACTTGGCGGCAACCTCCGGGCAACCAGCAGGAACCTCGCGGCTGATAATAGCGCCAGCCACTTGGAAACCACTGAGTGAGCCACCGCGCCAATGCACCACAGCACTTCGCCCGCGAGCCTCCAGCAAGCGGATAATATCATCACGACTGCCGCTACCGGAGGCTTCCAGACAATCCGCTGACAACCCACGGAAGGCACGCAGCACGGCCGCAGAGTTGAAATCCTCGTGCATAGGCTCACCCACTCTCACGGTGTATCCGTACGGCAGGTGGCGCGGAAGCTTGAAGGGCAAGGTGAAGAAGAAACGGTTTCTATAGAAAGAGAATATACTGCCCCAAAGGCCATCCATGTAAATGGGGATAATGGGAGCGTGAGCGCGGCGAGCGATAATTTCCATTCCACGGCGAATGGGAGTCAAGCAGCCGGTGCGGGTAAGCTGCCCTTCAGGGAAAATGCAAATGAGGTCACCATTCTCAATTCCACGAGCCGCCTCCAGAATGGCCTCGCGGGGATTGTGGCTAGAAATCGGCACAGAGTTGAACAGCTCCAGCAGCCAGCCCAGAAGCTTGGCGGCCATGAACTCCTTGGCTACCACAAAACGAATCGAGCGCGGACATACCATCGTCAGGAACAGAGCGTCAGCATACGTCACATGGTTACACACCAGCAGAGCGCCGCCCACAGGGGGAATCCTGTCAGCATTCAGCACACGCGGGCGGTAGAAAAACTTCATGCACCAGATGCCAATCATGCGGATAAACTCCTGCGGGATTAAGCGAAGGGAGGTCACCATGATGAAGGCGCTCAGCAGGAAGA
>JAFWZG010000061.1 GCA_017517385.1 Akkermansia sp.
CGCCCACAGGGGGAATCCTGTCAGCATTCAGCACACGCGGGCGGTAGAAAAACTTCATGCACCAGATGCCAATCATGCGGATAAACTCCTGCGGGATTAAGCGAAGGGAGGTCACCATGATGAAGGCGCTCAGCAGGAAGAGCACAAGGAACTGATCTCTCGGGCCGGCACCGTAATTATTCATCAGCCACATGATAATCACGGCCACTAGGCCCATCAGATTATCAATGAGGTTACCGGCAGCAATGATATTACCGCGGTTTGAGGGGTCACAATTATCCTGCAAGTAAGCGTTCAGCGGCACCAAATAAGCGGCACCGAAGGCACCTGTGAGCAGCAGGAAAATATTACTGGCCAAACAATCCACTTCCAGTATCGTCAGCATGAAAGTGCTGACAGTGATACCGATAGCACCGAAGGGAATAAGCCCCAGCTCATTCTTACCACGGCAAAGCATGGAGGCCACAGCACCGCCCACCACGACACCGCCACCCAGCCAGGCCATCAAAATGCCGCATTGCATCGAGAAATCAATACTCGGGTCATTCGCGGCCATCTCCTTGGCTATCTGAATCAGAATGAGGAAAAGAGAACCGGCAAGACTCCAGAAATACGCAATCCCCAGCTCACTGAGGCGCAGCTGGCGGTCTTTCCACAGGTACTTCACCTGCACAAAGTGCTCATAGAAAAGACTCCACGCAAAGGGCTTATTCGGCTTCACAGAGTAGCGAGGCAGCAGGAAGGCACAGGCAGACACCACAGCCGCGATGCCCACAAATGTAATCGTAGGCAGCTTAACCGCGCTCCAACCGGCTTCCTCCTCCGCCACAGCAGGCGGTAACTCCGCATTATAGGCATCCAGCAGGTAGCTGAACCAGAAGAATACGCCTATCTGCGCCAACAGCAGCACAAACACCAAGCTAATTTCGATGATGCCCGAACCGAATCCAATGTAGCGCGACCCCAGCAAATCCTTCACAATACCCTTCTTCGCAGGGCTCAGAATGGTGGCCTGCATGGCAAACACGGCAAACCAAATGATGGCCGCCTCCATATCATGCTGATAAAAGCAGAATAGCATGCAGCTCATCACCAGAATCTGCATGATACTCATCACCTGAATGATACGCGTCTTGCAGAAGCAATCCGCAAGCCAGCCGACCAGCGGTGAAAACAGGATGTACGGCAACACAAAGATGGCACCCAAGAAATATTCCAAATCACTCCCGGCGGTACCCCATAACCACACCCCCAGCGGAATCAACAAGAACTGCACCGCTTTCTCGTTGAACGCGTTTACCGCCTGCACAGCTACAAGTGTCCAGAACCCCGTCCATTCCTTCCGAGATGGTTCTTTATAAAAATTTTCAGCTTCCTCTTGCATACTCTTCTTACATCAGTATCTCACACTTCAGGCAATATGCAAGCAAAAAACACGCTGTCAATACTGATTCTGCGGCACATCAGAAAAAAAGCACCGGATCCGCAGATCGGGCGCTTTTTTTCTAAACGGATAGGGTTCTCTTATTTCCTTCTCCTGCGGCGGGCAGCCAATGCAGCAAGTCCCAACAGGCTCAAGGCAGAGGTAGTTGGTTCGGGGATGCCATCAACGGGATGCAACATTTCCGCTCCATCTTCAAACCTGGCCTGAACCGTTGCCGCAGACTCATCATAGCGGGTGACGGCCATGGCGCTGATGGAGGTGACTCCAACCACACTCACCAGACTGGAGGCAAAAGACAAATCCACGCTGGCAGGAGCATCCCCGGTTTCAAATATCCAGGACATAGTAAAGGTCTTACCGCTGATGAGGCTGGCAACATCAAAATTACCCAGAGCCACTTCTATATTCACAGAGCCATCATTCGTGGTCATGAACGCAGCCCGCTCCGAGAGGGCACCATTGGCATAATTCATTGTCACCGGTGCAGCCTTTCCTATCAGAGAGGCAACCTCAGCCACCGTTACCACCGCACTCAAAGCATACGTGCTGTTCGCCTGTAAATTACTGACGGTAATATCACCAATACTCGCAGCAACGCCAATCGTAACCTCCTCGCACCAATAAGAATTGACTTCTTCTGCCGTCAGAGACACATCATGCAGAAATTGCCAGACATCCTGCATGGGTTTCTCGGGTTCCAACACAGTGGCCGTACCCTGTATAGGGCTGTATCCACCCAGAAGATTAAGCCCCTTCATCTTCCCGAACTTTACCTGAATATTACTGGTTTCACCGGTGGCTTTATCCGTCATTGTGGTGGTATAGCAATCGAAGTCTTTCTCATTGCCGGCCTGAAGATTCCATCCGGTATCAGGATAATACTTTTCCGTGGCATAAGTATCATTGTGGATTCCCCAGTTATCCTCCACCAAAAGCTTCTCACCAAAGTCAATACACACGTTCTCAGTAATGGCAAGTTCGCCCGCAGCCACACCAGCAAGAGCGAGGAGTGTGATAAGTGTTTTCTTCATGATTGTTATGAATTGATTGTTATAAGGTTTGTGTGGAATGTGCAGGGGTGCCCAGTTCCACGCGCGACGGAATGCTGAAATACCTGCTACAATCCTACAGCCCTACAATACAGCATTCTCAATGCTGTGGTCTGTCTAGGTGTTGATAATCAAATCACAACAGTAGTGTTTGCTTCGCGGTAACAGTTATCAGCAAGTAGTCTTCATTCTCGTAAGGTCTAAAATTCTAATCTTTTGCGAATTTTCTGCTTGCTACAGCATTGAGAATGCTGACTGCTTATGAAGTCACACGGCTGCAATTATCCTGAAAATGCCGACACACGCATTAGCGGAACGCGTGTGTCCTTATCAGGAAACGAAGGGGAAGCATGCCTTCCCCAAGTTTCACCGAGTGAATAACGATAAGTGAGCAAAGCGAACGGTAGTTATTCACGATGTGTCCTTGTCCCTTAATTACCCTAGTTACCATAATTCATTTATTATAAGATAACAGGAGTAATTAGAGGACAGGATATTTCAGGCTAACAAAGTATAATCTTCACCGTTGATTATGAAAGCGTTGCCAATTTTCTTTTTAAGGTATCTGCAAAGTTTTTGCAGATACCTTAAAGTGTTCATTGGCAGCATCTTTCATAGTATCGTAACAGTGAATGATACCTTGATTATTCAGGAACACGAACGGAGGATAAGGTCTTCCTCGTTTGATACTTACTTGCAAGCCACATGTGTCCCAAAGATTTTTTCTGAGAGACGCAAGTGCCGATAAATCCTAGGCTTTCCGGATAGAGGCTTTTTCGAAGCCCCCCCTGTACTCAGATTTGAGCAATTTTCGGTGGAGAATGCACCTTATCTACCTGCTGATTCATCCAGGACCACAAATCAATGTAGCTCATCAGATGAATCCTGATGAATGTGACAAGATTGGACATATGCCAGTCGTACTTTGCCTTGTTTTTGAGGTATTGGAGCAGCAATATGGCTACCATGGCCGTCCAGATCTGACACATCACGGCATTCTTGTTTGTTCCGATAAAGGTCTTGATGCGCAAATGCTGTTTTATAGTCTTAAAAAAACTTTCAATCTGCCAGCGGGACTTATAGAGCGCACTAATAGTATCTGCCTCCCAGTAAGCATTATTCGTGATAAGCTCAATCGTATGCTCCGGCGCTTCTGTATCGTCTGTTCTCTGCCCTGATTTGCGGCGGTAGACGACAACTCGGCGCAAAGGGTGAGGATAGTTTTTTGACGTATCATCACCTGCTAATTCTATGGCTTCATCTACCAGAATATCCTGTTCCCGGTCGTCAGGCTGCGGAAAAGCCTCTTTTCGGGTAAATTTGATATCCCTGCGCAGTCGCACAACAAAGCTGATTCCCCTGCTGTCCCAATCCCTCCAGAGCTCCGTATCATCGTATCTACGGTCGGCTACAATGATGCTGCGCCCCGGTGGCATCAGGTGGTAGGCGCCTATGTTATCCGACCTCTTACCATCAGAAACGTGTACGTCGATGGGAAGAAAATCATTCAGAGCAAAGAGAGTATGAAGATTGATTGCACCTTTTTCCTCACTGTAGTGAGCCCAATCGAATATATTGAGGCAGAGTGAGATAACACTAGAATCAAGCAACATGATGCGTGATGCCTTGATACCCTCCCGGAATCGACATGTGAAGGCCTGCTGTCCCAAACGCTTGTGAAGCAGTCGGTAGATATCGCGGAACACCAAGGCATCGCGCTTTGCGTTCTGATGGCTGAGCGCATTACGTGATGGAGCCTTTTGAATACCAAGGTGGTTGAGCCCGCCTCTTATACCTTGTAATCCCTTGAAGATATCACGCAGAGACTGGCAATCTGCCATATGGCAGAACAACAGGGCAATGAGGTGCGTCCAAGTATCGAGAGTTTGGCAATACTTATCCGTTTGTCGCTTTTTTGCAGCAAAATTGACAAGAGTTCGACCAATTAAGCTTGCAACTTGGGAGAAAGGATGTACAGTACCCATGGAAGGTGTTTTTTAGAGCAACACCAGCATACGTTTTGCTGGTGAAAAAATCAACCTTCCATTTTCTTTGCCCTGATTTTTGCTGTTTTGCTATCCTTTCAGAAAATCTTTGGGACACATGTGACGTATTACGCGCGCGAAATGCAAAAAAAAGCCTGCAGCGCATATGCTGCAGGCGGGTAAACTTGTTGTTTCGCGGAGCTTTAGCCCAGAGTGGGCTTCTTGGCACGACGAACGGAGCCGAAACGCTTCTGGAACTTGTCGATGCGACCCTCGGTGTCCACGAACTGGTTCTTACCGGTGAAGAAGGGGTGGGAGTCAGAGGTGATACCGCAGGAAATCACATAGTGCTCCACGCCATCAATCTCCTCCTTCTTGGCGGAAGTAGCGGTGGAACGGGTGATGAAGCGGCGGCCCGTGGTGATGTCCACGAACACTACAGGATTGTACTTGGGATGCAGATCAGCTTTCATAGTCTTTCAGGCTGCGTTACCGTCGCAGCGCGCCGCGATTATACAGATATCCGCAGCACAGTCAAGCATAAATGCTCAAAAATTATCGCATTTGAGTTTATCAGTCATTTCAAAAGCCCCTAGGCGCTCTGCTACGGGGCTTTTTGCCGAAAAAGCCTTGCCTCAACGGCCCATATATGGTATGATGAGCCGGAAAGCTAATCACTCACGCTTATGGCTACACAACTTGAGCAACTGAAGCAGTACACCACCGTGGTGGCAGACACTGGTGACTTCCGCCAGATGGAAGAGTTCACCCCCCAGGATGCCACAACCAATCCCTCCCTCATCCTTGCCGCTGCCGGCAAGCCTGAATACCGCAGTATCGTGGAGGAGGCCGTGGCTCCCTACAAAGGCCGCGAGGTAAGCCCCGCACTGATGGATGAGATTGTGGACAAGGTAGTCGTGGCCTTTGGCTTGGAGATTCTCAAGCGTGTACCCGGCCGCGTATCGAGCGAGGTGGACGCCCGCCTCTCTTTTGACACGGAAGCCACAGTAACCCGCGCCCGCAGCATCATGGGCATGTACGAGGCCGCCGGTATCCCCCGTGAGCGCGTGCTTATCAAGATTGCATCCACTTGGGAAGGTATTCAGGCCGCTCGCATTCTGGAACAGGAAGGCATTCACACGAACTTGACCCTTCTTTTCAGCCTTGTGCAGGCCGTGGCCTGTGCTGAGGCCGGCGTACGCCTCATCTCACCCTTCGTGGGCCGCATTCTCGACTGGTTCAAGGCCAACACCAAGGAAGAATACACCGCCGAGACTGACCCCGGCGTGGTTTCCGTACGCACCATTTACAACTACTACAAGAAGTTCGGTTATCCGGTGCAGATTATGGGTGCCTCCTTCCGCAACAAGGGCGAGGTACTGGCTCTGGCCGGCTGCGACCTGCTGACCATCTCCCCGAACCTTCTGGCTGAGCTTGCTGCCAGCGAGGAGCCCGTGGCTTCCTGCCTGAATGTTGAGGCTGCCCAGGCCAGCGACATCGAGCGCATTCCCGCCGATGAGAAGAGCTTCCGCTTCCTCTTCAACGAGGACGCCATGGCTACCGAGAAGACTGCCGACGGTATTCGCCGCTTTGCCGCCGACATCCGTAAGCTGGAGGCTATGCTGGCCGCCATGCTGTAAAGATTTTAACCAACACACATACACCAAAAAATCATGAAAGTACTCGTTACAGGCGGTTGCGGCTACATCGGCTCGCACACCGTACGTCAGCTGGTGAAGGCCGGTGCTGATGTGACCGTGCTCGACAGCATGGTATACGGCCACCCCGCCGCTATTGTGGATAAAGAAGTTAAGCTGGTTAAGGGCGACCTCGGCGATCCTGCCGTAGTGTATCCCCTGCTCGTAAATGGCAAGTTCGATGCCGTGGTGCACTTCGCCGCCTTCATTCAGGTGGGTGAGTCCGTCACCGACCCGCTCAAGTACTATGAAAACAACATCGCCAAGCCCCTAGTACTTCTGCGCGCCATGATGCTGGGTGGCTGCAAGCGCTTCGTCTTCTCCTCCACCTGCGCCACATACGGTGTACCCACTCAGGTACCGATTCCCGAGACAGAGAAGCAGGATCCCATCAACCCCTACGGTGGTTCTAAGTTCATGCTCGAGAAGGTTTGTAAGGACTGCGAGCGAGCATACGGTCTGAAGAGCGTATTCCTGCGCTACTTCAATGCCTCCGGCGCCGCAGTGGACGGCCTCATCGGCGAGGATCACGAGCCCGAGTCTCACCTCATTCCGGTGATTCTGCAAGCCATTAAGGGCGAGCGCCCCGCCATCACGGTGTTCGGCACAGACTACGACACTCCGGACGGCACCTGTATTCGCGACTACATCCACGTGGACGACTTGGCAGATGCTCACCTGCGCGCTCTCGATTACCTGATGAAGGGAGGTGACACTAACTGGTTCAACCTCGGCACGGGCAACGGTTTCTCCGTAAAGCAGATTATCGACGCCGCCGAAAAGGTAACCGGCATGAAGGCCCCCGTAAAGTATGGCCCGCGCCGTGAGGGCGACCCCGCCCGCCTTATCGCGGACTCCCGCAAAGCTGCCGAGATTCTGGGCTGGATTCCCAAGTACCAGGACGTAACGCAGATTGTAGAGACCGCTTGGAAGTGGCACAACGGCACCCGCGGTGGTCACTATTAATAAAAACTCTGCCCAAAGAAGCAGAAAAATGCAACACCCCGGCAGAATTGCCGGGGTGCTTTGCCTTAACGAATAACTCATGATAGAAATCCTCATCATCGCGTTCGCTCTGGCAGTGGATGCCACCGTGTACTCCTTCTCGTACGGGTTGATACTGCGCTGCTGTCGGTTAAGGAACTCCCTGAGGTTGGCGCTGACGGTTGGTGCCTTTCAGGCCGGCATGCCCTTGCTGGGTTATCTGGGCGGCGAAAGCGTGCGCGATTATGTGGCACAATGGCAGAGCGGCATTGTGGCCGCCGTTTTCTGCGGGCTGGGGGCCTACGTTATCTATGGCGCGTGGAAAGGTGATGAGGATGAGTGCGATTGTTGCAGCAAAGACTGCAATCCGCTGGGGCTTATTGCCCTGCTCTTGGTTGGTGTAGCCACGGCTATTGATGCTCTGGCTGTGGGGGTCGCCATGGCTCTGGGAGATATCGGTGGCACCGACCTCAGCACGCCCCGGCTCTTTGCCCATGTGAGCATCATAGGCATCATAACCTTTATTTGTTCGTTGGCAGCATTCCACTCAGCCCGTCTGCTGCACCACCTGCCCGCCCGATGGCTCGAAACCACGGCAGGCCTGCTACTTGTCGGCTTGGGTATCGAGAGCTTACTTTGAGGGCAACACCTCTTTTAGCGGGGTAGCTATAGCCATGAGCAGCCTCTCTACCTGCCGAAACTCGTCGCGTATGCGAAGAGCAGACAAATGAGTTTTATCCTCCCCCGGCAGAAAAAACAGCAGAATACTACCGTCTGCTAGTATATCCTTAAAAAAGGGATAACAATCAGCGGCCGGACATGGCTCCCACCCAGCCATATATACCCCATTGTTGCCAATAGCAAAGGAATCGGGAGTGCGGCGTAATCTGCGCACATAGGCCCACAACATCAGCATCACAAGGCCCACCATCAACACGAGTATCACCCAGCCAAAGCCGACATACGAGCCGTCCTGAGGTTCAACCAGAGCACTCACCACTACGGATGAGCAGAAGATGAACAGCACCGCAAGAATGCACCATTCTCTCCGCGAGGGGTGTTCAGCAACCTCCACCCCTGCCCCGTACAACAGCTCTCCGGCAGGCAACAAGGGGTGACTTCCTGCCTGCGGCACCGGTTGAGAAAAAGGAAAATATCCGGCCTGAGCCTGCTTGATGAGGGCAACGAGCTGCGGAGCATTCTCCACTTGTCTAAACCTGACATCTGCCCCAAACCAACAGCCCTCAAGTTTGACTTCGCTCCCGTCACTCGCGGCGGTCAGCATTGGCAGCGGGTAACTCGTAAGGCTGATTCGCCCATCAGCACGCTGCATGCAGATAACACGCTGCGACGTAACAGCCAGATAGGACCATTCCCTCATGCGAGCGCCTATATAGCCAAGCAGTCGGCAGACCAATACCACCAGCACCACAGAAAACCAGAACACCAGCAGCTCGGGAGCAAGCGGCAGACAGCACCACCCCACCGGAAGCATCAGCAAAAAAAATATCGGCACCGCACGCTCAAACACATCAGTCACCCAGCGCCACCACCATTTCCACCCCCATTTCTGATGATGCAAGTAAAGCATCCGCTCACCGGGCAGCAGCTCCTGCTCAATCCACTGTTTTGCGCTCATAAAATTAAGGGGTCAGCCCCTTGGCACAGGCGCGATATCCATGAGTATTTGCTCCACACGGCGCAGCTCAGGCAGATTGAAAAATCCCTGAGGAACACTGGTGGTACCACCCTCAGCATCACGAGAGCTTTCGTACCCCAGAATCAAATCTCCACTACCATCGGCACGCAACACCCGCTCTTTCACCAGCCCGGCGGTAAGAGGCCATGAGAGAGTCTGCCAAGCCTTTCTGCCAGCTGCACGCACTACGAGTGCCCGGCGCTCGGTGATGATGTATACCGTGCGCTGCATCTGCCAATACGTGCGCCAGATGCCGCCCACTGGCAAGGCAATAAACAGCGCCAGAAAAGGAAGTGCTGCAAAACCGCTGCAAAAAACAAACAGAGAGACAAAGAAAATCGCAAATACAAGAAAGAAGATGTAAGGCTTCGATACGCGGTTCACTATGGTGGGTACGGGGCGCGCAACCAGCACAGGTTCCTCCCCGGGCCACATGGCACGCAGCACCTGCTCATGTAATTTTTCAGGCAGTGAAGCCAGAGATATCATAGAGCTTATTGCAGAAAAGCCAGCAGGCACCGGAGCACCTGCTGGCTGAAGGATTATCAGTGAATCTTTTTCAGCAGCCAAGGCAGCAGGTCCTTAATGGCCACGCGCTCCTGCTCCATGGAATCGCGGTGACGGATGGTCACCGTATCCTTCAGCGCAGGATCACCCTCCTCACCCAGCGTCTCGAAGTCCACCGTGATACAGAAGGGAGTACCCACTTCGTCCTGACGGCGGTAGCGGCGGCCCACAGCGCCGGTCTCATCATAGAAGACGTTCATGAAGGGACGCAGCTCAGCCTCAATTTCGCGGGCGATGCGCACCTGCTCGGCGTTCTTCTTCAGCAGCGGGAAGATGGCAGCCTTGATGGGAGCCATGCGGGGATGGAAGCGCATGACGGTGCGGATGTCGCTCTTGCCGTCCTTGCCCAGCTCTTCCTCGTCGAAGGCCTCGCAGATAACAGCCAGTACGGAGCGGTCGCAACCGGCAGAGGGCTCCACCACGTGGGGGATAAACTTCTCGCGGGTCACCTCGTCGAAGTACTCCATCGGCTTGCCGGAGCCTTCCTGATGGCGGCCCAAATCGTAATCGGTACGATAAGCAATACCCATGAGCTCCTGAATACCGAAGGGGAACTCGTACTCGAGGTCGTAGGTCTTCTTGGAGTAGAAAGCGCGCTCGTCCTCCGGCACGTCGAGGATGTGAATCTTATCGCGGGAGATACCAATGTTCTCGTAGAACTGCAGGCTCTTCTCCAGCCACTCATCAGTCAGGCGGAAGCCATCCTCAGCGCGGCAGAAGTACTCCACTTCCATCTGCTCGAACTCGCGAGAGCGGAAGGTGAAGTTACGGGGGTTAATCTCATTGCGGAAGGATTTACCAATCTGAGCGATACCGAAGGGCACCTTGGTACGGGAGGAATCAAGAATGTTCTTGTACTGGCAGAAGATGCTCTGAGCAGTCTCCGGGCGAAGCCAACCGGTGCTGGAGGGATCATTCTCATCGGATGTAGCACCGATGGTGGTCTTGAACATCAGGTTGAAGGAGCGGGCCTCTGTCACGAGAGAACCATTAGCGGGATTGTAGCGCACGCTGTCGGTCACGGTCTCGGTGCTCTCCTCCAGCAGCTCAAGCTCTGCTACGGGAATGTTCTTACCGGAAATCTGGCTGTAGTACTGAGCAGCGCTGCGGCGAGCGTTCTTCACCTCCTTCTCGCTACCCTCAGCTGTCAGCATGGAGAACTCCTTCTTGGAGCTCCAGGAACCATCTTTCGTGGTAGCGCCCTTCCACCAGAGTGCCACACCACTCTGAGCGGGAATCTGGTCTGCACGAAGACGCTCCTTGCTCAGCAAGCAGTCACACAGAGGGTCAGAGAAACCACCCACGTGGCCGGAAGCCACCAGCACAGAGTTGTGCGTGAGGATGGAACCATCCATACCCAGAATGTCAGGGCGCTCCTGCACGTGAACACGCCACCAATAATCCTTCAAGTTGCGCTTGAGCTCCACGCCTAGGGGACCGTAGTCCCAGCAACCGTTAAGGCCGCCATAAATCTCAGCTGCCTGGAAGATAAAGCCTTTGCGCTTGCAAAGACTGACGATTTTTTCCATTCGAACGGGGTCTGTATAGGTACGGTCTGCCATAACGCGTGTAATTGTACAGTATTTTACACACAATGCAAGACAAAACAAAAAGCACACACACGATTTTCACTTGCCAAACAAGGCTTTTACAGGTATGCTTGTAGCCGTAAAACATATAACCATTTATACCATCATGTTGATAGCGCCTTCCATGCTTGCCTGTGATTTCCGCCGTATTGGTGATGAAGCAGCCCGTGCCCTCAGTGCCGGAGCCGATTGGCTGCATCTGGATGTAATGGATGGTTCCTTCGTGGACAACATCTCCTTTGGCCCGGATATCTGTGCAGCCATCCGCAATAGCGTGCCCGCTGATGCCTATTTGGACGCTCACCTCATGATTGACGCGCCAGACCACTACCTGCCCCGCTTCCTCAAAGCCGGAATGAACATGATTACCATTCACGTGGAACGTGAGGGACATGTAGACCTGCACGCTACTCTGGCTGCGATTCGCGAGGGCGGCGCCCATGCCGGTTTAGCAGTGAACCCTGCCACCCCCGTGGAGAAAGTGCTGCCTTACCTCGCCGAGCTGGACATGGTACTGGTGATGAGCGTAGTACCGGGTTTCGGCGGCCAGAGCTTCATGGGTGAAGTGCTGAAGAAAGTCCGTGTGCTAGATGCCGCACGTAAGGAGCAAGGGCTGAAGTTCATTATCCAGATGGATGGCGGCATCGGCACCGCACAGGCACCCCTCTGCGCTGAGGCCGGCGCAGACTGCCTCGTGGCTGGCAGCAGCACTTTCCGCGCAGCTGATATGGCAGCCGCTATCGCAAGCATGAAATAAGAAACCACCATGGACAAAGCATCCAAAAGCCTTCTGAACGTTCTGCTGAGCGTTCTCGCCCCTGTTCTCATTCTGGATAACTGCTCCGCCACCGGTGATAAGTTCTGGCATCTGGGAACCACGTGGGCCATGGTGGTGGCACTTGCTCTGCCCATCGGCTGCGGCATCTACAGCCTTATCACGGAGCGAAAAATCGAAGCTATGACGGCCTTCGGTCTGCTAGGCACCATCCTGACCGGCGTGGTCACTATCTACGCCAATACAGGAGAAGCTCTCGCCATCCGCCCGGACACCCCTTGGTGGTACGCTGCGAAGGAAGCCATCATAGCCCTCCTGCTGGCTGGCGCCATGCTGGTGAGCGGCGGTAAGGAAGGCTCCATGCTGCGCGCCTGTATATACTCTGATGCTATTTTTGACATCCGCCGCATCGAAAGCACCGTGGCAGAGAAAAACCTGCAAAGTGGCTATAACAGCGTGCTGAAGCGCGCCGCGCTCATGACATCCGGCTCCCTCTTTTTCTCAGCCATCCTGAACTTCGCGCTTGCCCTTTACTTCCTCCTGCCCGTGCCTGATATGCCCGCAGCGGAACAGGCCGAGCAGTACAATTACGCCGTCAGCAAAATGACTTGGATGGGCTACCTCATCATCGGCGTGCCTCTCCTTGCTACTCTCTTCCTCGTCATGCGATACCTCGGACGAGCCCTGCAGCAGCTTACAACCCTGCCCGAAGAACAGATTTATATGAAGTAAATAAACACCCTTCCTTTTATCAATTAAAGGCCTGCCGCATATGAATACGGCAGGCCTTTAGCTATAATTAACCTTCCCTGATGCCATATGTGAAATCGCTGCGACCAAAGCATTATTATCCTTTGTATCACGCACAGCGATGCGAATAAACTCACGTCCGGCTAACTGGCTTTCTGAGCTAAACTCCTTGACCAGTATATTAAAACGCGTCAGCAACTGCTTGGTCAGCTCGTTTGCAGTAAAGGGTGATAACACCTCACATACAAAATAATTGGCTTGGCTGGGCAGCACACGAAGAAACGGCACCTTAGCCAACTCTGCCATCAAACGCTCACGCTCATGCTTCACCTGAAGACATGCAGCTCGATAGTGCTTCTCATACTTGCCAAAAATCTGCATATAGAATTCACCTAATGAATTGATATTCCAGAGCGGAGCATTCTTCTTAAGTTCATCAATTAACAATGTATCCGCTGATGCCAGAATACCTAAACGCAGTCCGGGAACTCCAGAGGCCTCAGATATGGAGCGCATTACGACAAGCCCCGAATTTTGCTCAAGAAGTGTATTAATCATCAAGACATTATCCGATCCACCTTCTGCAAAATCCACAAACGACTCGTCAACTATCAGGCGACATCCCTTCTCTACAGTCCAGTCACTCAGGCGCAGCAAATCAGCCACAGGAATACAGTTCCCTGCCGGGTTAGACGGATTCATAAGTAGAAGCGCGCTGATATCCTTATCCGCGTAATAGCTCATGATTTCATCCACAGTGTATGTAAGATCACGCTTCTCTATAGACATACCGTCCACCCGCGCAACATCCAAACAGTTGAGATATGTCTCAAACATGGGCAACAGGACGCCTATTTTCCCCTGCAGGGATTTAAGCAAAGCATTGATAAGTTCAGCCACGCCATTCCCCATACACACATATTCAGAGCGTACACCAAAATACTTACCGCCAAGTAGATTATTAACTCTCATACCAGAAGGATAACTTCGCGCCATGTTCTCGAAGTTAGCCTTAAGCTCTGACATCATACGCTCATTCGGGAAGTATGAATTGGAGAAGTAACAGAAGTCCAAAAGTCTGGGATAGCGCCAGAAACCACCAAGGCGAGCCCCCATACGCTCCAACTTTTCATCAGATGGACAGAAAATAGACTCTGCAATATCAAGATCTTGCACATCATCAATCTCATACCAAGATTCACCATTTAGCGGCAGCGCCTTAATTTCCGGCTTATCTAACAGCGTAATGACACGCAGCACCTGTTCATAGTACTCGTTATTACCCAGAGCTTTGCTGTACGCTTCAAGGAATGGCACATAGTGTGTATTGGAAAACCTCCTGCTAAATTTGTATATATTTACCGTCTTATAGTAGGACGCACACTCCTCATAACGGAACTCGGTACCGGGGATAAACTTATCAATTTCATAATTCTCGCCCAGTTTTACCACAGTACCATCCATCCAGCTCTCGTACTTTGACACCAAGGCCAAACTCGGATATGGATTGGTGAGTAGTTTTTCTACCACCTCATCCTCAAAGATAAGATCAGACTCAAACAGCAGCGTATCATCCTGAAGAAGATAATCTTTCGCCAACCAGAGAGAATAGATATTATTTGTAGAAGCGTATATGGGATTATCCACATACTCAATCGTGGTCTGCACATTTAGAGTCGCCACATAATCCCTCAGCTTCTGCCCCTCATAGCCCGTAACAATCACAATACGGTTCAGTTTAGCAGACTTCACATTATCCAACTGCTGAAGCAAACGCTCAATAAGAGTCACACCGTTCACTTTCACCATACACTTTGTATTGCTCTTAGTGAACTCCCCCAGACGTTTCCCCATACCCGCGGCTAAAATAATTGCTTGCATATTACAAGATTTTCAATGGTCTAATGTTTCGATAATACTTATACCTCCTACAGAATTGAATATTCCCAGATTGTCTGAAAACGCAGCCTTTGCCCTCTCACCAGATGACAACTTATGCATGGTGCGAGAAGTCTATCCTATTTCCATAGCATTGTCCAGAAGAAAGTCTGCCAAATCAAACTCTTTAAAGGGAGCGCATTGCCTCAAAAATCCAGTCACCGAACTGACACTTCCCACGAGTTTGGCTGACACGTGAAAAGCTGGATGCCTCATAAATCAGGCACTAACATATACACATGTCACTCAAAATGAGTAAACAAGCAATAATAGAGTTA
>JAFWZG010000062.1 GCA_017517385.1 Akkermansia sp.
ATTACGAATCAGGGCAAGGTTCGATTCATGCTCTCCGAAAAAGCCTTTAATGCAAAGCTGTTCAAGGAGTTCATGCAGAGACTCATAAAGGACACCAAGCGCAAAGTCTTTCTTATTGTGGATAATTTACGCGTCCATCATACGTGTTGCAACAAACTCTGGTTACAAAAAAATATCGATAGGATAGAGCTCTTTTATCTGCCCAGCTATTCTCCTGACCTTAACCCGGTAGAGTTACTGAACAACGACCTCAAGACAGCACTTCATAAAGGCGAGCCAGCCAGATGCAAGGGGAAGTTGAAGACCAAGGTGAGAAGGCACATGATGAAGCGGCAAAAAGAACCTCATATCGTCAAAAAGTTCTTCAAAAAATTCAGCACCGCTTATGGCGAAGAAGAGGATAAGAATGTCTGATTAATTGCAGCCAGATTAATAAAACCTGTCGCTAAACTATCACATAGGTTGCTGTATGGTATTATTACCAGCAAAAACCCCGCAAAAGTCAGAGACTCATGCGGGGGTGTAAAAGTTTTACTCGGGGGATTCCGAGTACGGAGAGAGTGGGATTCGAACCCACGGTGACATCTCTGCCACGCTCGATTTCGAGTCGAGTGCCTTAGACCAACTCAGCCATCTCTCCTTTGCAAGGAAGCGTGCGGGGTGATTATGAGGGTGAGGCGAGCTGATGTCAAGTCCTTTTTATGTGAGTATATAGCATTTCTGCTTGAGAATGGGTGAGAAATGTGCTAAAAGATGTTGGCGGGGAAGGAGCCCGGAGTGAAAAATACGCAGATATGAAGATGAAGAATGTATTCAGAGCAACGCTGAGCATGCTGGCCATGGCCGGCAGCGCTGCAGCATTAGAGGTAACGGACATACCGGCTGAGATATTCAGCCGTGAGTATGCAGATGCCCATTTCACGAAGGACTATGAATATAGGCTTCTGGAGGACAACAGTGTGCGCCGCATATGGAAGGCAGATGGCTACACGCTGATTGCGGATTTTGACATTCGAAGTTCGAAGGTGATATGCGTGTTTGTGGATTATGAGCCGGCGGCGTCCCGTAGCGTGGCTCAGGAGCACGCACGGCACTTGGTGGCCGGTCGTAATGAAGGCGTGCAGTGGGGGAATACTCGCAGCGAGGCTGTGCAGCGCGTGGGGCTTCCGAAAGCTCGCCGCTTCATGGAGCTGACGGATGGTAGCTACATCTTCTGGGAGTCCAACTCCGCACGTGTGAATAACTGTGACCGCCTCTGCTGGTTTGCCGGAAAGCCGAAGGCTGACCGCATGGCTGTGGGGAACCTCTCTGCTACCAGTGGCCGTACGGCCCTGGGTAGCACGAGTATGAGCGGTGTGCATTCTTCGTTGAAATCAGATGAGGAGCGCCGTAGGGAAATTCAACCTCGCCCGGTGGAGGTGCCGCAAGATCTTGCTATGGAGGATGAGCCCGCGGCAACACCGAGAGAATCCGCTAGCACAGATACTCAGCCCGCTGCTAGACCGCGCCCCGCTACGCCACGTCCTACTAGACCGCGCCCTGAATCTACCGCCGCTACGTCCGCAAGCACACCTTCGAGCGTGGCTACAACGCCGCGCCCTGAGCCTGCCGCTTCTGCGCCTGAAACCACTACTGTGACTGCACCTGCTGCTGAGGAAGCAGAGCCAGCCAGTAATGTGCTGGCCCTCATTGGCATTAAGGTGGAGGATAAGGTGATGTATTACATTCTGGGTGGTGTGGGTGTGCTGCTGCTTATCATTATCTGGAATGCCATCAGTGCGGCTCGCCGTCGTGCTCGGCAAAGGGCTCAGTTTGAGGCTCTGCTGAATGGCGATGATGAGGAAGATTGAAATTGAAGCCCCAAAGTCATCCCTCGCAGCGGCGGGGGACTAAGCCACGAAAATAGCTTGACCTAAATCCCGGAAAGAGGTAGAAAATAAGTATTCATGTTCAGGAAAATATTCATTGGAGCCATGGCCTGCTTGATGCTGTGCCAGTGTAATACCCTTAAGTCTGACTGCGAGGCTTTGAGGCAGCGCGAGGCAGAGATTGCACAGGAGGCGCGCGGAGATTACTACATAGGCCGCCGCTATGAGATACCGTATACCCGCTTTTGGGGGTATATGCGTAAGCCGGGGCAGAGCTGGCGCGAGGCGAAGCTGGTGATGATGGATGAGCGCCTTTGCCGTACGCCTGATCGTGGCATGGAGCCTCCCGTGCCTGGTGCCGTGTATGGTACTGATAATAACGTGGAATACATTATTAAGGGCTCGTACACAGGCAAGAACGCCTATGATCCTAGTACGAATCAGGTGCTACCGATGTTCCGCCCCACGAGCTTCACGGTGCGTAATCGCCAGCCCGGGTTCCTGTTCGTTCCTTCCGAGGAGTATGAGGAGGAGCGCGTTACTTTGCGCCCTTCCATTATGCCGCCACCTCAATCATGCGCTCAATATCGTTAATATGACGCGTATTTCTCGCGCAGCTTAAGCTATAATCTGATAGAATAGCGCTAGACAGTCTTTTCTCCCTTCTTTTTATACCTCAGAAAATTTTTCAGTATGGCACAGTCAAAAATTCTCGTAGGCCTTGAAATAGGTACATCTAAGACGTGTATGGTGGTGGGCGAAATCCGCCCGGATGCCACCGCAACCATTATCGGTGTGGGTGAGGTACCCAGTGCCGGTGTGCAGAAAGGTGAGATTGTGGATCAGAGCATGGCACGCCAGTGCGTGTGTGATGCTTGGCAGATTGCTCAGGATCACGCGGAAGTGGATATCATGAATGTGTTCCTCTCTGTTACAGGTGAGCACATTATCGGTGAGAACTGCCAAGGCTCCTATCGCCTGCCTGATGATGAGGATATCATTGAGGATGTGCATGTGCAGCTAGCTAAGGAGAAGGCCGAGAAGGCAGAGATACCTGCGGATCGCTTTGCGGTGAACCGTGAGCTGGGTAACTTCTCCATTGATAACCGCGAGGCTTCCCGCCACCCGGTGGGCCTCACCGGCCGTACGTTGGATGTGAACTGCCACGTGATGCACGGCATCCGCACCCGCCTGCAGAATTCTCTGCTTTGCGTGCGTCAGGTGCCGCTGGAGATTGAGGATTTGGTGTTTGCTCCGCTGGCTACGGCTCAGATGGTGCTGAACCGTCAGCAGAAGGAGGCTGGCGCACTTCTCATTGATATCGGCGGCGGTACGTCAGACTTCATTTGCTACTGTGAGGGTGATGTGGTGGCCAGTGGCTGTATTCCTGCCGGTGGTAACACGATTAACAATGATATCATTAAGCTTACGGACCAGCCGGTGAATAAGAAGGCAGCTGAGGTGCTCAAGTGCACGGAGGGTAATGCCTTTGGTGATATTAAGGACGTTTCCCGCGCTCATTACAAGAGCGATTTGGGCATGCATGATGTTTCCATTCCCCGCGGTGATTTGAACCGCATTATCCGTGATCGCCTTGCGAACATTCTGGTGCGAGTCGGTAAGCGTATTCCTGAGGATGTGTGGAAGCGCAATGGCATGAGTGTGTACCTCTCCGGTGGTACCAGCCTCATGCGCGGTCTGGACCAGCTTGCCCAGCACATTTACGGCGTGCCTGTGCACCAGCCCACTCCACAGCCGGAAGGGCAGAACCACTCATACTTGGCGGACCCTCGCTATTGTACGGCTATTGGCCTTATCCGCTTTGCTCAGCGTTATGATGATGAGGCGGTTCAAGGCGGCTCTCCCGGTTGGTTGCAGCGCCTTCTGCGTATGTTCCGCCGCCGCTAAGCCGGTGCCTGACAGTCTCGCCGCACAGCTCATTTATACACCTCTCACACTCTCACAAAGCTATGCTTCCCTATCAGACAATACCGCAGAAAGAAGACGGTATCGCCATTGTGGGCATCGGCGGTGCCGGTGCCAATATCCTGCAGTGTTTTGCAGGCTCCAGTGCAAATAATGTGCACCTCTACACCATGTCGCTTGATGAGCGCGTGGGCCGCTCCTGCGGGAGTAATGTGGAGTTTGTGCAGCTGGGTGGTGGTCTGAACCACGGCTTAGGTTCCGGTGGCGACCCCTCAGTGGGCGCGCAGGCTGCTGAGGAAAGTGGGAGCGAAATTGAGCGTATGCTGAAGGATGTGCGCCTGCTGGTGCTGGTGGCTGGCTTGGGTGGTGGCACCGGTTCCGGTGCAGCGCCTGTACTGGCTGCGAAGGCCCGTGAGGCCGGCTTATTCTTGGTGTCCGTGCTGGTGATGCCTTTCGGTTTTGAAGGTAAGCGCCGCCGCCAGCAGGCTGAAGAAGCGCTGGAGGAGGTATCACGCCTGAGTGATATCGTCTTCTGCTTTGAGAATGATTACATGGAGGAGCTTTTCCGCAATCGCTCCGGTGCTCGTGCTGTCTTTGAGGAGGTGGATCGTATCCTCGCTCGCGCCACGGCTTCTGTGCCCATGTTGGCATCCTCTCCGGGCTTCATTAACCTGGGCTTGGATGAGCTCGCTACAGCGCTCGAGAATAATGATTCACGCTGTCTCTTTGGTCTCGGTAGCGGTTACGGGCCGGACCGCGCCATGGCTGCCGCGCAATCTGTGCTGGAGTCACCGCTGGTGGCGTACCACGGGGCTCTTTCATATGCCCGCACGGTAATAGTACACATTGCCGGTGGTGATTCCATGTCCATCACGGAGATTCGCACTATCATGGAGCGTATCCGCAAGGGGCTTGCAAGTGATGATGTGAATATTTTCTTCGGTACCACGGTGAAGCCTCATTTGGGAGATGAACTGCGCGTTACCCTGATAGCCTCTATTGATGCGGAGGAGTTCAAGGAGGCTCTTGCTGCAGGACCTGAGCAGGAGGAAGAGGTTGCAGAAGAAGCTCCTGAGGAGACCCCCGATGAGCTTCAGGAGGAGTCCGAAGCAGAGCCTGATGAGGACGCCGAAATGGTGGAACCAGAGGCCACGGAGGAAGCCGAGGCGGAAGAACTGACTGAGCCTGCCGAGGCAGAGCAGGAGATTTATGATGAGGAGGAGCCAGCGCAAGAGGTGGCTGAGGCGGAACAGGAAGAACCTGTGGATTATGTGCCTTCCTTTAATCGCCAGCCTGTGATGCACCAGCCTGAGCTCATGCCTGCCATGCAGGCCTCGGGGGATGCTGATGATATGGATGACGCCGAGTCCGGCCCCTTCTTTACGGAGGGCAATGAGGACGGTGGCTTCATGCAGTTCTCACGCCGCTGGGCCACTCCTTCTTCAGAGGATGATTTGGACACGCCTCCGGAAGTATCCTTCAATGATTTGCGCGGTATGTTCCGCCGCTAATTGCAATGAAAAAGGCCGCGTTTGCGGCCTTTTTGGTAGCTGTGAGAAAGCGTGGAAGCGCTTTACATGTGGCGCAAGGCGAGGAACTCACGTATGCGCGCGTTCTCAGAGTTTTTCAGCTCGGCGGGGGTATCATCCTCCACCACGTAGCCATCCGCCAAGAAGATGATGCGGTCCGCCAGTTCACAGGCGAAAGCAATATCATGCGAGACCACAATCATCGTCATGCCGTCCGCAGCCAGTTCGCGCATGAGGCCTTGCACTTCACCCACCATCTCGGGGTCCAGCGCGGAGGTGGGCTCGTCAAAGAGCAGAACTTCGGGGTTCATGGCGAGGGCGCGTACGATGGCCACGCGCTGCTTCTGGCCGCCTGAAAGCTGAGCGGGGTATGCCTGTGCCTTGTCCGCCAAGCCAATTCGCTCCAGCAGCTGGTGGGCTGTTTGCCGAGCTTCTTCCGGCTGCATAAGGCCGCATTTTACGGGGGCAAGGGTAATGTTATCCAGAATGTTCAGGTGGGGGAAGAGGTTGAAGTGCTGGAACACCATGCCTACGCGGCTGCGGTAGGCATTCAGCTCTTTCTCTGTGCGCCCGGGCTCCACCCCATGGAAGAGTACGCGGCCGCCATCCGGGGTTTCCAAGAAGTTCATGCAGCGCATGACGGTGCTCTTGCCGGCACCGGAGGGGCCCACAAGGAACACCACTTCACCCTTGTGCACCTGCAGGGATACATCTTTGATGACCTGCAGCTTGCCGAAATTCTTCACCAGATTCCGTACTTCCAGTATACTGTTATCTTTCATTTTTCTTAAGTCGCAGTTCGAGTTTCTTCAGCAGGTGGCTGAGCAGGATGACCATGGAAAGGTAAATGAGGGCTACCATGAGCAGGGGCAGGAAGGCATCATAGGTTTGACTGCGGATGATATCGCCACCCTTTGTCAAATCCTGCAGGGCGATGTAACCGCAGATACTCGTCTCCTTCAGCAGAACGATGAATTCATTGCCCAGCGCCGGCAGCACGTTTTTGAAGGCCTGCGGCAGGATGACGCTACGCATTGTTGTGCCATAACCAAGGCCTAAGCTGCGGCCGGCCTCCATCTGCCCGCGGTCAACGGACATGATACCGGAGCGGATGATTTCAGCCACATAGGCGGCAGAGTTCAGGCCGAAGGCTACGATGGCCACCAGCACCTTGCTGATATCCACAGAACCGAAGATGACGAAGTAGATGATGAGCAGCTGTACTACTACGGGAGTGCCTCGCACCACCGTCAGGTACAGGCGGCAGAACATATCCGCTACTTTCAGGCGTCCTGTCAGGTCTGCCGTGCTGCGCACCACCGCAATCAGGAAGCCCAGCATGATGCCCATGGCAGCAGCTGTCAGTGCAATCTCAACTGTCACCAGCAGGCCTTCCGCCAAGTAGCGCCAGCGCTCGTTCTTCACGAAGTCCACGTGGAAATCATCCATCAGGCGCCCGAATGCGGTATCCGCCTCCTGATTCATCTCAGGAGTGTTTTCGCGCATGCGTTTTTCAATGATGGCAGCCAGAGTGCCATCCGCCTCCATGGCGTCCAGTGAGGCGTTAATCATGTTCAGCAGCTCTGTGTTCCCTTTCTGGAGGGCCATGGCGTACTTTTCTTCCACCACCGGCGTGGGCAGGATTATCAGCCCGCGGCTGCCCGCTACATGGTTTTCTGCAGGCGCGTTATCCAGCACCACGGCGTCCAGCTTACCGGCGCTCATGGCGGAGATGGCCAGTGCGCCGTTCGTGAAGCGTTCCGGGTTGCTGCATATGTGCTCGGTGACGTGGGTGTCACCGGAGGAGCCGTGCTGTACGCCCACTCGCACATTTGCCAAATCCTCCGGGCCTTTGATGGGAGAGCCTTCCGGTACAATGATGACCTGACGCGCGCCCGAGTAGCTGCGAGTGAAATCCACCTGGCGCTTGCGGTCTTCCGTCACGGTGAGGCCGGAGGCCACGAGATCCACCTTGCCGGTCTGGACGGCGGTGATGATGGAATCAAAGGCCATGTCCTCGAGCTTGAATTGCACGTTGTTGCGGCGGCCGATTTCATTGAGGATATCCACATCGATGCCGACGATTTCCGTGCCTTGATAGAACTCATACGGGGGGAAGGTGGCTTCCATGGCCACCGTGTAGGTGGGCATGCTGCTTTCCTCATCGCGGCAGCTGCTGAGCATGAGTGCTGCCATTATGACAATTAACAGGCTTAGGCTCCGTATCAGTATAGATTGTGACACAGCCTCGGCCTTTGCTCTCCAAGTGTTCATGTGTGCGAGGATACCATACATCGTTCTGAATGCAAGCAAAATTACTTATTCTGTAGCGTAAAGGCTTATAGATGGGCAGGATTCGTGCCCTGAGGTCTGCCCATACTGACGCGATATTCCGCCCCTCTCAGTTATTTTTGACTATGCAAGTAACAGGTGATGTGCTAAATTATAAGCACATGAGTCAGTCACCCATAGTATGTAAGCCTACGGCCGATACCTTTGTGCGTTTCGGTATTGTAATCGCAGCAATTTTCGGATTTGCCATCTACTTTTTCTATGATGGTTATGTGGGTTATCGAGTGAAGAATGAGGTGTACTTTAGCTACAAGGCCTTTGCTGAGCTGGGGCTGCGTGTATCTGAGAGCAATGCTCTCTCATGGGCTGAGCTCAGAAATAAGCCTCTCATTGCTACAGTGGAGCATGATGGTGAGCCTATGGTGCAGCGGGAGGACTCATGGTATCCGCTTCCTGTCGGGTGTGAGGCGGCTCGCTCCTGCCCCCCTGAGGTGCTGGATTTTGCCGCTATGAATCGCGGCTGGAATGAGTGCTGGAAAAACTACACCGGGCGTATGCATTACCCGTTGGAAGCCGATGAGCATCCTCATGATTTGGGCGCCATTCGTGAGCAGTGGATTATGGGCGGCCTCTTCATTATCATGGGCAGTGTGTTGGTTTTCTTTGCGCTGCGTACGCGTGGCCGTGTGCTCTCTCTGGAGGGGGATACAATTACGGCTGCCGGGCAGACTTTCCGAGTGGCGGATATTCAGAGCTTGGATTTGCGCCAGTGGGGGCCCGGCTATAAGGGCTGTGCGTATTTTAAGGTGAATGGTCGTCGCATTAAAGCGGACGGCATGACTTACGGTGGATTTAACAAGGATAAGGGCGAGCCGGCTGAGGCCTTCATGAAAGCCGTGCTGGCCCGGTATAAGGGCGAAGTCATCGAGTATGAGGTGGAAAAAACTGCCAGCTCAGATAGCTAAGCGTGTGGCACGCTTGGTACACGGTACGGCGAGGGCTCTGAGCTCCCGCCGCTTCGTGCTGTGTACGCTTTCGCTAGCCATAGCGCTGGAGCTGTGTGTTCTCGGAGTAGGGGTGGTGCGGCGTCTGGAGATGTCCGCTGCTCGCACGGAGCATGCGGCAGAGCTGTACATGGCTGCAGTGGAGGCTGAGGCTTTCGGGCGGCAGATGCAAGAGCGCCTCGGCGGGGCTACGGATATCAGCGCTACGTCCGGCAGCGGCAGCAATGAGAGCCCGCAGGAGCCTGAGTTTACGAGTGAGCCCGGTGGCGCCCCACCCCTGCCGCCGCGTGATGTGCACACCATCGTGTTTGATGTCACGGGCGTCTCTCTGGATGATGAAGAGATTAGCGCTGATTCCGAGAACCGCGAGCAACCCGCAGCGGCTGAAACTGCTGCCGTGCCCACGGATGCCGAGGGCGCACCCCTTAGCGATGAAGACGCCGTGGAGCTGGACCGCCTCATCCGCAAGGGCGTGAGCGCCATGGTAGCGGGAGATATGCGCCTGTGTGTGCTCTGCTTAGAGCAGGCGAAAACCATTTCACCGGAGCACCCGGCCCTGCTGTACTACTACGGTATGGCCTATGATAAGCTGCTAAACCCGGACAAGGCGCGTGATTATTACACCCGCGTATTCAGCCAGCGAGACCGTGCCGGGCGCTACTTTGAGCGTGCTTCCCGCCGCTTGACTTACGGGCTGGCTCAGCCTTCCGCCATGCGTGGTAAGCTTTCTTTTGGTCCGCCTCTTATCAGCCACACTTATGATGAGCAAACCGGTGATAGTGTCACTATGCGCCTGCCCATCATGCTCGCGCCGGATGAAGAGGTGCGGGTGGAGGATATCCTCATCCGCGTACGCTTCTTCGTGCTCGTGAATAACCGGAAGATTGAGTTCTCGGAGTCCTATGCTCCCCAAGTGCGCTGGGAGAATGCCACGCAGTCCTTCGCTTCCAGTGAGGAGAACCTTATTGTGACCTATGAGCTTCCTCCGCTCAGCTTGGAAGAGCAGGGCGTTTATGGTTCACGCCGCTACTATGGTTACACGGCCAAGCTGTACTACCGCGGGGAGCCGCTGGATTGCCTCAGCAGTCCCTCCGCGCTGATTCTGCATGAGCAGATGATGGACGCTCGCGCTGCAACTGAACGCATGCGCCAGAGCGGCTTTGGCGGCAGCCTGCTGCCGGATGACGACTACACCACGGATGATGGTCTTGTGCCTCAGTATGAGTATGATTTCACGGTGCCGACTGACGGCACGAATCAGCCTCCCATGGAGTCGGCCATTCCTGCTGCTGATGACGCTGATTCTCAGCCAATCATACCTAATGGTACCACTCCCTTTGAGGAGTTCATTAATGAGATTGATCCCGAATAATTTCACCCCCAAACCGCAAAGTTATGTCTGCTCCTAATTTTGAGAACCTGCCAACGCGCTTGGGCGAATACATGCTCACAGAACTACTGGGGCGTGATACTCTCACGAACCTCTACTTGGCCACCCAGAGCCATGTGGAGCGAGGTGTTGTGCTGCAGGTGTTGCATCCCGACAGCCCTCAGCAGGCAGTGGATTATTTTCTGCGGGCCGCAAGAGCGCGCGGCATGGCGACTCTGCCGGGGGTTAGTCAGGTGCTGGAGTCACGCCTGACGGGGGACGTCTGGTTCATCGCGCATGAGCGTCCTCGTGGGCGTCATCTGGCTCAGTTGGCTCAGGAGGGCCAGAGCCTCAGCACGCATCAGGCCTGTGCCGTCATTTCTGCCGTGGCTGCTATGTGCCTCGCGGCTCAGCAGCAGAATATAGCTTTGGAGCCTTCATTAGCTTACACCATATTTGTGGATAAGAAGAACAATGTGAGCATCCTTTCTCCTGTGTTGCCCGGTGAGTACATGCCGGAACAGTGCGTGGCGTGCATGCAGAACTTGGCGGATGTTCTTCTTCCCATCCTTCCCCGGAATGTTCCGGGCCAGGGCCGTGTGGCCACACTGGTGCAGTGGATAAGGGAAGGTTATGAGGGAAGTAATCTGGACTGGAAAACGATTTCTGCAACAGCTGATGAGATTAAGCAGCAGACGTCCCCTAAGCTCACCCGTTCATCGGTGGAAAATCTGAATTCTCAGGTTGTCATTCGTCAGGTGAAGGAGAAAGAAGCCCGCCGGACAAGGCGCCGTGGCCTGATGCTGCTGGCTTTTGCGGTTGTTTTGGTCATCTGCATGGGTGTGGCCGGTGCACTCTGGTTGCATTTTGAGCAGGATGCGCTTCCGCCCTGGGAAGGAAACTTTGTGTACGTACAGGCGGAGCAGGAGCCTCTGCGTGTGCTGGCTCGCCCTATCTCCATCATCGAGTACCAGCGCTACCTGAACCGTTATGAGGACCCTAACGCTTTGAATGAAGCCCGCCGCGAGCGCATTAATGCCGGCGTGCCGGCGGACTGCACCAATCACACTCCTGCTGAGTGGCAGGAGCAGCTGCGCGCTGTGGATAGTGGCGAGGAATGGAATGGTGAGAAGCTCACTTCCCGCTCCCCGGTGCGCGGTATATCGTATTGGGATGCCCTTGCCTATGCCAACTATGTGGGCGCCGTGCTTCCTTCAGCTGCCGTGCTTGAGACCGTGCGTGAGCATGTGGCTGCGGAGAATTTGCCGGAAGAATGGACCACTTCCGGTGCTGAGTCTGATAAGTTGTATATGGCCGGCACGGTGGTGCTTACCGCCAGCCCATCGACGCACCCCATTGTGGAGACCAACCGCGCTACTCGCAGCGTGAAGCGTGGTTTCCGTATCGCCTTTCCCGCCTCTCGTAAAGAAGATTGAAACTCTTAAAATCCTATTTTCCTGATACCATGAAAAACATCATTACTCTTATTCTTGCTGTATGCTGCTTGTTGCTGACCGGTCAGGCTGCCGCTCAGGTGGAAGTGCGCGTGCAGCCCGTGCGCAAGGAGTTCCTTGTGGGTGAAAACGTCTCCCTGCAGGTGAAAATTGAGAACTTTACGGATCGTACCGTCTCCTTCAATAATATCCCCGGCCGTAGCTGGCTGCACTTCACCGTTATCCGCAGCGGTGAGGCTCACCCCATCAGCCCCAGTGCCATTCCGAACTTCCCCCGCTTGGAGGTGCCCCCGGGTTCATCCCGTGTGGTGACGGCTAATCTGCGCCCTTATTACAATCTGAACCGTGATGGCAGCTACAAGGTGGTGGCCACCGTGCGTATGCCTGATATGCAGACAACTTACAGCTCCAACCGCGCTTCTTTCCAGCTGGCAAATGGCGGGACGGTACGCAACTTTGTGGTGCAGTCTCGCGGGGAGCGTCTGAACCTCAGCGTGCGTCTTCTGCGCGTGGGTGGTAAGGATTGCCTCTTTGGGCAGGTAGCGAATGCTGATACGCGCGTGGTACTTGGTGCCTGCTACATGGGCCAGTTCCTGAACTTCATGCAGCCCCGCATCGTGCTGGACAGCCGCCAGAATGTTCACGTGCTCTGTCAGGCCACGCCTGAGTACTTCTGCTACTCCATCATGGATAACCAAGGCAACCGCCGCCACTATCAGGTTATGAAGCGCACCGGTGGTCCCGTGGATCTCGTGAGTGCCTCCGGGGGAATTCGTGCGATAGGCCTGCGCCCGTATGAGCGCCCCACGGCTACCTCAGAGGGCGTCATCCGCACCACGGCTGACCGCCCGGACCGTGATTGATACACACCCCCGCTCCGTGCCCATTTTTACTGAACCATTAACCTTTTTATAGCATCCATATGTCATCCCCCACCATCGCCATCGTCGGCCGACCGAACGTCGGTAAATCCGCTATCTTTAATCGCATGGTGGCGCGTAGAATCGCTATTGTGCACGATCAGCCCGGTGTCACGCGTGACCGTCTCAGTGCCCCTTGCCGTATTACGGATTATGAAGCACTGGTGGTGGATACCGGCGGTATCGGCTCCACGCTGGATGACGGCTTTGCTGCCCGCGTGCAGGAGGAGGCTGATATTGCGCTGAACGCAGCGGATCTCATCATGTTCGTTTGCGATTGCCGTGATCACCTCACGCCTATTGATAAAACTATCGCTGCTCGCCTGCACAAGGCAGATGTGCCCGTGATGCTCATACTGAACAAGGCTGACACGGAGAAACAGGAGCTGAACCTCGGTGAGTTTGCCGGCCTTGGCTTCAGTGATTATGTGTTCACCTCCGCTGCTCATGGGCGTGGCTTTGCTCAGCTGGCTGATAAGCTGAACCGCCACCTGAAGACTCTTGGCGCCACTCCTGTGAAGGCTGCTGCTGAGGCGGATGCTACCCCGGAGGAGGAGCCGGACCGCGAGGAGGTGACGAAGGATTCCCCCATTCGCGTGGCTATTGTAGGCCGCCCGAATGCCGGTAAATCCTCCCTCGTGAATGCCATTTTGAATGACAAGCGCACCATCGTATCGGACGTAGCCGGTACCACGCGCGATGCCATTGATATTCCTTACACCCGCGATGATCAGCCGTACATGCTGATTGATACCGCCGGTATGCGCCCGCGCTCCAAGCGTGATACCTCGGTGGAGGTATTCTCCGCCATGCGCAGTGAGAAGGCCATCCGCCGCTCGGATATTTGCCTGCTTGTTATTGATATGTCCGCCGGTGTCACGCAGCAGGACCGCCGCATCGGCTCCATCATCGCCAAGGAGAGCAAGCCTTGCATCATCGTGGTGAACAAGTTCGACCTCTACTGCGCGGAGGCACCGCTCTCCGCCCGTAAGGAGGCCGTGAAGGAGCACATTAAAGAGAACCTCTTCTTCTTGGATTATGCCCCCATCGCCATCGTCTCTGCCAAGTTGGGCGAGGGTATGCCCGGTATCTTCAAATCCATCGCCCGCGTGCGTCAGGAGGCTCTGAATATGCCCGGTACCGGTGAGCTGAACCGCCTGCTGCAGCGCGCTATGGAGATGAATCCTCCCGGCCAGCACCGCGTGCTGAAGAAGCGCCTGAAGCTCTTCTATGCCACCACCGCTGTGAATGAAAAGTACACCACCATTCCCGTGCCCACCTATGTGCTTTTCGTGAATGATAAGCGCCTGCTGACGGATAGCTACGCTCAGTACCTGCGTAACACCATCCGCTCCCGCATTAAGGCCGCAGGTGTGCCGATTGTCCTTTCCCCGCGTTCCCGCGTAAGAAACGATTAATTCCTTCGCTCACTTCTCGATATGAAGTTTTTTGGTACCATTTCTCTGCTTCTGGGCGCGGCTTTGGCGGCATCCGGGTATGATTTTGTGCGGTATGAGAATGAGGCCTCGCGCGTGCTGAGTGAGACCGAGGCTGAGTGCCGCCGCACGCCTGACCCTGTGATTATGCAGTTTTCCGGGGCAGTGACCGCTGCACAGGTGGGAAACTTGCTGAAAATGCACTTGGCACGCGGGTTCGCTCTGCCGGGGGATTGGTTCACGAATGAGGATGGCTCCATCGTGGTTCTGCTGCGAGAGCCCGGTTGCGGGGCTATCATCCGCGAGTTCTGTGTCTACCGCCTGAGCGATGGTATGTACCACCATACCGGCACATACCGCGTGCTTTCCCGAGCTCATAACTGGAAGCCGGAGGCCACGCGCTTTGAAACCGAAGGTGGCGGTGCTATGGTGTTGCGGTTCGTTTCTTCGCGCGGCATCACCTATGATTGCCGTTTCCATCTGGATGTTCCGGTGGAAGTGTTCCGCTTGGCTCCGCCGCATGCTCCCATTACCCCTGCGGAAGAGAGCGGCGCATGCCCCGTGAACCGCTGAGCTTGCAAGCTGTTATGGGCGCTTTTCTTTTGGTTTGTGAGTGAAGCCGCCGTTGCCCAACAGTGGAATCTCTCAGTAACACTGACTGGCTGTCCCCAGGTCGCCGACCTCACCCGCACAGCTATCCAAGCAGTTTTTTGGTGCTCTATTAAGCCGGAAGTAATATAAAACGCCCTGCCACCACACAGGCAGGGCGTTTGGTCTTACCGGAAGTATTATGAGCAGCTATCCATCCGGAGATTCTTGCGGCGAATAATGCTTCGCCCCTGAAAATGTAATTGCTTTTGATGTCAGAAAAACAGATATAGGATTAATACCTGTTTTGCTTGCTTTATGTAAGCGATGTTATTTATGAATCGCTTTCTGCATATTAGGATGTAACACGACGGAAAATTGTTCACAAAAAATTGAAAAAATATTTCATATTGTGCCAAAAAAGTGAAAAAGCTTGCAGTGCGATGGGCAAGGGTGTAGACTGTGCGTTAAGTAAAAGCTCCAATATCAGACAATATGAGCAGAATCACACTTGCAGGAATCGGCTGCGGGTCACGTACCCGGACGTATATGAAGTTGGCCATGGAATACCCCGAAAGGTTCCGCATTGTCGCGGCGGCGGATCCTGTGCGCTGCCGTGCGGAGCAGGTGCGGGATTTTGCGCCTGAAGAAGAGCGTGCGGGGGTAGAGATATTTGCGAATGCGGACGAGCTACTTTCCCGTCCTCGTCTGGCAGATGTGGCCATTATCGGCACGCAGGATGATTACCACTTTGAGCCGGCGAAACGTGCGCTGGAGTTGGGCTATGACCTTCTGCTGGAGAAGCCGATAGCCAAGACCCTGCGTGAGGCACTGAAGCTGCGCGACTTGGCTCAGAAACTCGGCCGCCGCGTGGCCATCTGCCATGTGCTGCGCTATACCCCCTTCTATAACACTATCCGCGATATCATCCGCAGCGGTGAGCTTGGCCGTATCATGACCTTCAATGCGAATGAAGGTGTGGGCGCTTGGCACTTCGGGCACTCCTTTGTGCGCGGCCACTGGGGCAACAGCGAGAAATCCACCCCCATGATTCTTGCCAAGTGCTGCCATGATATGGATATTCTCCACTGGCTGCTGGACGCCCCCTGCGAGCAGGTGTCATCCTTCGGTGAGCTCTCCTTCTTCCGCAAGGAAAGCCTCAGCGAGCCTCGCCCCGAGCGTTGCACGGATTGGACTGGCCCCATCGGCGAGGACCCCTGGGACGCCCGTAAGTACATCACTGATGACTCCTGCCGCCGCTGGCTGCGCATGGTGATGGACGGTGCGGAGGACGCCTCACCTGAGGAGATTACGGAATGGCTGCGCACCTCACAGTGGGGGCGTGATGCCTTCCAGTGCGGTGATAATGACCAGCCGGACCATCTCGTGGCTATTCTGCGCTATCTCGGCGGTATTACCGGCACATTCACCATGACCGCCTTTGAGGAAGGCCGCCACCTAGAGCTGTATGGCACAAAGGCCAAGCTGCGTGCCGGTGCCTTCTATAAGGAAAATGGCCCCGGTGAAATCACGGTTACCGAGCACTTCAGCAAGAAGATTCGTAAGGTGGAGGTACAGGAGGCCTCCGGCGGTTATGCCGGCCATGGCGGTGGTGATTGGGGCCTTGTGAGCCACCTGTATGATGATATGCGCGTGGTGAAGGACGTGAGCCTCATGACTACGCCCATTCAGGCCAGCGCTCATTCCCATGTGATAGCTTTTGCTGTGGAGCATGCACGGCGTACCGGCGAGGTGGTGGATATCAAAGAGTTTGAGCGTCGCGTGCTGTCCGGTGAGCTGAATTACTGAAGCTGACCCTATATGTTCTCCTTTAAGTACAGTGTTCTTCCTGCCGTGGCAGCTCTGGTGTCAACCGTAGCTGCTGCAGAGTGGGGCACGAATTATGAAGAGGCTCTTCGCCGTGCCGGTGAGCGCGGGTGTGTGGTAATGGCTGATTTCACCGGGTCCGACTGGTGCGGCTATTGCATGAACCTGCACAGCCAAGTACTGCACCGCCCCGAGTTCCTCTCCTGGGCTTCCCGGCATTTTGAGCTGCTGGAGGTGGATGTGCCACACCGGGCGGACTTTCCGGCCGAGCTCAGGGCTCAGAACCGGGCGCTCTGCGAGAAGTACAGAGTGAGAGGTTTCCCCACTGTGCTGGTGCTGGATGCTCAGGGGCGTCCTCTCGGCGGCCTCTTCGGGTTTGAAGGAGATATGGCTGAAGTGCAGCGTATTCTGGGAATGGGTGTGCGTGTCGGCGAGCTCTTGCAGCAGGCCGACAGCTTGCAAGGGGAGGAAAAACTCCGCCCCTTGCTGGAGGCTTGGAAGCTCATCCCTGAGGAACTGAAAGAGCAGAACCCGGCTCTGCGTGATGAAATAGTTGCTCTGGATACGCAGGATATCAGCGGCCTTCGCGCAGCGGCTGAGGCCGAGCGCCGTTTGCAGGAATGCAAGGCAGCGGCAGATGCCGCCCCTACGGATGCCGCCGCGCTGGTCATCGTGGATGCCGCGCTGGCGCAGGCTGTGCCACAGAACCGCCGCCAGCTGCTGGAGCTGAAGTACCGCCTTCTTATCCACGGCGTGGAAACTCCTGAAGAAGTGTATGCCGCGGCAGAAGTGGCTTACGCCATGATAGATGCTGACCTGAGCCTCTCTGATGCGGATAAGGAGAACCGCAAGCGACAGCTCCGAGGCGTTTTCGCTAATCCTTGGACATCCATTCGCCGCAGTAGAATAATTTATCGAACTCGTCCTAAACGCTAGGCCCACTTAATGCATCTAAACATATACCATGAAGAGTAAAGACGTTGATAACATGCTGGCTGCCGGCCTCATCTCGCCGGAGCAGGGTATGGCCATCAGGAAGCATTTTTGCTTGGATGAAAACCGCTGGAGCCGCTGGTTGCTGTACTGCCTCATTGCGCTTGCCGGTGTGTTCATTGTGGCCGGGCTCGTGATGCTGGTTTCCGCGAACTGGGATGAAATCGGCCCGCTGGGCAAGATGCTGGTGGCCATGGAGCTGCTGGTATTCTTCTGGGTGCTTTGGTACCTGAAGCGGAAGACATCGCCACTGCTGGCGGAGATGTGGGGCCTATGCGGTGCCGGCATGTGGCTGGGCTGCATTGCTTTGTATGGGCAGATTTTCCAGCTGCAGAATCCCTTCGTGGAAGGTTGCACGCTTTTCTTTTCCGGTATAGTACTTCTTCCTTTTGTGAGCAAGCAGCGCTTCATTATCTGGCTGGTGATGGTAGTATCCTTCGTGCTGCTTGTGGTCATGGGCGTGGAGGACGACAGTATTCTCAGCTTTGCGAATTGGATAAAAGGCTGGAAGCCTCAGTACATTATCTATACTCTTCCTCTGCTGCTGGCACTCTGGTGGGGGTTGTCTGAGAAGTGGCGCGTGTGTTCTGAGCGCTGGCGCAGCTATGGTTGGATGGCGCCACTGCTGCTGGTGGTGGCGGTGATCGTGGGGCAGTGTATGATGTACTTGGACGGAGAAGATATCACGCTGGGTGTGGTAGAGTGGGTGCTGATGGGGCTGGTCCCCGTGCTGCTCCTGTTGCTGAAGCCTCGCAGTATCAGCTGGCTTTCATGGTGCAGCATGAGCTTGCTTATCAGCCTGCTGTTGCCCTCATGCCTGCTGTCGTGCTACCTTGGTGAGCTGGCCGAGGACGCTGTAGCTGTCGGCGATTTGGGGGAGGACGCTGTACTCGTCGGCTTGTGTGGTATTTCTGACTGGATGAGTCATGCCGTCGGTATCGCCATTTACTTCGGGATGGCATCCGTCATGATGTCCTGCGGTGTGCGCAGCGGCCGGGTGAGCTGGGTGAATATCGGCTCGCTCATGGTGGTGTTTGCCGCGGTGGCACTGGTGGCTGATGTGCTGGGCAGCTACACCTTCTCAGGGCTTGTTCTCGTGGTGGGTGGTCTGCTGATGTTGCTTGTGGTGGTGCTGCTTGAGAAAAAGCGCCGCAAGCTTGTTAAGTCCGTTAAGAATGAAGCTATCTCTTCTCAGTCATGAAAAAACATCTTTCTATCATTCTCGTTTTGCTCGTGGTACTTGGCCAGCTTACTTGGCTGGGTTATAATTACCATGCGCGCACGCAAGAGCTGGAGGCTGCTCCCACCATCATTGTGCCCTGCATGGATTCTGACCCGCGAGATTTGTTCCGCGGTGATTATGTTACTTTTCTCTGCGGCTTTTCATATTCCCTCACGGATCCGATTTTCAATGATGCGTTGCACTGGGATAATCTTCCACCGCATACTTATGGGGATGGATGTGCTACGGTAAACTTGCAGAGTGGGGAGCATCTCCGGGTGCCTGTGGAGCAGATTAAGCCTGTCCCGGCCCGTGCTGCTACGAATCCGGATTCCGTGCTGATTACTGCTAATGATGAGTACAAGGTCATCCCGATGGCTGCTTTCTGGGTTCCCGGCGGCGAGAGTGAGGCACGGCTGGTGCGACTCGCCAATAGAGGCTCCGCTCAGGACGTTGCCCGTGAGGGTGAGGTGCGTACGGCTGTCACTGCCCGGGTCTCCGATTTCTCCGTTCATCAGCGTGATGAGGACTATGTGACGGAAGTCTCAGTGAGAATTATGCTCCGCGTGAGCGACTCGAACAGTACTGCTTTCTTCCGCTATTACGTGCCGGAAGGTGAAGGTGATGTTTTCCGCGCTTGGCGGGAATGCCCCGGTTCTGAGGGCCCGTTCCCTTCCGGGCGCGTGCAGACATCTGCTGAGTTAGTCTGCCGCGGTAACTCCGGCCTCGTCGTCCGCGAGCTTTATATGAATGGTATTCCTTGGCTGGAGGCTATCGACCGCATCCGTAAGGGGACCTTCCCGTTCCGGGATTGATTCATACCGGGTTATTATACGATAAGCCTCTCTGACTCCGTGCGAGTGAGAGAGGCTTGTTTTTTGCTCTGAATGAAATGATTTACCTCTTAATTTGGGCGAGCTGTTCGCGGTATTCGCGGCGGGCACGCGCAATCTGTTCCTCCGTGGCATCCAGAGAGCGGAGGAGGAGGCTGCTGAGGGTGAGAGCGACTTCTTCCTCACCGGAGACGATGGTCTGGGCGCCGTCACTGCGCATGGCACGTGCCTGCTGCAGGTAGGTGGTGTGGGCCAGTACCTCGATTTCCGGATTCAGCGAACGAGCCGTTGCGGCGATTTCACGAGCGGGAGCGCCGACGGCAGTAACGATGATGGCGCGTGCCTGTTCCACCCCGGCCAGCTGGAGGATGGTGCGGCGGCGGGCATCACCATGCATAGCGTAGAAGCCTTGGGCGGTCATGCGCGTGACGGTATCGATGTTCATCTCCAGCACCACCACCTCGATTTCATGCTCCTGCAGAATACGCGTGATGATTTCGCCGCAGGGGCCATAGCCCACCACGATGACTCGGTCCTTCTGCGGGGACGGGGGCGGCACGGTGGAGGAATCCGTTTTCCGCTGGCCGATGCCGCGCTCCTCCATCTTGTGAATGAGAGCGGGCACATAGCGGAAGAGCAGCACATTAACGGTGATGGTAATGATGGCCACGCCCGTGATGATGTTCACCGCGCTTGCCGGCAGCAGCCCGAAGCGTTCACCGGCCACAAGAGCGGCCAGAATGAAGGAGAACTCACCAATCTGGGAGAGCGAGGTGCCTACTACTACGCCCAGGCTTCCCGGGCGGCGCAGCAGGCGGATGACAGCGTAGGCGCTGATGGGTTTCCAGAGAAGAGTCAGCGCGAGTGTGCCCAGCGCCAGCTGCCAGTGCTCCAGCAGTCCCATGAAATCAAAGCCCATGCCGACGGATACGAAGAAGAGCACCGCAAAGGCGTCTCGCATGGGCAGGGCGTCCGCTGCAGCTCGGCTGGCAAACTTGCTCTGCCCCACTACCATGCCGGAGAGGAAGGCGCCGAATACCATGCTGGCATTGAACACCTCAGCAGAGAGCACAGCCACGCCCAGCGCGATGGTGAGCACGGCGAGGGTGAAAAGCTCGTTCGAGTTGTTCCGGGCAATGAAGGTGAGCACTCGGGAGATGATGTACTTACCCACGAAGGCCACGCAGAACACCATTAGCGCCAGTTTCCACACCATCCCCCACAGCGCAGAGCCTAAATCATCCGCGCAGAATACGGCCTTGCCCCCGCCTTCAGGCTGGATGAATACCGCCGGCAGCAGTACCAGAAGAACTATGGTGAAGATATCCTCCATCACCAGCCAGCCCACAGCTGTGTGGCCGCTCGGGGTGTGCAGCAGGCGGTTATCCTCCAGCACTCGGGTGAGTACCACCGTGCTGCTCACGCACACGCACATGCCGAAGAGCAGGGCTGCCACCCAGTCTGCACCGGGAGTGAGCCAGTGGTACACCAAGGCGCCGCTTCCCGTCCACAGCGCCATGCATATCAGCGAGCCCGGCACGGCTACTTTCCGCACCGCCAGCAAATCTTTGAAATGAAAATGAAGGCCTACACCGAAAAGTAGAAGCACCTCACCAATGTGTGCAAACTCGTGCATCACTTCGTGCGGGTCCTCCGTCAGCCCCCACCACGGCCGGGCTGCCAGTATGCCTGCCAGCAGATACCCCACCAGCGGCGATAATTTGATGCGCTGGGCCACCATGCCCAGTACCAGAGCAAGAATTAATCCAAGAGCTAGTGTTCCTATCATTGTTGTAGAGATTTTGGGTGGTTGAAATTTTAATGTAATAAAGCTGATTTTATTATCAGATTACTCCATGACGCGGGCCCAGAGGACTTTGAGATAGCGGCCTTCCGGGTAAGTGGAAAGGAAGGGGTGATCCCAGCCGGGGCCGGTCATTTCCAGAATCTGGAGGCGTCGGCCGAGGCGCTGAGCTGCTTTGATAACGGTTTTCTCGAACTCGCCGGGGCTGAGCAGGCCGGAGCAGGAGCAGGTCACGAAGAGACCGCCACGGCGCACGCACTGCAGGCCGAGCATGTTCAAATCATTGTACTTCTTGAGGCCTTCTTCCTTTTCCTCATCGCGTCCGAGTACGAACTTGGGCGGGTCCAGTAGCACGACGTCGAACTGCTTACCGTTGCGCACCATTTGGCGGGCGTACACGAAGGCGTCCGCGTGCACGAAGTCGATGCGCAGCGGGCCGCCGGCGGCGTTGATGTTGGCATTGCGCTTAGCCATGAGGATGGCTTTTTCATCCAAGTCTACAGCGGTGACTTCCTTGGCTTTACCATGAAGCTTGGCATGGATGGAGAAGCCGCCGGAGTAGCAGCAGAGGTCCAGCATGGTCTTCCCCTCCACTAGGCGGGAGAGCTTCAGGCGGTTGTCGCGCTGGTCGCAGAAGAAGCCGGTTTTGTGCCCCTGTGCGAAGTCCACTTCAAAGTTTACATCATTCTCCACGATACGGACGCGGTGCACGGGCTCGCTGGGGGGAGCGGTGGTGGGGTCTATGCCCTCCATGCGTGCGATGGAATCATCTACCGAGATAACGTGGCGTGTGGTGCCGCAGAGCTTGTGGAGCAGGGGGAGCCAGCGGCCCAAGCGCTGCCAGACGCCGAGCGTGGTTACCTCCAAGCTGAGTACGTCAGCATATCGGTCCGCGATGAGGCCGCCGAGGCCATCCGAATCACCATGGATAATGCGGTAGGCGGAGGTGGTGTCATCCAGCTTACAATCTTTGCGGCGCCAGTTGACGGCGCGGCGCAGTGACTCCTCCAGTCGGGCTTCCGTGAGTACCTCCGGCCCGTGGTAAAGCATGCGCAGGGGGGTGCGGCTCTGTGGATTCCAGAATCCGCCACCGAAGAGCTCCCCGTTTTTATCGTACACATTGATGAGCCCACCGGCCACAGCGTCCGGGCTCACAGCGCCGAGCATGCGGGGGAAAACAGCCGGATTATACGTGAAATATTTGAGCTGAACCCAAGGGCGAACCCAGTTCTCACTGCCCTCCGGAGCTTCGGCGCTCTTGAAGGCGCGAGGAGCTGAGGCGGCGGGGCGGGGCTTACGGTCGCTGTAGCGGGGTCTGCGGTCGTTGTTATATTTCTCGTTCGGCCTTTTCTGCTGCATAGCGCCAGTTTACACGCTTGCGCGCGCGATGTCAAGAACTAGCTCCGCGTAAACCATAACCGCCGTGAGAGATAGGCCTAGTTATTTTTCAGAGTTCAGGTCTGAGGCGATGCCGCTGAAGAGGCTGCCGAGGGATGATAGTCCGGCGCCAATGGCCTGAACGCCTGACTGGCGGGCGGCTTGGCGAGTTTGCCAAGCATTCAGGGCTCCCTGCTTGCGCACGGAATCAGCCTCGTGGAGGGCGTTGTTAGCGTTCGCGGTGATTTCATCCTGCAGGCGGGTGGCGAGGTCTCGCTCGCGCACGGCGATGGAACCCTCTGGCAGAAGGTTGGAGCCTGCGGCATCAGCCCGGGCGGAGGCCAGACGGCTGTTGGCATTACGTGCGGCGCGGCGTTGGTTTTCTGCCGCCGTATTTTCCATGGCAGCGGCCTGTTGGTTGGTGAGTTGCTGCTGCTGGGCGGCTGCAGATTTCAAGGCTTTTCCCTGCTGGTGGTAGGTATAAGCCTGTAGTACTTTCGGGGCGATGGCGGCGGTGGTGGCTAATGCGGTGCTGAATCCCATAACAGCGCAAGCATAGTGCGGCCGCCGCTCTTCCGCAAGGGGAAAAATACTTGGCCGTACCTGTTCAGCCTAGCGGGCTGAGGTCTGTGCCGTCCGGCAGCTCGGCCAGTTTAATGCGACCGGAAGCACCATGCGCAATGCTGACGCCGCTCTTGGGAAGGCCGAGAGTCTTGGCAAGGAAGGCTTCGATTTCCTTGTTTGCCTTGCCGTCAATGGGAGGTGCGGCGATTTTCAGTTTGAGTACGCGGCCTACTTGGGGGTAATCATCCTCCCAACCGAGAATTTCATTTTTACGGGCACCGGGTGTTACTTTCAGAGCTAGTTTCATGAGTGATCGGAGGAGCTGTGCTCTGCCAGAAGTGCCGCGACCACGGGCAGGCGGGTGAGGGTTTTGCCGCAGGCCGCAGCGGTTTCGGCAGTGGGTAAATCACGCGTGGTGTGGATACCTTCCGTCAGCAGGAAGGGCAGTAGTAGAATGTGTGATGAGCGCATGCTGCGTAGCACATCCGTGGCTTCCGGTGCTTGGCTGAAGTAGCCGCAGGCCACCTCTGTGCCCGGCAATAGCTCGCGCAGGCGGCGGCAGAAGAGCGCGGGCTCGGGCGGTGCTTCGGTAAGTGTGGAGCCATGAGCCACTACGAGCACGCCACTGTTTTCATTCAGGAGTGGGCGAATATGAGCGGCAGCAGCTTTTGCGAGCCAAGGGGAGGCGCCCAGCACGGGCTGGTAATACAGTGTGGGGCAGGGAAGGTGGCGTGAGGCGTAGGCCTCATTGATGGCTTGCTCCAGCTTGGTACCGCTGGAGTGGCCGCTGAGCATGAACATGGGGTATACGAGCACAGGTGCTCCGGCAGGCGGAAGCTCACTTTCGGACAAATTCCCCAGATGGCAGCGGTATACCCGGGCAGAGGGCATGCGGATGCCCGGAGGATTCAGCTTCAGTCCCCGCTCATTGTAGCTCACCACGAGGTAGTACCGCCTCCAGCGCCTGTGCCGCAGGAAGAGAATGAGCCCCGTGCCAATGACGGAGAGCTGTGCCACGCCGAAGTGGAAGTAGATAAGGTGGCGCAGGTGCGTGGCTTTTTCCGCAGGCAGGGCGGGGTTTGCCAGTGCTTGGCCACAGTACACGGAGCCGACCAGCGCGGTGAGGAACATCACGGCACAGAGGCTTAGCAGAATGGGAATGAGGTGGCGGCGCATGGCGGTTTTTGTTATAAATCGGGCGCGGCTGAGTGCCGCGCCCGTGAATGGTAAATGGTGTTTTATGAATGAGCGGAAGCGTATTAGGCTCCAGCTTCCTCAGCGTTCTTCAGCTCATCACGCAGGCTGTTCTTCTTGTCGAAGGCCAGCACCACGGGAGCGGCGATGAAGATGGAGGAGTACGTACCTACGAAGATACCCAGCAGCATGGCCACGGAGAAATCCATCATGGCCGGGCCACCCAGCACGATGAGTGAGATAAGCACGGCAATCGTGGAACCGGAGGTAAGCAGAGTACGGGAGAGGGTGGTGTTGATTGCTTCGTTCATGATGTCCACCAGCTTCTCGCCGGGCTCAGCCAAGCGCAGGCGCTCGCGGATGCGGTCGAAGATAACGATGGTATCGTTAATCGAGTAACCGGCTACTGTCAGGAAGGCACCGATGTGGATGATGCTCAGCTCTGTGCCCATGAGTACCACCAGCACGATAATGGCGGCTACGTCATGGAAGGTGGAGATGAGGGCACCCATGGCGAAGCTCCATTCGAAGCGGATGGCCAAGTACAGCGTGATGCCCAGCATACCTGCCAGCAGAGCCCAGCAGGCCGTCTTGAAGAAGGCAGAACCCAGTGAGGAGCTCACATCTTCGATGGAAGCGGGCGGCAGCTCCTTCATGCCGGGGATATCACGGCGGAGCGTTTCGTTAATCATCTCGGCCTCCTCCTTGGTGGCCACGCGAATCTTGATGTTGCGGTCCGTAGCAGCGCCGAACTCCTGAACGGTGGGCTGCTTGGAAAGAGTCATGCCGTACACGAGGGTTTCAACCTTCTGGTAATCCACTGTGGAGTCAGTAGGCATCACATAGGTGATGGTGGTACCACCCGTGAAGTCTACGCCCAGAGCCTTGTCGCCGCGCACGAAGACGCCGTACAGCGCAGCCAGTACGATGACGGCCACGGAGGCGATGGCGCAGACCTTGCGGTACTTCATGAAGTCAAACACCTTGCCTTCCAGCGGAGCCTTGGCAAAGGTGGCATCCTTCAGCAGGCCGAGGCGCTCCATCCAGAAGTACAGTACGCGCGTCACGACCACGGCGCCGATGAGCGAGGTGATGATACCCACGCTGGTGGTCACGGCGAAGCCCTTAATGGAGCCGCTGGCCAGCCAGAAGAGAATCACAGCAGTGATGAGCGAGGTGATGTTGGAGTCCCAAATGGCGGAGAATGCCTTCTCATAAGCGCTGCGCAGGCATACGATGAAGGGCTTGCCCAGTGCCTTCTCTTCACGCATACGCTCGTTGATGAGCACGTTCGCGTCCACTGCCATACCCATCGTCAGCACGATACCGGCAATACCCGGCAGCGTCAGCACGAAGCCGAAAAGGCTCATCAGGCCGATGAGGGCCAGAGCATTGAAGGTAAGGCCCACCATGGCCACGATACCGGAGGTGCGGTAGTACCAGTAGCAGAAGATGAAGATACCCACCAGACCAATGAGACCGGAGATGATACCCTGCTTCAGAGCACTCTGACCGAGCTGGGCGGATACATCCTTGCGGCCTTCTACCACGAGGTCACTGGAGAGCGGGTTGGCCAGAGCCTTGGAAACGTCTTCAGGCTCGCCCTTGCCGTCCAGACCGGAAATCTGGAAGTCCTTGCTGAGCACGGCCTGCACTACGGGGGCGCACTTTACCTGATTGTTCAGCACCACGGCCAGAAGGTCGCGGCCGAGGGTCATGTTGCCGGTCATGCGGGTCATGCGGCCTGCACCTTCGCGGTTCAAAGTTACGTTAATAACGCCGGACTGGGTGTAGTTCGGGTTAGCGGCGGAAACATGCTCGCCGGTGATGTAAATGTCACGCTGCAGGGCCACGGCGGGCTTCAGCAGTACGTAGAAGTTCAGAGCCTGATTACCCTCGCGGTCCAGAATAGGCTCGCCGGTCTTTTCGTTCACCAGCGGCTGGGGCAGAATCATGTAGTCATTCAGGCCGAGGCTGGAGGGAATGAGAGGGGGCAGGGGCTGGCGGGCGGCGGTGTTGCCGGCGGCCAGCTGGCGGTTGTACTCGTGGAAGCGATTGCGGAAGTTTTCAATGCGCTGCTGTACATCGGGGTTAGCCAGTACAGTCATGTAATCGGGGTACACGGGCAGCAGCTCCAGCTTAGCCATCTTGGTGAGCATCTGCACCATGGCGTCCACCTTCTCCTGATTCTTAGCATCATCGCTGTCCTGGCGGGGAATCTGGATGAGAATCTTGCTACCGGAGTGCAGAATCTGCACTTCACTGGTACCGGTGGAGTTCAGACGCTCGCCGAGAATGGCGCAAGCCTGCTCCATGTCCTGCTCTGTGGGAGGCACCGTGTTACCGTTGTCGTCCATCTTGGGTTGCACTTCCAAGGTGAGCTCCACACCGCCATCGATGTCGATACCGTAGTGCATGCCGTTCACAAACAGGGAGAACAGCGAGAAGGCGGCCATGCCGATGATGAAGAATGTACCGGCATTGCGCTTCGTTTTGTCATGTTCCGCCGCCAGATACCAGAAGAAAAGTACCAGCAGCAGAATACCCATTGCAAAGTAGAAGAACGGGGATCCGGTTATGGCTGTGAGATACTGGGACATGTTATTGATTGCTTGAAGTTTAACTGCCCTATTGTGCCATGTTAGCGCGTGACGTCAAGCTTGCATTGTGGCAGCATTTTTGAAATGCGGCTATGCTCACGCTTTTTTTGGTTGATTCAGGTCAAAGATTGTGTTAAATGGAGCTTATGAAGACGAAGTCAGTCGCATTCCGTTGCCCTGTAAGCCTGATGCAGCGGGTGGATGCTGTAGCCGATGCACTGGGCGTTACCCGCACTGCTCTTGTGGTGGAGGCCGTTCGTATGCTGATTCGTGAGGTGCGCAGCCGTGATGGTAGGCTGGTGCCGCCATACAGTTGTAAGGATTCACTTGCTGCACTGAAAGCGTTCCCGGAAAAAGCTGCTCGAGATTCCGCTGAATGAGTGGAAGTTACCTAGGTCTGTGCTCGATTTTATGGGTTAAAATGCTATTTCGAGCCATTTTAGTGGGAAATATGGCATGAATTAGATTTTATCCGGGAAAAATGCTTGCAAAATGGGAGGAATCTGGCATACTGCAAATATAACTTATCAACACACATTTTATTTAGCTATGAAACTGATATCCAAACTTGCTCTGGCTCTTCTGATGACAGTGCCCGCTATGGCTCTGCCTGAGGTGGCTACTATGGAAGAGGCGGTGGCAACTGCACGCGCTGAAAACCGCTGCATCTTCGTTGATTTTACCGGTACGGACTGGTGCACGGCCTGTATCTATCTTCGTACTCGAATCGTGGAAAGCCCGGAGTTCGAGGCTGCCATGGGCAAGCGCTTCGTGCTGGTGCCTGTGGATTTCCCGCGTAATCCTGAGCTGGTGGCCAAGATTACTCCTGAAGAACGTCGTCGCCGTGAGGCTCTGTTGACCTCATATAAGATTGAAGGCCTTCCCGGTGTGGTGCTGATGGATTCCGATGGTCTGCCCTTCGAGGTGATTCATGGTACACGCCGTACGACGGCTGAGTACCTCGCCTTGGTTCAGGCCGGTCTGGATAAGCTGGCTGCGAGAGATGCCGCCTTGGCTGAAGCTGAGGGGAAGACCGGCCTTGAGCGTGCCCGCGCTCTGGACGCTGCCCTGCGCGCCATTCCTGAGGTGTGCCGTGATAAATACACGTCCATCATTGATGAGATTAACTCCTTGGATACCGAAAACACCCTTGGTTACCGCGGTATGAAGGATGTCAGCCTTACGCGCATCAATCAGATGGAGGCCTTTGCTGCCCTCTGCGAGACAATGCGTAATGATTCCTCCCCCGAGGCGCTCGCCGGTAATGTGAAGACTCTCAATGAGTTCATTGCTCAGCCTGATCTTGTGCCTGAGGTAAAGCAGCTTGCTCTGCGTGCGCTGGGTGATACTTACGCCTTTATGCGCCTCCTGCCTGAGATGATTCGCTGCTATCAGGAGGCTTATGACATTGCTCCTGACACCCGCGTGGGGCGCACGATTAAGCGTAATCTCGATTACTACGAGAATATGCGCCGAAACGGTGAGATTAATTTCTGATATCTGCTTATAGATAGATAGTAAAAACGCCTGCGCTTGAAAGCGCGGGCGTTTTTGGGTACGACCGCCGCGAAATGCGCACTGCGGTGCAAGTCCGAATCCATCTCCTGCAGCGGAGGTGTTGCCGGGGTATCTGGCGAGGAGAGATAAAAGAGTTGCGGCAGGAACATCCGTTCCGGGAGTCTAATCACACGCCTCTTTCATATTAGTTTTAGCATTATCTTTCCTGTGTCGGAAAATATGCTTGATAGATGAGGGGTACACGTGTTACTATACCGGATATCCGTTCAATCTCCTGTCATATGAAATTACATCTTCCTCCTTCTCTTCGTCGCTGTCTGCTGGCTGTAATGACAATTGCAGCAGGAATAACGGGGTCGGTGGCCCAAGCCGGTATTCGTCATTCGGACGTGTTGTTGCAGACGTACACGGACTTCGGGCAGAACAAGGGCCGTTATGCTGTAGGTACACAGGTCAATGCTCTCCTGCAGTATATTCGAAACACGGAGGGGGGAATAGCCATACCCTACACAGACGGACAGCCCGATTTCATTATTTCCAATGAGCAGGGGATGATTAATTTCAGTGGCGCGGTGGATGGTGGCCCGGATGTGGCTATCGGTCCGAACTTCATCGCTACTGTAGCGCACAATGGCTCCAACAGTGCCTCTTATGGTGACCGTGTTGTGGGCGGTGAGCATGCTCTGAATTATCAGGCCATTGATATTCGTGGTACGGGGTTTCGTCTGGTGGCTCCCGATGGCATGTGGGGTGCAACACACGACTACATGCTGCAGCGTCAGAGTAAGGTGCAGACAGATGTCACTTGGAATCCTGTCAGTACGATTACGGATGCTGCGAAGTTGAACGGTAACTACATCTACCATTCCGGTGGTGGTAGTATGGGTGATTGGGTGGATGGAAAGGTTACCAATGCCGGCGGGGCATACGCCTACATCATCGGCGGTATTATGACCGTGACCGGATCCAAGATATATTCGGACAAGGGAAGCTTTGTGCTGTGGCAGAATCTCTGGTACGGCGAGGCTCTTGAAGGTGCCTCCGAGAAACACCCACTTCCGAATGCTGTGCGCGGTGGCGACTCCGGCAGCCCGGTATACATATACAACGAGGCAACCGGACAGTATGAATATGTGGGTGCTCAGGAGGGTATGGCCGGTAAATCCTATAACTGGACAGCCGGTAATACCGAGTGGACAGCCAAGACGATGGAATCCTTCAATGTGCATGTGGATATGAGCGCGGTGAATACCGTGTATCTGAATGCCATAGCTACTCAGGGTGATACCATCAACATGGATGGCTATAGTACCACCATCTGGACAGGTGCGGTCACCAATGCAGCGGGTGATTCCCTGGCTTCCTACAAGGGGGTGAAGACCGGTCTGAATACTTGGAGTGATTTGTCCAACCTCAAGGATGTGCAGAACTGGTATGCATACAATGCGTCCGGCGGGGATGGCGGATACTTGAACCAGAGCATACCGGATTTATTTTACAATGAAAACCTTGTCTTTGATGCAGCAGAAGGTTCTCTTAACAACAGTATCGTATTGAAGGATACGGTGGATTTGGGTATCGGCTACGCCGAGTTTAATGACGGCAGGTTCACCATCACCTCCGAGAGTGGAGAGAATAATCAGTTCGACCACGCCGGCTATGTTATCAACGAGGGCGCTGAAGTTCACCTTCAGTTGCGGAATCCCGACACCCGCATGACCGAGTGGCGCAAGATAGGTGCGGGCGATTTGTATATAGACGGCACGGGCAACACCAATGCCCTGCTGAATCTGGGGGGTACGGGTACGACCTACTTGCAGCAGCAGAACGGGTATGCAGCATACAATGTTCTGGCGAATACCGGGGCTACGGTGGTGATTCAGGATTTGCAGCAGATTGTACGCGACTTCACCTTCGGCGCCGGCGGCGGTACGCTGGATATGCATGGCAACAGCATGGAGTGGCGCACTACCTCAGATGCTGAGGGGCGTTTCACCATCAACGCCCTTACAGAGGACGCCATGATAACCAACACCTCTGGTAATGTGACACTCACATACACCGAGAGTGGTGACACGAAATACCTCGGCTCGTTCCGGGACACGAAGGATGCTTCCCTTACCATTGATTATCAGGGGGGCGGTACTTGGGAGCTCAACAGCATCCACACCAATCTGAGCAACAACGACGGCAGCGGGTTGATTGTAAGCAATGGTAAAGTGTTGCTTACTGGAACGCATACCGTGCACGGCATGGGTTCCCTGAACGGCAGAGGCGGCTCACGTCTGGAGCTTGCCAATGACTGGCACTATGCGGACGCTGCAATGGATGTGGCTGTTAAGGATGGTGCCACATTTGAATTAGGCAGCCATGCCCGCCTGACCGGCGATGTAACGGTGGATGAGGGGGCTACTTTTATCATGCGCGAGGGTGTACAGCACCGCATGGAGTATGTTGAGGGTGGTGTTTCATTGGAGGATACCAATCAGTATGCTGCCTATTTCGGTTTGAAGGGGAACGTAGAACTTGGCGGTGATATGCGCGTTGAGTTCAGCACCGGGGCTGATTCCCGACTTTCATACAAGGGCAATATTTCCGGAGCCGGTTCCCTGTCTATTGACCTTGGAACGGAGGGGGCTATTCTGGAGCTTGGCGGTGATAACTCCGGTTTCACCGGTACCAAGACGATAGAATCCGGCGGCGTGGTGCTCGTGACCTCCAACTCTTCAGGGAACACAAGCGACAACAAGTGGCTCGTGTCTGACGAAGGCTGGATTGCCAATCAGGCTGAGAGTGCAGAACAACTGCTGGCGCGAGTGGACGAAGCCTCCGACGGTACGATGGCTCTTTCCTCCGACACCGTTGAGCAACTCGATATGCAAAATCACCAATCTCTTACTCTGGGGGCAGAGATTGGCAAAACTGTACAATATGGTGAGGCCGGAACAAACATTGCTCTGGAAGCTTGGCAGGGGGCCTGGCGTTTGGGTGGCGGTGGCGGTGAGCTGGTGGTAAATTACAAGCTCTCCGGTGAGAATAATTTGATATTGGGCGCTAGTGGCCATTCTTCCGGTGTGGTGACACTTACCAACACGCAGAACGACTTCAGCGGAGAGATCACCTTCACTGGTAAGGGTATCGTGTTGAACGCTGTAGAAGGTGCCTTGGGTAATGCTGCGCTTCATCTGACATATGGTAACGGCTTCAGGCTTCCAAGTGCAGATTCCATCACCAAAAACGTTGGTGAAACATCGGACGGTATGGTGACGGTGGATGCCGTCAGCAATCAGCAGTTGAATATGAGCACCCATCTCTCTCTGGCAATTGCGGCAGAGAAGGAGGTGGCGTTCAGCGGTGGTATTACTTTGTCCGCCGGGCAGGGGTACCTGTTCAGCTCTGCAAGCGGGGGCAAATTGACTCTGCTCAGTGAGCTGGATTCCTCCCGTTCTCTGGTGGTTGATGCCCAAGGATTGACCGGAGGAACTGTTGTTCTTGCCGGCAATGATTCATGGAGCGGTGATATTACAGTACGGGGGCATCGGGATAACAACGGCGAGGGGGAGATTAGCCTTCAGCTTGGGCAGGATGTGGCAGCCGGCGGCAAGTTGACCCTCGCTCAGGGCGGTATTCTGGATTTGGCCGGTCACAATCTGAGCGTCAGTGGTACGATTGTAACGGACGGCGGCCAGCTGACGAACTCCGGCTCAACCGGTGCATTAATTTTCGACTGCTCTGCTCAAGGACTGACTTCAACAGCTGACCTTTCTGTTGGTACTATCCGTAAAACCGGCAGTAATATGCTTTCTCTGGGCGGTAACAATGCTCCCTGCCAATTCTATGTGGAGGAGGGTACACTCCGACTGGTATCGGATGGCGCATTCACAAGTGGCTCCACCGTTCATCTGGGAGACGGAAGCATTCTTGATAACAGAACGCATGCCCTGCTGGCCGGAGTGAGTCTGGAGAATGGTAAGGCTACTCTTACCAGCTCCAATCATAGTCATATTGTCGTACGTGGTAGTGTGAGCATAGGAGATAAAAGCCATTTAACCATAGGGAAAGACGGACTTGCCAGTATTTCGATAGACGGCGATTTGTCTGTTGGTTCCGGTTCTTCCCTCGCCATACTCAGTAACTCCAAGGCGTCGTTTACCATCGGCGGGAATATAAACCTCACAGAGGGTACGAACCTGAACTTCGGCAATTTTGCCAATATCTCCTTGAGTGGCGAAAATATCGGTACGGGCAGTTCCTCCATTGTTCTGAATGGTGGACAGCTTAACCTTAATAAGGGCGGTAATATTTCGATTAACAGTGATTTGACCATCAATGGTAATACCACCATCTATTCCCGTGGCAGTGCTGATGCGATGGGGCGCAATTTCGAACGTGTTATCGTCAATGGTTGTAATTTGACCCTCAGGGAAGAAAGCTGGAGCACCGTTTGGAATATCAATTCGCTGAAAGGTTCCGGTGAGCTCTGCTGGGAATCCACTACGACTCACAGCACATCTTCCAGACTCATCCTGAATGGTGATGGTGACTTTGACGGTAGAATCAGCATGAACCGCACCTGGCAGAATAAAGATCGCACCCATGGGGCTTACCTGGAGCTGGCGTCCGATTTTGTCGCGGCCATGGCTGATATCAGCTTGACCGGTGCTGCCTCGAACGCTGTAGCCTCCTTGGCTGTCAATACGGATAATGCTCACATAAAGGGGCTTTCGGGTAATGGTCACAGCTTTGTTTATGCCGGTGCTTCTAGGGTTGATACTGCTCTGAGCGGCTCGGACCGCCCGGAAACAACCCGCGCCGCCACTCTTACCATTGATACCGCTGCTGATAGTAATTATACCTTCTCCGGCTCAATCGGTAACACAACGGATACCAGCGAGAATGGCATCACCCTTGTGAAGACCGGTAGCGGTACTCAGACACTCAATGGCGCATCTGTTGTGCTGAGCAATGTCAGTGCCTTGGCCGGTACGCTGAATATAACTTCTTCCTCCCTTACGGTGAGTGGGAATGTTTCGCTAGCCCGTGGTGCTGAGTTAAAGCTTGGTGATAGCTACTCACTGAATGAGGGACAGAAGCTTTACTTGATGGCAGGCGCAGAAAATAGCGGTGCTGCTG
>JAFWZG010000063.1 GCA_017517385.1 Akkermansia sp.
AACTCTACTATTGCTTGTTTACTCATTCTGAGTGACATGTGTATATATTAGTGCCTGATTTATGAGGCATCCAGCTTTTCACGTGTCAGCCGAACTCGTGGGAAGTGTCAGTTCGGTGACTGGATTTTTGAGGCAATGCGATGTCGCGCAAAAAAGCCCGTTACGGGCTTTTTTTGCTTTTCTTCATCAGATTATAAGTTATAATGGTGGGCGAGCTATATGGGCACTTCTCAGAACAGAAAACGCAAACGCCGAGTCAGGAGACCAGACGCGGGCTCCATATGGGGTTTTCTGTTCCACAAGAATCCTCCGACCAATGATATAACGCGAGGAACTCTGTACTCAAGCGCTGAGGAGGAAGATGATGACGCCCATCAGCGAGAAAATCTTCTCCGCGAACTGTGGCAGAATTTCAGCTTCTGGTCCACTCTGGCTATTGTGCTCTTTCTGGGTTTTGTGGCAGCACTGCTCTACTTTGTAGTCTGTATGTGGCAACCTCAATCACTGGATGACATAGCCGGCTATAATGACAAAATCCCCGCAAAGAACCTTACAGCCCTCATCACAAGCGCAAATGGAGCACCCGTCAGTTTCACAGAAGGGGAGCTGAACCGTTATCTTCGCGACACATGCCGCACGCGCCAGACCGGCATATTCTCTATTTTTGCCAACGTGAGGGGCGTGGCAGTTCGTGTGCACAATGGGTATGCGGAGTTGATAGTAGACCGCATTGTCGGTGCCAATATGCACCAGACAACGGCTATACACCTTACATTCAAACGAAGCGTCGAGCACGGCAGACCGGTACTGAATGTGGATTTCTGCGGCGGTGCGCCTCTGCTGGGTAACATGCCACGCGGTGGCAGCATTGGCAACGTAGGTGTCCCCCAAAAGCACATACAAGTCATGGGCCCGGCTCTACATACTCTTCTAGATTGCTATCCTGAAATAGTGGAAGCTATTGAGAAACATGGGTACTGCCCCATTTTCGAAAAAAATGCCACGGAAAGAGAAGGCCGCATCACACTTCTCCCTTACACTTCCCATTAAAGCCCAACCATTTTCTAAATAATTATCAACACTGACGAATTATGAAAAAACACACCATCGCCATCCTCTGCGCCACTCTCGGCCTCGGTATGCTCAGCTCCTGCATTTGGCAACCCGTCATCCAGACCTTCACCCGCGCTGAGTACCCCGGCACTCGCCCCCCCATGGTCATTAAGGATAACAACGGCAGCCCCGCCTCTCAGAACTGGCTTACGGTAGATGCCGACATGCTTCCTCCGTCCTCTCACATTTCCGGTCGCATTGAGCATGCTGAAGACGGCCTGCCCTACGGCCTTACCTCCGAGTTTAGCGATATCGTAGTTTCCCCCTACGCTCCCCATTATCAGCTGGATTACAGAGGCATCCCCGTAGGCGCCAAGGTTTGGGACCCCTACACCCGCAAGCCCTTCTATATTAAGAGAGCATACACCTTCAACTAATACCTGTCGCCATGAAAGAGGGTGAAAGCGAACAGAAAGCAAGTCTGAAACAGAGACTGGGTGCTCTGGGTTACCGCCTGCTGTGTGGTGTACTACGCATCACCCCCATAAAAGCAGTTGCACTCTTCGGGCGCTTCCTCGGTTACGTCGTCTGGATGGCGTTCCCCTCCAGACGGCGCATTGTACTGCGCAACATGCGCATTGTCGTAGCTCCGGATTTGCGCCCGGATAAGCTCTCCTCCATGGTACGCCGCAACATCGTGCGCACGACCATGAACCTCGCCTGTGCTCTTAAAACGGGCATTATGACCGACAGAGAAATGCAGAAATCCATCTCTGTGGTTGGCCGAGACTTCTTCGAGGAGAGCGGAACGGATGGTAAGACCGCCATCTGCGCTGTGCCTCATGCCGGCAACTGGGAAATTCTTTCCCGCACTCGCCCGCTCTTCCCCAAAGTGGAGCACTATGGCTGTATGTACCGCCGCCTGAGCAACCCCATTCTGGAGAAAATCGTCTATAATACACGTACAGCCTTCGGTTGTGAAATGTTCAGTAAGGAGGACGGCTTACGTGCAGTCTTCAAGCTGGCTCGCACAGGCGGTCTACTGGGCGTGCTGAGTGACCAGTTCACCCAGGAAGGCCTCTTCATGCCCTACTTTGGTAAGGTAACGGGCGTCACTCCGCTGCCTGCCCTCATCTACAAGCGCTGCAAAGGCAAAGGACGCCTGTTTTCCGTATATACAAAGAACATTTCGCTGGGCAAGTGGCAGGCCATCATGGATCGCCCCATTGACCTGCCGGAAGGCTGTGAAGAGATAGATGAAATCACCATGGAGGTGAACCATGCGCTGGAGCGCTGCCAGCAGGAAAACATCATCGATGGCTTCTGGATGCACCACCGCTGGAAGTGCACCGCAGTATTCGCGCCGAAGGGCGTGTTTAACAATGAGCTGATAAAGAAACACGTCACGATACCCTTCCGCATTCTGGTCTGCATGCCGGAAAACTTTGCGGAAGCGGCCATGCTGCTGCCCGTGCTACGCATACTGAAACGCAGCCGTATAGATGCACAGCTTACCGTGCTCTGCCCGGAAGAACAGGCTGCATACTGGAAGAGCTTTAACGAGCTGGTATTCAGCGTCGTCACAGTTGACAGCAAACAGAGCATCACCGCTCAGCTGAATAGTGAAGAAAATTACAAATACGGCCCCTACGATATTCTCTTCATGTATAGTGAGAATAAAAAGGTTCTCAAGGCGCTTAAACCCTTCACGCCCTTTCATGTTTCCGGTTTTGCAGAAAACAAGCTGAGGCGTTCATTCCGCTTTAATTCCCGCTACAGCGAGACCTGCTCTACCGGCAAGCGCAGCAGACTGGAGGATTATCTGAACGGGCTGGAAACAGCCCACAGGCTGACAAGCTGCCCCGAAGATTATGCCCTGAACAGCAATAGCGAGGGAACTCCCGGAAACTTCATCGCTCCCTTCTCCTCACTTGGTGAAGCAGATAGCTGGCCGCAGGAAAACTGGGCCGAGCTGGTGCGCCGCCTTGGCAAAGCCACACTGCTGGCACTGCCTAAGGATAAGGATAAAGCAGAGAAAATGGCCGCAGAGCTTAAGTGCGAACTGTGTATCAGTGCTGCGGATGAACTGCTCAGCAAGCTGGGTAGCGCCTCCGTTCTGTATGCAGTAGATGGCGTCATACCCACCATAGCAGCTCAGACCGGCTGCCGCTGCACAGTCATCATGGCCAGCAGACTTGCCGAGCGTTACCCCCTGAGCTTCGGTGAGGGGCATCGCCTCGTGAGCAATCACACGCCCTGCCATCCCTGCCACCTCAGCAAGTGTGATCAACCCACTCCCTGCACCGCAGGCATCACAGTAGATGAACTGATGGGCTGATTTGCTGCCTGAAAAATTGTAAGAAGAAACCGCCGCTTTCGAGAAGAAAGCGGCGGTTTCCATTTAGACTTATCTTAACAGCGTTATCAGCTGAGGCCTTCCAGCACAGCCTTCAGAATGCCAAGGCCCTCAGCCAGCACATCCTCCGGCACGTTCAGCGCAGGAATCAGACGCAGCGTATCGGGCCCTGCCGGGCAGGCCAGCAGACCAGCCTCCAGACAAAGGCTGTTCACATAGGCAGCAGGAGTAGACCCCTCCGGCACACTGAAGCTACCGGCCTTCAGGCCAACGCCACGCAGCAGACCATAGCCACGCACCGTCTCCACACAGGGAAGATTCCACCCCTCCACCGTAGCCTTAATTTGCTCACCTAGAGATTTAGCACGGGCGGAAAGATTCTGCTTAATAATTTCGCTGACCACAGCTAGGGAAGTAGCGCAGGCGATAGGCGTACCACCGAAAGTGGAACCATGTGAGCCCGGGCCCATGATGGAGGAAAGCTCCGTTCCCTGCTCATCAATAGCGCGGTTGCTCACCCAGAAACAGCCCATGGGGAAACCGCCGCCAATGCCCTTGGCACAGGAAACGAGATCCGGCTGCAGCTCGGGACAGATGGCCTGCCAGCCCATCGGAGCACCACAGCGGCCAAAGCCACACTGCACCTCATCGATCATCAGCAGCAAATCATGCTCCTTGCACAGAGCAGCTGCACCGCGCATAAACTCGGCTGTAGCGGGATTCACTCCACCTTCCCCCTGAATAGCTTCAAACAGAATACCGCAGGTCTCCTTGCCAATAGCAGCCTTCAGCCCCTCCAAATCATTGAAATCCACATAGCGGAAGCCCACCAGCAGGGGGTCAAACTCCACCTGAATCTTAGCCTGCCCCGTAGCAGCCATGGAACCAAGAGTGCGGCCATGGAAGCTCTTGTTGAAAGTAATCACCTCATAACGGGGAGAACCATCCTTTGCGGGGTGGCGATGACCGAAACGGCGAGCCACCTTAATGATACCGTCATTACCCTCAGCACCACTGTTGCAGAAGAAGACACGGCCGGGAATGCCAATCATCTTATCCACGATGAGAGCCGCGAGCTCCTCCTGCTGGGGGATATTGTACAGATTAGAGCAGTGCATGAGCTGCCCGGCCTGAGCGCAAAGAGCCTGCACCACTGCCGGATGGCAGTGCCCAAGGCTACAAGTAGCGATACCGGCGCAGAAATCTACATATCGTCGCCCTTCCGTATCAAACAGGTAGGAACCTTCACCCTTCGCCACCGTGATGGGGGCGCGCCCGTATGTCGGAAGTACGTGTTCTTGTATCATAGCAAGTTCACTCTACTCCCACGTGCGCGCTTTGTCAATAGTAAAGCTTGCCCGAGCGCTTGAAATCTGATAGAATAGGCGCATGGAGATTACGCTGAACGCACCGCTGGATATGCACCTGCACCTGCGAGATGGAGACATGATGAAACTCGTCGCCCCGCTCTCGTCCGATTTTGCAGGTGCCGTCATCATGCCTAACCTCGTACCGCCCGTGACACATCCCGGTGCCATGGTGGCCTACAGCGAACGAATCGCGGCCGCTATGGAGGATACCCCCTTCACCCGGTACATGACTCTCTTCTTCACGCCGCAGACTGAGCAGCAGCTCACACTAGCGAAAAACACACCCGGTTTCTTCGGCTTCAAACTTTACCCCGCCGGCATCACCACCAACAGTGAAGGCGGCGTGGCCAATCTCGCTGAAGCTGACAGCACACTCCGACTCATGGAAGAAATGGGCATTCCCCTGCTCGTTCATGGTGAAAGCCATGGCTTCGTGATGGACCGTGAGGCCGAGTTCCTTGCCGTGTACCGCAACCTCGCCACACGCTATCCCAAGCTCCGCATCTGCATGGAGCACATTACCACTGCCGCAGCCTTACAGTTGCTGGATGAGTTTGAAAACCTCTGCGCCACCGTCACCCTGCAGCACCTCATCATCACCTTGGATGATGTGGCCGGCGGCGCCCTTCAGCCCCACCTCTTCTGCAAGCCCATCGCCAAGCGCCCCGGCGACCGTGATGCACTGCTGCAAGCAGCCCTGAGCGCACACCCCCGCCTTATGTTCGGCAGCGATTCCGCACCGCATCCCCGCTGCAAAAAAGAGGCCTGCGGTTGCGCGGCCGGTGTATTCACGGCACCGCTTGCTCTGCCCCGCCTTGCCGCGCTCTTTGCGGAGCATGGCGCTGCTGATAAGCTTCAAGCCTTTGTGAGCGACAACGCTTGCCGCCTGTACGGCCTCACTCCTGTGCAGAAGAAAGTCACCCTGCATGATATTCCCATGCAAGTTCCAGCATGCTACCGCAGTTATGGCCAGCAGGTAGTACCCATGTATGCCGGAGAGCTGCTCAACTGGAGCGTCAAACGCTGATGGAGAACATCCCCATACCCACTGCGGATGACCTTCGAGCCCTCCTCGCAGAGATAGCTGCCATGCACATGCCCTACGGCATGTACGGCCCGGATAATTATCCGCCGGACGGCTGCCCTCTCATGGACTTGCCCACAGAGTATTTGGACTGGTTCTGGCAGCGGGGCTGGCCCAAAGGTAAGCTCGGGCGCCTCATGGAGCAAACGCTCCTCATCAAAAACAGTGGGCTGGATTCCCTCTTCAATCCCTTCAGACAGGCTGCCGGTGGCCGCCGTAAATTTCCCCGCAAAAAATGAATAAGCTCAAATCCATATTCCTCGCAGCACGCCCCAAAACCCTTCCAGCCGGCATCGTGGCCGTATGGGCTGGCTGCATGATTGTACATAAGTTCCAGATGGCGGGCGTTCCCGGCGTTCAGCTGGACTGGAATCTGGCCATTTTCACGGTGCTGAGTGCCATGTGCATCCAGATAGCCTGCAATTTCTTCAATGACTCGCTGGATAGTGACAAGAAGGCAGATACCGCTCATCGCCAAGGCCCGCGCCGCATCACAGCTAGTGGCGATATGAGCTCACGCGCCGTCAAAATATGGGGCTGCATCTTCTTGGCTGCGGCAGCGGCCTTCTCTCTGCCGCTCATCGCGGCGCAAGGCTGGGTTATCATCGCCATCGGCATTCCGAGCATGCTGTGTGCCTATTGCTATACAGGCGGCCCCTGGCCTTTGGCATACAAAGGCTTGGGAGAGCTTTTCGTTCTTCTTTTCTTCGGGCTTGTAGCCGTATGCGGCACCGTGTTCGTCCAGATTGGATGGCAGGAAGCATACCTGAGCATCTACGCGGGCGCCTTCATTCTCGGCATCCAGTGTGGTCTACTATCCTGCCTGCTCATCGAGGTGAATAACATCCGAGACCGCAAGGAAGACGCCACCACCGGCAAGCGCACACTCGCCGTACGCCTCGGCGAGAAACGTGCCCGTGGACTGGCCATGGCCTTCCTCGTTGCCCCCTACGCCACGCTGAAACAAACGGCGTTCTTCCTGCCGGACGTCGGTTGGAACCTCTGCTGGCTGGCAGCCATTATCGTAGGCGGAGTCATCATGTTGAAGCTAACCCGTACCCCGGCGAACAAGAAGATGAACGTGCTGCTGGGGCTTTCCTCCCTGCATCTCATTCTTTTCCTCCTCGCGCTCACGCTGGGCGCCCAAGGATAACGCGCCCATTTACGGCTTGACAATTAGAACCAACTGTGACACAGTAGCCCCGCCATGAAGAGATTCATCTCCACCCTGACCATTCTCGCAGCCACCACAGCAGTGGCACAGACTCCGGCTCCCCTCCCCGCACAAGGCGAAGCCCCTCAGCAGAAAGCCATCACCCGGTCAGACATTGAGCAAATCTTAAAATCAGGCACTCCCGCTCAGCTGGACGAACTGCTCACCAATGGCATTTCTCCTAACACACGGTTTGCAGACGGCACCCCCCTGCTTGTACTGGCAGCCTACTCCAGCAAGCTGGAAATGGTACAACTCGTTCTCAACCGCGGGGCGGATGTGAACATAGCTCAGGAACCGGGCATCACTGCCCTGTCCGTCGCGGCTGCGACAAATAACGTCCACATGCTGGACTTGCTGCTCGCACATGGGGCAGATATCAATTACCGAGCCAGACAGGGGGACTCAGTTCTCATGCTGGCCTGTTCCCAAAATTCGATAGATGCCGTTCAGGTGATGCTAGCCATGAAAGCGGATCCGAATCTGGCGGATGTTAATGGCGTCACCCCGCTCATTTATACCATAGCGCGCTGTAAAGAACCGGAAATCATCACTCTGATGCTGTTGGAACACGGCGCCAACCCCAATGCCGCCATGAAAGATGGCACCACAGCCCTCATGGCTGCAGCCATGCAAGGCAGCGCGAACTGCGTCCGTCTTCTGCTGGAACATGGTGCAGACCTTTCTATGCAAGACACTGAAGGCCACACAGCATATCAATACGCCGCAACAGAGGAAGTAAGACAGCTGCTGGCCCCTGAGGACAAACAATGACCCTCGCAGACCTCACCTCAGCGCTGAATCTACAAGCAGAGGAAAAATACCGCCGTTTTGCAGCCTCCCTCATACCGGGAGAAGATGATTTACTCGGCGTACGCCTGCCTGCACTACGCAAGCTAGCGCGACAGGCTGCACGAGAAGATTGGCTGGCACTGTTCCGCGCACTGGCCGATGCCACCTGCATGGAGCTCGTCATGCTGCGCGGCATGCTGCCGGGCTATGCCCCATATGCCACCTTTGAAGAGCGCCTCCGAGCAGTGGCAGACTTCATCCCGGTCATTCGCAACTGGAGCATCTGTGACTCCTGCTGCAGCACTTGGAAATTTGTGAGAGAGCGCCGGAAAGAGACGCTGGATTTTCTGCAGTCCTATATTCTCTCAGAGCACGAATATGAAGCGCGTTTCGGCGTAGTCATGCTGCTGAATCATTATGTGAAAGAAGAGGCATGGGCAGCCGAGGTTGCTGCGCTGCTGCCACAGGTGTGCTGCAACGCATTCTATGCCCGCATGGCCGTAGCTTGGTGCGCCTGCGAACTCCACCTACTACACCCGAAAATTGCAGCCCCTATTTTTCCATTACTACCCGATGATACTCACAGTATGGCAATTCAAAAAATACGAGATTCTCGAAGACGCCCCCGTCCCCCTCAATTTGCTCTTGACATTCCCCACTAAAATGATATCATAACGCCATGAATCAAGAATATTACCAACACCCCGAATTAGCCCAGATGCAGCAGCAAATAGCTGCCATGGCAAAGGCTTATCTTAACAAAGTATACACATGGATGGCTGTATCCATGCTACTGACTGCAGGCACCGCCATCTATGCCACATCCTCCTTCGAGACACTCGCATGGTGCGCTGAAAACCAGATTTGGCTTCTGCTCGGCACACTGGCGCTCATCCTCATCATGAGCTTCGGCCGCAACAGTCTCACCACCGGTGCACTGAGCATTCTCTTCCTTGCCTTCTCCGCAATGGAAGGTCTGGCTCTTGGCCCCATCCTCAGCCTGTACACCACTCAGTCTTTGGGGCTCACGTTCGCCTGCACCTCCGGCATGTTTGGCGGCATGGCCCTGTATGGAGCCTTCACCAAGCGTAATCTCAGCGGCATGGGCCGTACGCTCATGATGATGCTTATCGGCCTCATCATTGCAGGCGTGGCCAATTTCTTCTTCGGCAACAGCACAGCAGATCTCGTCATCTCCGCTGTCGGCGTGATTGTATTCTGCCTCTTCACAGCCTATGATACCCAGCGCATTCTTGCTGAAGGCGCCTACCTCACAGACAGCGTGGACCGCAGCAAGGGCGCCATCATGGGTGCCGTGTCTCTGTACTTGGACTTCCTGAACCTCTTCCTTTACCTGCTGCGTTTCCTCGGGGCAGCCCGCGATTAAGCAGCCATGGATATCAGAGAAGAAGCAGAAGAAGCAGCTGTTAGGGTGGCAAGTTCCATCCTGACGCCGCTGGGGTACACTTACAGCATCTCCACAGAGGCTACGGCTGACGAAGAGAATGGTGTTACCCTCATGATATCCGGCCCTGATGCACGCTTCATCATTGGCGATGAGGGAGATAAACTGGATGACCTCCAGTATCTCGTGAACAGACTACTGCAGGCGGAATGGGAAACAGCCCCGCGCATCCGCGTGGACTGTGACCGTTACCGTGAACGCACTGAAGCTAAACTTCTTCGCCGTGCTCGCTCCCGTGCCGAACGCGTACTGCAGACAGGCCGTCCCTTGCAGATGGAGAAATTGAATGCATACCAGCGCCGTTTAGTTCACAATGAACTGGCCAAAATGCCGGGCATTCTCACCACGTCCGAAGAAACAGACTCTCGCTTCAAACGCATTACCATCAGCCGAGCCTGACCCTCATGAGCAACGGTTCTGCACTCTTTATCAGTATCATATCAGCAGCCGCGGCAATTCTTTCGCCAGCGGCTGCTGAAACTTATACCGTCTACCTGCTAGCAGGTAACGACACGCCCCTCCTCCGCAGTACTGTACAGCAAATCCTGCCGACAGAGACGCCTGAAACAGAATGCCGATACGTAGAAATCTCGGCTGAATGTAAAAGCCGGGAAGAAGCAGAAGTGCAGGCCCAGGCCATGGAAGCAGGCGTCACCCACCTGCCCAGCTTGGTTATCGCTGATGAGCAAGGACCTTATGCCGCCTTACCTCTGCACAACTTAAGCGCCGAAAACGTTCAAAAAGCCCATGAACTATCTACGGCGGAAAATCGAGAGATTGAAAGAGACACACGCAGCCATGCCGCGGCCCTCTATCTTCTCTGCGCAGCATGCGCTCATTCAGAATTGACGGGCGAACAAGTAGCAGAACTCATTGCAGAAAGCCGGAATTTGCTTGAACATGAGTTGAGCAACGAAGAGCACAAGCAGTTTATCGGCCTGCGCTGCCTCTACCCCCTGCTCATGCTGCAATACACCCAAGGCTACCAAGGCGCACACACTCCGGCCACGGAAGCCAAACTGCTAGAGGCCATCGCAGCCCTAGAAGCAGCGCGCGACCTTAACAAAGACAGCCGCCTGGGCCGCCAAGCTCACGAAGAGCGCGAGCGCCTGCGCATGGCACGACGCGAAGCCCGCAAATATGAATAAAACGCCCCTACTTCTGCTGCTCTGCGTCACGCTGAGTTCCTGCAAGTTCCACCACATCATCAGTCACTCGCGCCCGGAATTGCAATGGCAGGACAAGACCCACTGCATAGTCGACTCCCGTGAGGTATGGAGCTGGCCGGCAACACCGGAGAACGAGAAAGCACTTCAAGACTGGTGGCAGTCGACCGACGACCTCGGCACCGAGGATTACTGGCCCAAGGGATACACCGGAGTTAAGCTCGTGTTGCACCCGCGGCTGTTTGTTCGCTTCAGCAACATCGCTACCGTATTCGCTTACAACCCACTGGGGCACACCGGATTCGACATCTACTCCCGCCGACCAACAGAGGCAGACCGGAAGCTCCTCCTGCATTTACAACACATCATACACACGCAGCAGCCGCTGAGCGAAGAAAAAGGAGAAAGCTTAGAGCGCCGCATCTGCCCACCCATCCCCCGAAATTCTGAAACCGCATGGATGCCATAAGTTCTCCCCACCGAATTGAATACCCTTACGGCAGCATCGAATGGGCCAATGCCTGCGCCACCGTTCTTCACTGCGAAACCGGCTGTATTCACGGTGAATACCTCACAGATTACCAATCCCGAACAGCTTATCCCCGCCTGCACCTTTCCGGAGAATACGCGTTGCAACTGCTCTTTGCCGATGGCAGCATGGGCTTTAACCCGCAGCTGAAAGATTCATGCAGCCAGAATGGTGAGCTCGTGCTCACGCTGGAAGACCCTCGCCACCCCGGCATCATTCTCACACTGAGCCTGCAGCTACATGAGGAAGGTGTATTCACCCAGCAAGTCACCCTGAAGAACAGTACGTCCTCCCAGCTGCAGATTCTCCGGGCTCATTCCGCCACCGCTCTCATGCAGGGCCACAGCTACCACGCCACCACCTTCCGCGGCGTCTGGGCCGGTGAGCATATCATGCAGCAGCAGGAAGTCAAACGCGGCAACACACTCAGCGTCAGCTCCTGCACCGGCATTAAAACAAGTCAGGAAGGCACCCCGGGCATCATTATTGCCACGGATACTCCCGCGCATGAAGAATTCGGCCATAGCCTGTTGGCCGCACTGGAATGGAGTGGCAATTACGATATTTCCTTCACCCACAATGCACAGGGGCAAGGGCTTCTGGGGCTTGGGCATGACTTTGCCCGAGCCCCCTACACCCTCGCTGCCGGGCAAACACTTGCACTCCCACGCGCTCTCATGCTGAACAGCCTTCAGGGCAAGGGAGACGCCACTCGCCGCCTGCACCGTTACCTGCGCCGCTGCATCATCCCGCGCGGCTTAGAGCAGCGCCCCTGCCTCCTAAACAGCTGGGAAGGTGTACACTTCGATGTGGAAGAACCTACATTGCGGGCCATGATGCAGCGCACGTCTGAGCTCGGGATAGAAATGTTCGTGCTAGATGATGGCTGGTTCGGGCGCCGCAAGGATGACACCACCTCCCTCGGTGACTGGCAGCCGGATACCGAAAAACTGCCGCAAGGCCTTCAGCCACTCACCGATTACGCCTCTGCCCAAGGGCTTAAGTTCGGCATCTGGGTGGAACCGGAAATGGTCTGCCCCGATAGCGAGCTTTTCCGAGCCCACCCGGACTGGGCATTGCAGTTGCCCGGGCTCACCCCTACCGAGCAGCGCCGTCAGCTCGTGCTGAACCTTGCCCGAGTGGATGTGCAGGACTTTGTGCTGAACACCGTCAGCGACCTCCTGAGCACCAATCCCGGAATCTCCTATGTGAAGTGGGATTGCAACCGCATGATGACAGATGCCCCGCACCCGAACATCTACTTTGACTACATCTGCGCCTATTACCGCATCATGCGCGAACTCAGGCAGCGCCACCCGCAGGTCATCTTCCAGTGCTGCTCAGCCGGTGGCGGGCGTATGGACCTCGGGGCGGCTCAATTCCATGAAGAATTCTGGCTGAGTGATAATACGGACGCCCATGACCGCCTCTGCATGCAGTGGAGCGCCAACCACTTCTTCCCCGCCAATGCCGTGGGTGCCCATGTCACCGCCAGCCCGAACCTCTACACCGGGCGTCGCACCTCGCTCAAGTTCCGTTTCGACGTCGCACTCGCAGGCCGCCTCGGCTTCGAGCTGGATCCCCGCACGCTCTCCGCAGAGGAGGCGCAGGAACTGAGCGAGCGGCTCGCCCTCGCCAAAGAGCTGCGCCCAATCGTCCAGCTAGGCGAGTTATACCGCCTTGTAAGCCCCTACGAAGGGCCGGATTGCGCCTTGCTGTACACGGATGGGCGCCAAGCTCTGCTACTGGCATATACAACTGAGCGCACTTTCACGAACCAGCACACCCGCATTCCCGTGCGCGGACTGAGTGCCGGAAAGCGCTACCGTATCGAAGAACTGCTGCCGGATTCCCCCCGCCCGCTCTGTCCGCTGGGTGGCACAGAGCTCAGTGGAGCGGAGCTTATGAGCAAGGGAATCCCCATTCACTGGAGCCGCCCGCTGCAGTCCGTCTGCATTCGTCTCACGCCCACAACGTAAAATTAAGCGATTAGGCTTGCATTCTCAATCCCAGCAGTATAAAATGAACGCCATGGACGCCATAGACGCCACCACCACTTACCGCGCATGGGCCGAGGTAGATACCGATGCCATGAAGCACAACCTGCAAGTCGTGCGCCGCGTGATGCCGGAGCACAGCCGCATGCCCATCGTGAAAGCAGAGGCATACGGACACGGCATCGAAGGTGTCGTAAAAGCGCTGGATAATGAAGACATCACCTTCTTTGGCGTCGCCACCCCCTCTGAAGCAGCCCGGGTGCAAGCTGCAGGCTGCAAGGTACGGCCCTTCATTCTGGGCCCCTGCTTCCCGACTGAGCGAGAAGCCATTGTACAGCACAGCTGGCGCGCCGCTCTCTCCAGTGTGGAAGAAGCGGAGCACTTCAACTCCCTTGGCCGCTTGTACAATAAGAAGGTTAACCTTCACATCAATGTGGATACCGGCATGGGCCGCGCCGGCGTGCTCCCGCATGAAATTCCCGGGCTTGGTGAGAAGCTTAGCCAGTACGAATACCTGAATATCGAGGGCGTGTACTCCCACCTCTCAGCAGCCTCTCAGGATATTACCTTCACGCACCGCCAAATCCGCACCTACGAGGCCGCTGTGCAAGACCTTCAGCAGCACTTAGAGCTGCCCTACCGCCATCTCTGCAGCAGCGCCGCCGTTTTCAACTACAAGGCACCCAGCACCAACATGGTGCGCCTCGGCCGTATTCTCTACGGCTTCTCCCCCATGCCTTCACCTTACAACAAGGAGCTGCGCAACACGCTCACGCTTTACAGCCGCGTAACCCTGCTGCGCACCCTGCCCGGTAATCATGGTGTCTCCTACGATCACACCTACATTACCAACGGCGCCACGAAGGTGGCCACCATCGGCATTGGCTTCGGGGATGGCTACCTGCATTACCTTTCCAACACCGGCTCACGTGTCTACCTGAATGGCCACTACTGCCCTGTGCTCGGCCGTATCACCATGGATCAGATTATGGTGGACGTCACCCACGTGGATAACGTACAGCCCGGTGATGTAGCCGAAATCCTCGGGCCAAACGTGCCGTGGGAAGAGCTCACCGCCCGCGCCAAGACCATCCCGAGCAATATCATCTGCTCCATCTCGGCGCGTGTTCCCCGCGTTTATAAGCCCAAGCCCGGCCTTTAAGGCCTCAGGCTCTCCACATAACGCGAGAAGGACTCATCCAGAATACTTACCGCCTTCTCCACGCCAAAGAATTCCCCCACTTCCGTCACCTTATTCTGCAGGGTTTTGTACGTGCGGAAGAAGTTCTGAATTTCCTGCAGATAGTGAGGAGGCAGGTCCTCCAGCGTGTTAATATGATCATAGCGGGGATCTCCCACATTCACAGCCAGAATCTTCACATCCGGTTCACCACAATCAATCATATCCATTCCGCCGATGATACGGCAATCCACATAACAACCGGGGAATGTCGGTGATGATGTGAACACCAGAATATCCAGTGGGTCACCATCCAGATACAGAGTACGTTCCACAAAACCATACTCAGCTGGATAATAAACGGAGGAATACAGCACGCGGTCAAGCTTAATGCGCCCGGTCTTCGCATCAACCTCGTACTTATTACGGCTCCCCATAGGAATTTCAATTCTGGCTTCCACTACTCTCATGATAGTACATGTTACCAGCCTTCTCAGAACATGTCAAGTTGTATCTGCACAGTTTGGTGACCGCATTTTTGAGGCAATTCGGGGATAAAGTGGAGTATATGATGTTCATCAATAGCGCATGAGGTTCTCCTTGTACGCCTTACTAGGTGAGACTATGCGGCGAAGCAAAAAGTTTGTTGGCCTTTTGTTCCGGGTGATTTTATATTCGTGGTTGCGATGAACGTGAATCACGAATATCCGTTCACCTTCACTACAACAACAACAAATATGTCTACTGATAACGACACGCCCGAAAATGCAGCAGCTCTCGCTTCTGCAAACCTCAACTCCGGCACCGATTTCGCTGCCACAACCAACACCAATACCGTCATGAATACGACATCCAATACCACCGCTACTGTCCAGACTGACGACGCAAGTGCAGTCACCATCGTAAACCCCGCTGATTTTATCCCTGCTGATAAGGTCATGATTCTCGCTTCCGGTGCGGCTTTGCCCGAACCGAGTGTACTGGGGGATAAATGTGCAGCTTACTGTGTTCACAGTGGGTTATTGCAAGACATTACAACTGAGCCGAACACAAAAACGCTTAAGTATGTAGCTTCGTTCAGCAACAATACTCCGGGATTCCGTTCCATCAACATGGCAGATTCTACCCCGGACACGGACAATCGCTACGACCTGTATGTACGCATCACCACTCCGGGTACACAGTATTTCGCTGTAGAAGCAGATGATTCGGGGCGTCTTGTCATCCCCTCCTTGGGCATTGACATAACCAAGCCCTCCGGACGACTGGGCATTGCCAAAGCCTCTGCTCATGCCCCGCAAGCCGGATTCTATCGCGTTTCGGAGTTGTCTCTGTTCAATTCATACTATAATGGTCCCAATGCAATTGCTTTGAAAGTTTCTCATGATACAGTTGAGATTCCGGATGGTAATTATTCTGGGGCAAATACCTATACTCGCACATTCTCAACTGCTCCCAATATCGAGCTTTATGTGTTGCTGAAAGGCGCAGTTCCCCCAAAAGTACCTCATACTGCTAATCCTTGCGGTTGTGCTTCTGAGGGTGCAGGTTCTGCTTCATCCGGCTGTGCAACATGGGATATGTCCTTTGGTCAGTTCCCCATGATGGCAGGTATGCCGTCTGCATCTGTCGGTTTCTTCTCTGATAAGCTTGCTGCGGCTGATCTCAGCCCCGCTAATCTGCGAGTCAATCATCCGATGTTTAATGAGCTCACTGTTGAGGGGGAGGTAGTCACCGTCAAACCTCAGTTTGGGGAAACCGTTCGCTATAGTTTGACTACGGGCAAGCCTCTCGATAATGCGGCTTTGTCCACGGGTCGAGTTCGAAAACTGGATGCAGACTTTGCGGCCAACACAGAAAACGAAGTCGCTTACATTGAAGAGGCTTTCTCTGATGGTTCGTCTCTCATTTATCCGATTGTCGGTGGTACGCCCGTGCGTATGGTTACTAGTGAGGATGTGGCGTTCTCCGCAGACGAGTTCCATACCGCATATGAGGTCATTCGTGATGACTCCGGTGTGATTCGTCAGATTTATGCTGCTTCTACCGGCGTGTTGACTGTTACTTCTTACGGTTCCAGTGCCTTTATGCTGAACCTTTACCCCTTGAGTCAAGTCGGTAGTAAGGGTGAAAATGGCTACTATGCCCTTTCCGGTTCTTCTGTGAAATCCGTTGCTATTTCCGGTGTGGCAGATTCTGTTTTGAACATTATCGAATCTACCCCCGATGGTATGCCGACCCGATACAGATGGAACAAGAACGGCAATGTTTGGACGTTCACGAAAGGTGATGAATCTGTTAATGAGCAGCAGACTCGCACTGAGGATGCGCTGAGTCCCGCTGCATGGACAGGAGATAACACCTACACTGATGCGGATGGTAACACGATTGCGGCTGAACACACGCAGTATCGCCATACTAACTTTGGTCAGGTGATCGATAAGACTATTTCCGGTAGTGGTGATGAAGCACAGGTTACTCAGTACATCTACGGTGAAATCGCCGGGCGCAATGATTATGGGCGTGTTATTCGAGTACTTCACCCCAATGGTAGCCATACCCGATACGAGTATGACGCAGAGGGTCGCGAAGTCCTCAATGTTTCCACAACCGTCGTTGCTGGCTTTGTAGAAAAGGGTACTCGCACGACCTATGCAAGTGGTCGTTATAACGAGAATCGTCCGGCGACGGTAAAGACTGTACTTGTGAACGAAGCCGGGAATGAGACTGTACTGGCAACCACGTCTTATGCTTATGTGGATACTGCAGATGTACATCGAGTAACAACAACTCACACTGCGGCTGGTTCTTCTCTTTCTATGGTAAGCATCGAGGAACGCTTCGGTACTTCTGCCACGCTTCCCTATGCACGAGGTCGTATCAAGTTCACCCAAGCCGAAAATGGGGTGCAGACATGGCACAGTTACGAATCTACCGAACTTCATGGTGCAGTAGTCAAACACACCGCTGAAACCCGTGCAGAAGGTGTTGCTGTCAATGGTCAGTCTCGCCGCAATGTGGAGTTTATCGCGGCCAACGGCATCGTGTTGCGACAGGAGGCGCATGTGCTTACTTCTGCCGGGGAGTGGGTGCTGATTTCTTCCGAGTCTTATACCTACGACCACCTCATGCGAGAGCTTACCCGTACCCGAGGCAATGGTCGTACCAGCAGCAAGGCATGGATGTGCTGTGGCCTTGCCTCAGAAACAGATGAAGATGGAGTGACTACTCTGTACAATTACGATGCAGCCAAACGTTTGATTGGCAAGGAACGCAGTGCTACGGAAACGACTCCGGCAACTGTGACTGTTTACAATCTGGATGCAGCCGGACGTACAATCGGTACCATGACGAGTATTGGTGATATGGTAACCACTACCGCTACGGAATTCGATTCTCTGGGGCGCACTGTAGCGCAAACGGATGTACTCGGTCGCATTTCCCGCACTGTTTATAGCGTAGATGGTCTTACCACGACGCAGATCACACCCGCCGGGGCGACGCTCATCACCACAAACAACGTGGACGGTTCCACCGCGCGAGTACATGGTACAGGGCAGCGAGAACTGGTATACAGCTACGATCTCAACGGCTCTAATCTGCGTACGACTCTGCGCAATGCCGCTGGTAATATTGTTTCACAGACAATTATTAATGGTTTTGGTCAGACGATTGTGCAAGCTAAGCCGAATACGCTTGGAGGTTTTATCTACACCCGAAATGAGTACAACGCCAAGGGGCAGCTGGTGAAGCAGTATCAGGATACGGGGTGGAACACCGAAAAAACGGCATCTACGCTCTATGAGTACGATTCCTTCGGTAATCAGGTGAAGCAGACTCTTGCTCTGGCAGATTCTCCCACCAAGGATAATTCTTCGGTGAGCGAGGTAGCCTACTCGGTGGAATCTGCAGAGGATGGCGTGTATAGCGTCACTACGCAGACACGCTACAATGCCGAGGGTACTGCACTGAACAGCACGCTGAAGCGGCTGATTTCACAGCTTTCCACAACTCTGGCAAGCAAGAGCATCAGCATCGATATGCGCGGTAACAGTTCAGTGAATTGGTCGGAATATACGGCTCCCACGAAGGTGAGCTCCTTCAGCACGGTGCCTACCTCGAATATCACGGCTGAATCCGTCAGCATCGATGGTTTTACCATTTCGCAGAAAAACCACGTTGGTATCGTAACCTCCGCAAGCCGAAGCTTTACAGCATCAGGAATGACACTGGTACAGGTTGACGGACGAGGTAACGCTACGACTACCGCAATGGATCAGGCTGGCCGCACCATCAGCGTAACGGATGCAGCAGGTGCCATTACGAGTACTGTCTATGACATTGTTCATGACCAGCCCTCTGTGATTACCGATGCCATGGGCAACACGTCCTGCTACAAATACGACCATCGAGGCCGCAAGCTTGCCGAGTGGGGTACTGCCCTGCAGCCTGCTTGCTTCGGTTACGATGACATGGACAATATGACCACTCTCCGCACCTTCCGCGCTGATGGTGAGCTAATCACCACCGACCCGAGCGAGCGCAGCGACTACGATGAAACCACTTGGGCTTTCCATGACCTGACCGGTCTTGAGATGTCCAAGACTTACGCCGACAGCACATCCGTGGTGAAAACGTACGATGCTTACAACCGTCTTGCTACGGAAACCGATGCCCGAGGCAATGTAAAGACACACAGCTATGAGCATACTCGTGGCCTGCACTTGGGTACAACCTGCACCATAGTAGATGGCACCGCCGTTACCTCAGACCGAAGCTTCAGCTACAACCACCTCGGCCAGATGACTCAGCTCGTGGATGATGCGGGAGCTCGCACCTTTGGCTACAATAGCTACGGAGAGCGTGAGACTGATTCTCTCGTGGTGGATGGCGATACGCACCTCATCGCGGAGACTAGCGACAGCTTCGGGCGCTCTACCGGCTTCGTTTACAGCAAGAACGGCTCCGTGCAGCACACTGTCACCACCGGCTACGGTGACGACGGACGTATTGCCTCCGCCGGGTTCTTGCATGGCGGTGAAGCAAAAACGTTCGGCTATGAGTATTTGCCTGGCACCAACCTGCTGCATAAGCTCACCAAGCCGAACAACATGACGCTCACGCAAACCTACGAGGCAACCCGCGACCTGCTCACCGGTATGGCTTACCATCGTGGGAGTACCCTCGTGGCGCAGCGTGAGTACTCATACGATATCCTCGGACGCCCCATCGCCCGCAATACCGCTCGACAGGGCAGCGTCGTGAACGACACCTTCGCCCACAACACCCGCTCTGAGCTAACCTCTGCTACTGTCAATGGCGGTGACTACGAATACGCCTATGATAACATCGGTAACCGCACCGCCGCTGTCGAAACCAGCTCCGGCGTGGCAAGCAGCACAGAGTACACGGCGAATGAGCTCAACCAGTACACCTTCATCTCGGAAAATGGTGCCGCAGCGTTCGTCCCGCAGTTCGATGCTGACGGCAACCAGACGCTTATCAAGACCAATACCGGTATTTGGAGCGCTGTCTACAACGCCGAAAATCGTCCTGTCACCTTCAGCAACAGTGAAAGTAACACGGTTGTTGAGTGTCAGTACGACTCCATGGGACGCCGCACCTATAAGAAAGTGACCGTCAACGGTTCAGTAACGCTCCACCAGAGATATATTTACCGTGGATATCTGCAAATCGCCTGCCTCGACCTCACTCGTAGTCACCACCCGGTGATGTGGCTCGTTACCTGGGATCCCACCCAGCCCGTCGCCACCCGTCCTCTGGCCATCCGTATTAACGGTACTTGGTATACATATGGATGGGATCTCACCAAGAACATCTGCGAGCTCTACTCCTCCTCCGGAACCATCTCTACCACCTATACCTACACTCCCTTCGGCTCCGTAACTGCCTCTGGCTCTCTTACCCAGCCCATCCAGTGGAGTAGCGAGGTATGGGATAGAGAACTGGGACTGGTGTATTATAATTGGAGGTATTATATCCAGCACTCTAGTCGTTGGTTAAATCGGGATATTATCAAGAATAAAAATGAATACAAGTACTTGGGTAACAATTTTTACAATTGCGATTATTTGGGCGCTATAGAGCCTTTCTATGGCGGGTATTCTTTAGGTGGTGGAATTGCAAATCTTAGGAGAGAAAGTAGTGCAGATAAAACGTATGAAGATGGATTATCTTACTGGAGTGGGGCAAACGAATATTTTGCAAACAATCGAGCGTCTAAGATAATAACAGTGCCGTTAAGTGCATGTTCAGAAGTTGTCAATTATACAAACATGGGATTGAACCCATGTGAAAAGAAAACATCAGGCACAATTAGCAAAAATATCGATTTATTTAGTCTTTCAACCATGAATATTGCGGGGCCTGGACGTATAAATGTCACTTTTGATTACACTATGAAATTAGTGGATGAAGAGTGCAACAAATGGCTAATTGAAGGGACGTTTTCTGCGCAAAACGACACCTTTAATTTTGATAAAAGGCCTTATGGAGAACGAGATGGAAATGATAGTATTTTTTATCCAAAAGAAAATATTACTCGTGTAATATCAATTATTCCTGCAACTCCATTTACAATAAGATTTCTAGATTACAGCATAAAAGAAGTAGTGGATTGCCCATAAGTTCTTTCTAATATTTATCATCAGTCTGGTCAGGAAGGCCGTATGCGCGCTTTCCTGTCCAGAACTGTATATAATAATATTTATTTATTCTTGTATAAATCCATATATGCGCAAAAAACCGTAACCTATCCTTTTGTTGATTATAAGTGTTATTCCGTAATTCTGTATAAAACGATCATTATCAAAACCATGAACAATAGAAAATAAATCTTTTTTTGTTAATGAATTTTCATATATTTCCCATATAATTTCCTCGCGGTCTATGGAAAACAATTTAGGTAAATGTTCATAATTTATTGTGTTTGTAAGATTTTTTAGTGAGATAGAACAGTCAAATTTTAAATCAAATCGGCTAATCAAAAATGTTGTCTCCTGTGCAGACAATGAAAAAGCAAACACTCTTTCATAATCCCATTTTGTTATTTCTAGCACATCAGGGCTATTCAAACCTGTAATCCTCTGTATAATCTGAGGAGAATAATTTCTGCGAAAAATAATACCATTTTCTTTATCCAATTCATTTTCCATTTTAATAGTCATTATACTCCAAAAAACAGACAATATAATTACTATTAGAAATGCTGCTTTTATTACTCTAATCATACAAGCTAGTCTAGTGTAGTGTAAACTTCTTTAAGCTGTCGCCCTCCTTTTAAGATGGCGCCATCCTATCGACACTTAGGAAGCCAATTTAAGTCCCTCTCTCTTGTGTGCAGGTGGCGTATGGGGCTTTTATATCATTTTATACCCTCTGCTGTCAATCCTTTATGGGGGGGCGCTATTGCATTGCCTCAAAAATATTCGTCAGCTATTCATGCTATTAATATAAAAAAGGTTGCTCTACCTCCCGCAAAACAGGAGGTAGGCAGAAATGATACCGATGAATATGTTATAAACAATTACTTGCTTTTATCCATCCAGC
>JAFWZG010000120.1 GCA_017517385.1 Akkermansia sp.
ATTCCGGTCGCCTTTAGCAGGAGCTCTACGCAATTTGCATGGCCTTTGGCAGCCGCCAAGCAGAGAGGAGAGTCGCCGTATTGATTTGCTAAATTAACGTCAATCTTCGGAGCGGCGAGCAGGAGCTTTACGCACTCGGTATGGCCATTGCAAGCAGCCAAGTTGAGGGGAGAGTTGCCGTATTGATTTGCTAAATTAACATCAATCCCCGGAGCGGCGAGCAGGAGCTTCACGCACTCGGTATGGCCTTTGTAAGCAGCCAAGTTGAGTGCCGTCTTGCCTTCTCGATTTACCTTGTTCACATCAATCCCCGGAGCGGCGAGCAGGAGCTTCACGCACTCGGTATGGCCATTGAAAGCAGCCAGGTTGAGAGGAGAGTTGCCGTATTGATTTGCTAAATTAACGTCAATCCCCGGAGCGGCGAGCAGGAGCTTCACGCACTCGGTATGGCCATTGCTAGCAGCCAAGTTGAGAGGAGAGTTGCCGTCTTGAGCTGCTAAATTAACATCAATCCCCGGAGCGGCGAGCAGGAGCTTCACGCACTCGGTATGGCCATTGAAAGCAGCGCAGCTGAGAGGAGAGTCGCCGTCTTGATTTGCTAAATTAATATCAATTCCGGCCGCCATTAGCAGGAGCTCTATGCAATCCGCATGGCCATTGAAAGCAGCCAAGTTGAGGGGAGAGTTGCCGTCTTGAGCTGCTAAATTAATATCAATTCCGGGTGCCGCAAGCAGGAGCTTTATGCAATCCGCATGGCCATTGCTAGCAGCGCAGCTGAGAGGAGAGTCGCCGTCTTGATTTGCTAAATTAATATCAATTCCGGCCGCCTTTAGCAGGAGCTCTATGCAATCCGCATGGCCATTGGCAGCCGCCAAGCTGAGTGCCGTCTTGCCTTCTCGATTTACCTTGTTGACATCAATTCCGGGTGCCGCAAGCAGGAGTCGCACGCATTCAGCGTGGCCACTTTTGGCAGCCTTACTGAGGGGAGTGTAGCTGTATTCATCCCCCTTGTTCACATCAATCCCCGGAGCGGCGAGCAGGAGCTTCACGCACTCGGTATGGCCATTTTCGGCAGCCATGATGAGAGGAGATTCGCCGTCTAGATTTGCTAAATTAATATCAATTCCGGCCGCCTTTAGCAGGAGCTCTACGCAATCCGCATGGCCTCCGAAGGCAGCCTCATTGAGGGGAGTGTAGCTGTATTCATCCCCCTTGTTCACATCAATCCCCGGTGCCGCAAGCAGGAGTCGCACGCATTCAGCGTGGCCACATTCGGCAGCCAAGCTGAGAGGAGAGTCGCCGTATTGATTTGCTAAATTAATATCAATTCCGGCCGCCTTTAGCAGGAGCTCTACGCAATTTGCATGGCCTTTGGCAGCCGCCAAGCTGAGTGCCGTCTTGCCTTCTCGATTTACCTTGTTGACATCAATTCCGGGTGCCGCAAGCAGGAGTCGCACGCATTCAGCGTGGCCTGCAAAGATAGCTAAGGTGAGAGGGGTATCACTGCCGGAACCAACTTCTTTGTTCACATCCCATTCCTGTGAGGTAAGAAGCTTTTGCAATTCAGTTGAATCGTTTGCCATGACAGCTAAGTCCAGGGGAGTATAACCGGCGAGATTGATACCCGGTGCAGCCAGCAGGAGACGCACGCATTCATCATAGCCCTCCCAAGCAGCACTTACGAGGGGATCATATTTGTTCACATCAATTCCGGGCGCGTCGAGCAAGAGCTTCACGCACTCGGTGTGACCACGGGCAGCAGCACGTTCGAGGGGAGTTGAGCCTCTGTTATCCTTATTAACATCAATCCCCGGCGCGTCGAGCATGAGCTTTACGCATTCGGCATGGCCTTCCCAAGCAGCTAAAGTGAGGGGAGTGTGCCCATCATTGTCTGTAGTGTTGACATCCGCTCCGGCAGTAATGAGCAAGCGGAGTTTATTTATATCACCGTTTTCAGCAGTAGAGAGAAGCTCAGAATTATACTCATGAGGTTCAATGCCGAGAAGGTGGAGCTTTTCTTGTGCCTGCTGAGTTTTGAGCGCGTACAGCCACTCTTGGGCGTTCTTCCAGCGGTCTTTTATATACAAGTTCAGGGCTGTATCAATACTGCTCAGAAGTGAGTGAGGGAAGCGCTCGGTGAGTTCCGGACATTCAGAGAGGGGGGTGTAATCGTCACTAATCAAGCGAGCGCTAGCTTCCGGTGGTACCATGCCAGTGATGAGGCGGTAACAAGTGGCACCGAGAGCATAGAGATCAGACCAAGGGCCACGCATATGGGGGTCTGCCTGTTCAGGAGGCATATACCCGGGAGTACCAAGGGAGGTGGTAGTGTGTGTGCATTCCAGAAGTCTGGCGGTGCCGAAATCAATAAGAATGGGCTCGCGGTCAGTGCTTATCAAGATGTTACTTGGCTTGATATCGCGGTGGATGAACCCTCGTGCATGCAGGTAATCCAGTGCGGAAAGGAGTTTCTCAAGCACGGGCAGCAACCATTCCGCGGTAATAGTATTCGGTGCCGGTGCTGCTTTATGCAGCTCCATGCCCTCCACATGGGGCATCACATAGTAAGCCGTGCCGAGGGCCTGAAAGTTATCGCATACATGCACAATATTCTTGTGGTCGAGGCTGGAAAGCACCATCGCTTCATTCTGAAAGCTTGCGATAGACTTCTTATAAGATGTTTCATAATTAGTTCCGAAGGACGCCACGTTATAGGAACTCATATCTCGGAAGCAAACTTCACTGGGATAATTTTCCTTAATCACGACGCGCTTTTTCGTGATTTTTTCCTCGGCTAGATAGGTGATGCCGAAACCACCGCGCCCAATCATTTGATGAATTATGTAATTACCTAGCTTGAATTCCTTCGGTAAAACAGGAGTAGTCGGATTTTCCTTTGGAGCAGGAACAGAAGGCGTGGTGGATGCTTGTGGACTTACCGGAACTGTGGGCGCTATGGGGGCTGTGGACATGACGGAAAGAATGATAGAGGATTCAGAATCTGTATATCATAAATCTACTGGAGAGGATGCGGAAAGTAAAGATATGCTGCGTGATTCAGAGAAGAAGTCTATGGTGATTGTTATACTGTGCAGGATAAAATGATAACAAAAGCTACCATCTTTCCAAAGTTTGAGATGCATGAACTACCTGTTTTGTTGAAATGAAGTATCATTTTTTTATTTTGAAATTAATGGCCCGGCGGGGCGGCGCAACTTTTGATGTCAGAAATACGGTACTAAATTCGGCGAATACTGTTAATGTACCTTCGGTGTTTAGATTGTTGTTGTTTATTCCCGAATATGAGTGTAATCGGTTTACTTTCAACCCCATTTTTGTCATCACCCTCTATGGTATGATAATATTCTGTTTATTCTTTCGCGCCGCTGAATGGTCGACTCCCTTCTTCGGTATGTGCCTATATATAAAGCTGGGCGCAGTTTACCCTTCGCTCATCCTGTTAATTAACGAGGGGCTGGTAGGCGTGTTCAACCCTCCTTCGGGCGCCGGAGACTAATGAGATCTTATGACTTCTTCTCTTTTTTCCCGGTGAAAGCAGAGCGTATTTTGTCAAAAAATGTGCGCAGGTGGCTGGTCTGGCTCATGGCTTGTTTACTTGGTTGTGAGTTTTTTTGAGGCGACGTGTTTAGAGCATCTAGCCATTCCTGTGCACTTTGCCAGCGGTTTTTTTGAGGCAGATTGAGAGCTTTGTCGATACTGCTGAGAAGTTCCAGAGGATAGCGGGAAGTATAGGAACTATTTTCGGCGAGGGGGGAGTAACAATCTTCTATGATGCGATCCATTGCAATCGGCGGACGCTCGCCGGTGATGATTGTGTAAAATGTGGCACCCAGCGAGTACAAGTCCGTCCACGGCCCGAGCTTATCATGGTTTCCTACTTCCTCAATTGCCTCGTATGGCGTGCCTTCGACATAGCCGCAAATCTCCAGTTTGCTCAGTTGGCCGTACAATCTCATTTCGATGAGAACAGGGTCGCCTGCATGATTTAGAATAATGCTGTCGGGTTTAATGTTTCGATGTAAGAATTCGTTACGGTGCAGATATTCCAGTGCTGAGAGCAACGTCTTCAACTGCCTCATCAGCCATTCTCCGCTTGGGGTATCTTGTCTACGGGCAACCCTGTTCAGGGGTTGACCTTTGATGTGTGGCATCACATAGTAGCCAGTGCCGTTTTCGATAAAGCATCTGTAAATCGGAACAATATTCGGGTGTGCCAGTTTTGAGTATGCAGTAGCTCTATCCATAAAGTAGTGCAGCGATATATGATAAGCTGCTGCTACGCGTTTGTCCATAGGAACTACATTCAGATAATGCATACGACGGATGCACAATGCGATCGGAAAGTGTTCCTTGATGACAACTTGATTTTTTGTATACTCATCTTGTCCCAGATAGGTGATTGTGAATCCACCCCTACCTATAGCTCTTGTGATGACGTATTGATGAAGTATTGTGCCCGGCTGTAGTGCGTATGAGAAGGATGAAATATCTCGAATATCTGGCATGGCGTGTAAACAATCTTGGTTTAATAGTTCGAATATTTCGAGCCCCACTTACTGCTGCAGGATGAAAAAAAGCGTTTCTTCAGTCTTTATGATAATGGACGGCGAAAGATGTGCTCTGTTCATACTGCGTGCTTGTTCCTCATGGAGCTCCGGCTTATTTTCTATGTGTTATGGGATATTGAAATGCCCTCTGTTGTTGAAATGTATGCCATTATATAATAAAAATTCTCAGATTGACACCCTAAAATGCGACTTTATAAAAAAAAAGGCTTGTCAAAGCAGGTGGAATCATGTAGAATACGCGCACCTCGCCGGATTAGCTCAGTGGTAGAGCACCCGATTTGTAATCGGACGGTCGTCAGTTCGACCCTGACATCCGGCTCTGGATAAAGAAAAGCCGCTAAATGTCTTAAAATAAGCGTTTAGCGGCTTTTTTTGCGAGGTCGTTCCATGATGGCAATAACACCATGCAATGATATGCCAGCGCTGGCTCCTCCTCCAAAAACGGCGTTTATTGTTTGGGTTTGAGATGTTGTGGGAGAGCATGCTGCAACAAGTCTATAACCTTGAGCAGCTAATGCATTTATTTTGTCTTTCAATCCCTTGACATCGTAATCACCGCCTGTCAGCCCTTTATATTTTGTATGCTCTATGACTTCGTATTCGTAATACAGCGGTGTGTTAGCTGCGGCTTTTCTATGTTCCTCTTCCAGTAACTTAGCGAGATTGGGGAACCTGAGCCCTTCAGAATATTGTCGTCAGAAGGGGCTACCCCCCCGGCGGCGAATTTTTGCGCGATTTTTCCGCTCCGATGCAGCTCGCGTCTCTTCGCTCCGCGCCCTCGCTACGCTCGGGACGCTGCATCTACGCTACAAAATCGCGCAAAAAATGGATTGACCGTCCACACTGTCTTATGCTATAAAACATTTGCGCTCATCCGGGCAAAAAACAAGTAGAAATGGCTTGTTCGTGTCAAAAGGAGGGCGACAGCTTAGTAGCGCCGAACGTACGCATGAAGGTTAGTCACGTTGATTTCCGAAGTGTTGAAAGGATGGCGCCAGTTTACACTAACATATTAATAAACAATGATAAATAAATATTATTCAGCAATCATGGGGTTACTTATTTGTAGCATTGCCCATGCCGAAACAGCAGAAATAGCTCCGGTAGCAGCAGAGGAAGGTATCACGATAATAAATGTAATCTCCTGGCTATTCTGGCTCAGCGTATTAGTCGGGCCTAGCATATACATGTTTTTTCAACTCAAAAAGGAAAAGGAAAGAGCATGGAATCCTCTTACGCCGGATGATGCTGATAATTCAGCAGGTGTAATTCGAAGTGAGTTTGAAGAATACAATGAGTGGCTTTCTCAGCTGAAAGAATTCAGTGTTAAAGGCGAAACCCAGAAACTCATCACCACCGGGAAACAGCTCGATCAAGGCTTTGAGCTGCTGGCAAAACTGTCTGCGCTGCCTAATCTGAACAATCCGGAGAAAGAGCTCCTCAATCGCTTTGGTGCGGCGCTCAATATGGCCCAAGAGAGATACCACGTCTCATCCTTATGGTCAAGAATACTCGTTACACTCGTGTATGCCCTGCAATTTGGTATATGGCCTTTGTTTGGGGCGTACTTAGCATGCACGGCTGAAACATTTGAATTCACATATTTTGTTTCTTGCTTGTTTGCTATTGCGATTTTTGTGGCTTATATTATTGGTTTGAATTATGCAGACATGCGCCCTGCATATAAATTTGTAACCGACGAAAACAGCTTTACAATCCGGCTCCGCAGAGCTCTCAGTTATGCAAAATTGCAGATTCTGACTAATGCGGACAGGGAGTTCAACACCATGTACTATGATGTCTACGAGGATATCAATGGAAAGAAGTGGGCTGTTGCGAAGCCGTTTGAAGGAGTTTTTAACGCCATCTTCATCTGGGGCCTGCTCTTTTTGTTTGTGCTGCCGATTGGGTATTTTATTATGGGTGGAATCAATTTCCTGAGTAATTACATCATTAAAAAGTAATTTACTGCAGTTTTCCCAAATCGTGTAAGGGAGACTTGCCTCCCCCTTTCAGAACAGATAAGCGGCCGCGTAAGTGAGAGCTTACGCGGCCACTGATTTTTATTTGATTGGAAAGTTTGCGCGGGAGTGAGAATCACTCCTTACCCGTGAAGACGGTACCGGGGTAGGTTTGGGTGTGAGGGGGTAGGACACGGCCGGGGAGGATAACACATTTGGCGCCGATGCGGGAGTGGGGGCCGATGTGGCAGCCTAGTTTGTTCAGGCCGGTGTGGCAGAGAGAGCCCTGCCAAGGCATGCGGATTTCAGCGGCGTCATGCCTGAAGTTGCTGAAGATGCAGCCGCCGCCCACGTTCACATCATCCTCAATGACGGAGTCACCCACGTAGGTGAGGTGAGAGATGAAGACGCCGTTACCGATGATGCTGCTTTTGATTTCCACGGCGTTACCGATGACGCAGTTGTCACCGATGCTGACGTGGCCGCGCAGGAAGGCATTTGGGCCGATGGTGCAGTTGCGGCCGATGCGCACGTGGCCTTCAATGACGGTACCGGCTTTCACGCAGGAGCCTTCTGCGAGCTCCAGCACGCCATCCACCACGGCGAGGGGGTGTACGCTGCCCTTGCAGGAGGGGGTGAGGGCAGAGAGCTCGGTGGCGTTTTCTTGCAGGCGCTGCCAAGGTGGGGTATGAGTGCTCATGGTGCGGAGGTGCTATGGCGTGAGGAGGAGCTGGTGGTTATCAGGCGCTGTGCGGCTTTTGTGAGCAGCTCGAGGGCGGAGTGGGCTTGGCCGGGGGCGCGCTCTTTCAGGAGGGGGCCGGGCTGGGCATGCTGGTACCGGCGGCCGGAGGAGTCTCGCTCCTCGCCGCTGAAGACGATATTAGCATCCGCCTGCGGGCATTCTCGCCAAGGGCCGCCTATGCTGGCTGCGAGGTCCTTGAAGTGGCGGTAGGGGCTGCAGTAGGTGTTTACCCAGTAGTCCACACCGGCGGCGCGTTCGCGCGGGTGGGAGCGCTCACGGCAGCTGACGGGATCCAGCGTAGCGACGAGGACGCGCCCGTGGGGGGTATTCAGGTGGCGGAGCACATCCATGATGGCGGAACCGCCGTAGCTGTGGCCAATGAAGATGAGGTCTGCGCCGGGGTTCGCGGTGAGGAAGGCGCGGAGGTCACGCTGAATGAGGCGTGTGCTGTGCCAGAAGAGGCAGCCACGGCCGCCGTCCCAAGCGTAGAAGGCGCGCACCTGTTTGCCGGGGCAGGGGATGGGCGGTGTGGTTTCATACACGCTGCGCAGGTGGGTGAGCACTTGCTCAGTGAATCCGCCGATGAAGATGACGGCCACGTCCGCCTTTTCCGTGGTGAGGCGCTCTTGGAGGCGGCGGCCGATGAAGGAGGTATCAGGCGCGGGGTAGATGCCTTCGGGGGGCGGTGGTTGCTGCTGGCAGCAGCTCATGGCGCAGGCCAACAGGCCCGCGGCAAGTAGGCGGCGTGCCGGGCTCATGGGCGAAAGTTGATGGCCTTGATAAGGTGCGGCAGCAGCAGGTTGTACAGCTCTCGGCTGTCCTCCTCCTCCAGCTCGATGTCATCCATAAACACCCGGTTATCTTCCACGCGGCAGCCCAAGCACTGGTAATTGCTGCCGTACAGGTAGAAGACGCCTTTAATCATATCTTCTCGCACACCGGGGATGTTATCGTGATAATGCTCTTCGGAGACCACGCGCATTTCCCCACGGCGCAGGATGGTGCGCAGCTGCTGCATTTCGGCATCACTGAGGCGGTGAATCTGCTCAGGCTCCAGCAGGAAACCGGGTATGCGTGGGGTGACGGCAATGGCGTCAGACGTGAGGGTTTCCGCCACGGATTCCTGCGCCACTGAGCCATAGCGCTGCGCGCACGTTACCAGTAGTACGCCGCCGGTCAGTGAAATCAGAAGTGCATATATCGGGCTTTTCCTCATCATTACATTATTTTTCCTGTGCTGTGCATTCTAGCGCGTTATGCTCCCCCTTGCAAGCTAAAAGCGGCTTGCCGGGTGAAATTTCGGCTTAAAAAGCGGCTGAGGACGGCTTCAGGCCTGAAGTTTGGCGCTGAGTTCGGCCACGAGCCGCTCCATGCTGCGCGTGAGCAGGGCTACCACGGCATCAAAGCCGGCAGGGCCGCCGTAGTAGGGGTCCGGCACGGAGCGCTCCGTTTCCTCCGGGGCGAACCATTGCCACATGCCGCGCACGCGGGAGCGGTCCTCGTCATGGCGTGCGAGGGAGAGGATGTCCTGCTCGTTGTACTCATCTTGCGGGATGATGAGGTCAAACTCGCTGAAATCAGCACGGCGGAAGGTGCGGGCGCGGTGGCCGCCATAGCTGTACCCGGCGCGCTCTAGGGCGGCGAGCATGCGGTGATCAGGCTTGCTGCCGGTGTGGTAGGAGGCGGTGCCGCAGGAATCCGCTTTCACGAGGTGGGAGAGGCTTTTCTGAGCAGCCACGGCATTAAAGATGATTTCTGCGGCGGGGCTGCGGCAGATGTTACCGAGGCAGACGAAGAGGACGCGGTACGGGGTGCGAGTGCTCATGGTGGTGGAAATCAGCTGATGAGGTGAAAAAGCGGTTGACGCGGCGGCTTACTTCTGGTATGAAGCCTTATGTACAGCTGAGTATAACACGGAGCCATGAATATTGCACGCCTGAAATCTGAGCCGGAGATCTTTTATTCACTGCAGGGGGAAGGGGCCCGCGTGGGTTGCCCTGCTGTGTTTTTGCGGCTGGCGGGTTGTAATTTGCACTGCAGCTGGTGTGATACGCGCTACAGCTGGCTGACCGGCTGCGAGCTGGCGGAGGCGGATGTGGCGGCACGTGTGCTCAGCTATGCCTGCGGGTCACTTGTTATCACGGGTGGTGAGCCGCTGCTGCAGGCGGCTTCCATGGAGCGGCTGCTGTCCCTACTGCCGGCGGAGATGCACGTGGAGGTGGAGACGAATGGTACCGTACCGCCCACACCGGCCCTAGCTGCCCGTGTGAACCAGTGGAACGTATCCCCCAAGCTCACGCACTCCGGGAATGAGGCTGCTGCTGCTCTGTGCCCGGCGGTGTTGGAGGCCTTTCTTGCCACGGGTAAGGCTTGGTTTAAGTTTGTGGTGCGTGGTGAGGAGGATTGGCCTGCCATTCAGGCGCTACAGCTGCCGCAGCAGAATATCATCTTGATGCCCTGTGCCGCTACTCGTGCAGAGCTGGATGCTGCCCGCCCGGCCGTGGCCGCTATGTGCCTGCGCCACCACGTGCGCCTTGGTGAGCGCCTGCATGTGGTGCTCTGGGATGATGAAAAGGGCGTGTGACGAAGAGCCGCACCGGTGATTTCAGGAGATAAAAAGCCCCGCATCTACCCGGTGGGGCAAGATGCGGGGTGTGGTAAAGCTTGGTATGTGAGAATCAGGCTTTGGGCTCGTCAGAATCCTCTTCTTCCTCCTCGTCCTCTTCATCATACACCTCAATGGCGCGACGCATGCGGCGGGTGAGGAAGGGGCGTACGATGAGGCCATAGCCGAGGTAGCACAGGAAGATGATGGCGGGAGCAATCCAGGGGAAGCACACGAAGGCGCAGATGGCAGCGGCCACCAGAAGAATAGCGGTGATGGTGCCGCGCTTCTCGAAGTTCACGTGCTTGAAGCTGGGGTAGATAACGCGGCTCATCATGAGCAGGGATACCAGAGCCATTGTGCCACCCATGATGTACTGCCACACGGGCTCAATCACGAGGTTGTGGTGCGTGGTGACATCAATCACGAGGTACATGGTGCTCACCACGGCGCCGGCGGCCATGGGAACGGGCAGCCCCACGAAGTCCATGCTCTGGTTCGGCTTCTTGGGAGCTGCAGCCATGCAGTTGAAGCGAGCCAAGCGCAGGGAGGCGCACAGCAGGTACAGCACGCCGATGCCCATGCCGAAGGCGTCCGGCAGGTCAAAGAGCACGGCGCGGCTCAACAGCATGGCAGGTGCCACACCGAAGGAGATGACGTCCGCAATGGAGTCAAACTCGCGGCCGAAGGGGCCATCTGCCTTGCACATACGTGCTACTCGGCCGTCCAACAGGTCAAAGATGCAGGCGGCGAAGATGAGGTATGTGGCTTGCTGGTAGTAGTCAAATGCTTCCGGTGTACCATCCTGAAAGGCCATGCCTTTGAAGATGGTGAGGATGGCGAAGAAGCCGCACAGCAGGTTGCCTGCTGTGAGCATGTTCGGCAGAATGGGGATTCTGGGTTCGTCCGGGTAGACCGGGGGAGTGTTCTTAGCCATATGTGTAAGTATGGGGTGAAATATTCAGGTGAGATTAAGAGAGAGCCTGAGCGGCTTTTGCCAGGAGTTCATCCTTAGCACTGAGCTCCTTGCCGGAGCCGCGTGCCATATCTGCCTTACCGCCGCCTTTACCACCCACGATGGGGGCGAGGGTACGGATAAGGTCCCCGGCTTTCAGGCCGGCTGCCTGTGCGGCTTCGCCGCAGTAAGCACCCAGAGAGAGGCCGGTTCCATCATCTGCCACCAAGAAGGCGGCGGCAGCGTAATGCCGCTTGCGCAGCCCGTTGAAGAGCTCGGTGAGCAGGTCATTCCCGCCCTCCGTGCTGATGACGACGTTTCCGCCGGTGAGCTGCTCAGCCAGAATGGCATCAGCCATGCCGGCAGCAGCAGCAGAGATTGCTTTCTTCACACGCTTATCTGCCTCCAGTGCGGCTTCCTTCAGCTTATCGCAGTAGGCGTTGTACTCATCCAGCAGGGCATTCACCACGCGGATATCATGAGATTGGAGAGCCTTTTCTGCAGGGTGGCCATCATTGGTAGGCACGGGAATGGTGGGCTGGCCGAGCTGCTGGAGTTTGCTGTTAGCGAGACTAAGCTTCTCGAGGCTTTCCTTACCCTCAGGCATGCGGGCCTGAATGATATCCTTCACGATATCCAGACCGGCTTTACCGGAGGCAGCCTCGATTCGGCGCACACCGCTGGCGATAGCGCCTTCGCTCTTGATTTTGAAGAAGCCCACCTTGCCGGTGGTGGCGGCATGAGTACCACCGCAAAGCTCCATCGATACGCCGTTGAAGCCACCGGCCTCACCGCCCATCTGGACGAGGCGCACAACGTCGCCGTACTTATCGCCGAAGAACTGGCATACCTCGGGGTGCTTGCGGATTTCGGTCATGGGGTACTCGCGGCAGAAGATGGGGAGGTCTTCCTCCACCCACTGGTTCACGAGCTCTTCCACGCGGCGGAGGTCTTCCTTGGAGATGGCGCCGCTGTTCACGTCGAAACGCAGGCGGTCCACATCCACGAGGGAGCCCTGCTGGGCGATGTCATCGCTCACCAGCAGGCGCAGAGCCTTGTGCAGCAGGTGAGTGGCGCTGTGGTGGCCTTCGATGGAGCGGCGGCGCTCGGTATCAATGCTCAGCTCCACGCTGTCACCCACGGCGGGGCGTACGCCATCTGCCACGGCAATGAGGTGGGCGCGGGCCTGACCAATCTGCTGCACACCCAGCACAGCGGCGCTGTCGCCACCGGCTTGCAGGGTGCCGCCATCGCTCACCTGGCCACCCATCTCTGCGTAGAAGGGGGTCTTGTCCGTGATGATAAAGAGCATGTCATCAGCCTCGTGCACCTCCGTCACAGTGGCGGTGATGCTGTCACCGGTGTAGCCGGTGAACTCCGTGATGGCCTCCGTCTTCAGGTCCAGAGCGCGCACCACCTGCTTCTTCTGGGCAGCCTTAGCGCGCTGGCGCTGCTCTTCCATGAGCGTGTCAAAGCGCTCGGTATCCACTGTCAAGCCGCGCTCGCGGGCCATGAGGGCTGTGAGGTCAATGGGGAAGCCATAGGTATCATACAGCTTGAAGGCGAAGTCACCGCTCACGGTACCGGTGGCGGCCACTTCCTTATCAAAGAGGTCAAGGCCGCGGTCCAGTGTCTCATTGAAGCTGGTTTCTTCACGCAGCAGCACTTCCTTGATGGTGGCGGCACGGCCTACAATCTCGGGGAACACGCGGCCCATTTCGGCGGCCAGAGTGTCTACCAGCTCGCTCAGGAAGGGCTTTTCCAGCCCCAGGGTGCGGCCATAGCGCACGGCGCGGCGCAGGATGCGGCGCAGCACATAGTTGCGGCCGTTGTTGCCGGGCAGAATGCCATCTGCAATGGAGAAGCTCAGGGTGCGGATGTGGTCCGCAATCACGCGGAAGGCGATGCTTTCCTTCAGGGTGGCGGCGTTCTCCTCCGTGGCGTCCTGCGGGTAGATATCCACATACGTGCGGCCGGAAATCTCCTCGATTCTGCGGAACAGGGGGCGGAAGACGTCCGTGCTGTAGTTGGAAACGCGGCGGGAGAAATCCGTGAAGCCGTTGGTGCACTGAATCATGGCGCAGGCACGTTCGAAGCCCATGCCGGTATCCACGTGGCAGGCGGGGAGGTTGCGGAAGGTGCCGTCACTCTCGGCATTGTACTGGATGAACACGAGGTTCCAGATTTCGATGCAGAGCGGGCTATCTTGGTTCACGAGGCTGCCCTGAGTGTTGCCCTCGGGGGTGAGGTCCACATGCAGCTCGGAGCAGGGGCCGCAGGGGCCGGTCTCGCCCATCATCCAGAAGTTATCCTTCACACCACCGTTCACGATGTGTACTTTCGGGTCCAGCCCCTTGCTTTCGAAGAGGGGTGCCCAGGTGTCATAGGCCTCCTGGTCAAACTCGCCGGGGTTGCCCTTGCTCTTATCCGGGCAGTACACGGTGGCGTACAGGCGCTCTGCGGGGAAGCCCCAGCGCTCTACCACCAGCTCCCAAGCCCAAGCAATGGCTTCTTTCTTGAAGTAGTCGCCAAAGGACCAGTTGCCCAGCATTTCGAACATGGTGTGGTGGTAGCTGTCCTGGCCCACATCCTCCAAGTCATTATGCTTACCGCCGGCGCGGATGCACTTCTGCGTGTCCGTGGCACGGGCAGGCTTCCACGGCGGGGTCCATACACCCAGGAAATAGGGTACGAACTGGTTCATGCCGGCGTTAGTGAACAGCAGGCCGGGGCTCTGCGGCATCAGGGAGGCGGAGGGTACTACGGCGTGCTGCTTCTCGTGGAAAAAGTCCAGGAAGCTCTGGCGAATCTGTGCTGCGGTCATCATATCGCTTTGTCAGATGGTGTTATAGGAAAAATTTCGTCTGAGCACATTATACACTTTCACCGCGCGCGTGTAAAGCAGAAACAATGCAGGGTCATCATACGTGTCCCAAAGATTTGGGACACGTTGATTTACGAATTACGATTTACGAATTACGAATTAAAAGTAAGCGGCTTACGCCGATGTTGGGATAAAAGAAAAATTGTGCCAATGAACGGGCTGTATGATACCCGGCCAAGGAGAATTCGCCAAAATACGCTGACTATATGTCGTTTGGTGCCCCGTTTCTGTAATGTTTGAGACACATGTGATGCAGGGTAGAATCTTGATTTTTCTGAGTTGTAGGTACAATTTATCCGCTCTGCCGTGAGGCGAGCGGATAAATGAAAAGGGGGCTATCTTCAGCGCAGCCTGCCGAGCTCTTTCGGAGTTGATTTATGCCGGACTTCGGCAGATACATTCGGGCTATTTATCAACGTCCACCGGCCTCTCTGATGAGCTGGGCACATTCGGTGTGATTGCCATTAGCTGCGGCGGAGAGGGGAGTGCAGCCATCTTTATTGGCCATGTTGACGTCAATGCCGGGAGTAGCGAGCAGGAGCTTCACGTATTCTGTACGGCCTCTGTAAGCAGCCTCGTAGAGAGGAGTCCAGCCATCTTTATCAGCTATGTTGACGTCGATACCGGGAGTAGCGAGCAGTAGCTTTACGCACTCGGTGAAGCCATAGTAAGCAGCTGCTTTGAGAGGAGTCCAGCCATCTTCATCAGCTATGTTGACGTCGATACCGGGAGTAGCGAGCAGGAGCTTTACGCACTCGGTGAGGCCATTGTTAGCAGCTGAGTTGAGAGGAGTCCAGCCATACTTATCAGCCATGTTAACGTCAATACCGGGAGTAGCGAGCAGGAGCTTTACGCACTCGGTGTGGCCACTGATAGCAGCTGAGTTGAGAGGAGTCCAGCCATCATGGTTAGCCATGTTAACGACAATACCGGGAGTAGCGAGCAGGAGCTTTACGCACTCAGTGTGGCCATCGTTAGCAGCTGCGTTGAGAGGAGTCCAGCCATCTTCATCAGCTATGTTGACGTCGATACCGGGAGTAGCGAGCAGTAGCTTTACGCACTCGGTGTGGCCATTGTTAGCAGCTGCTTTGAGAGGAGTCCAGCCATCTTTATCAGCTATGTTGACGTCGATACCGGGAGTAGCGAGCAGGAGCTTTACGCACTCGGCGCGGCCATTGCTAGCAGCTGTGTTGAGAGGCGTCCAGCCATCCTTATTGGCCATGTTGACGTCAATTCCGGGCGCGGCAAGCAGGAGCTTCACGCATTCGGAATTGCCATTGCTAGCAGCTGCGTAGAGAGGTGTCCAGCCATCCTTATTGGCCATGTTGACGTCAATGCCGGGCGCGGTAAGCAGGAGCTTCACGCATTCGGTGTGGCCATGGGAAGCAGCGGCATGGAGAGGAGTACATCCTTCCTGATGGGCTTTGTTAACGTCAATGCCGGGCGCGGCGAGCAGGAGGCGTACGCACTCGGTGTGGCCGTTTTGAGCGGCCGCGCTGAGAGGAGTCCAGCCATCCTTATTGGCAAAGTTGACATCAATCCCGGGCGCGGCCAGCAGGAGCTTCACGCATTCGGCGCGGCCATTTTTAGCAGCGTCGGAGAGGGGAGTGCAGCCATCCTTATTGGCAAAGTTGACATCAATCCCGGGCGCGGCCAGCAGGAGCTTCACGCATTTGGCGCGGCCATTGTTAGCAGCGTCGGAGAGGGGAGTGCAGCCATCTTTATTGGCCATGTTGACATCAATCCCGGGCGCGGCCAGCAGGAGCTTTACGCATTCGGCATGGCCGGAGCTAGCAGCGGTGATGAGGGGAGTCCTGTCACACCAATCAGCCTTGTTGACCTCAATATCGGGTCTAGCGAGCAGGAGCTTTACGTATTCGGCGTGGCCGGTGCGGGCAGCGATGATGAGAGGAGTCCAGCTAGACTTATTAGCCAAGTTAACGTCAATACCGGGAGTCTCGAGCAGGAGTCGCACGCATTCGTCGTGACCACGGACAACAGCCATTCTGAGAGGGCTCGCTATGTTGATGTCCACGCCGGGGGTAGCGAGCAGGAGTTTCACGCATTCGGCGTGGCCATTTTTAGCAGCTGCGTAGAGAGGTGTCAAGCCATCCTTATTGGCCATGTTGACGTCAATGCCGGGCGCGGCAAGCAGTAGCTTCACGCATTCTGTACGGCCTCTGTAAGCAGCCTCGTAGAGAGGTGTCCAGCCATCCTTATTGGCCATGTTGACGTCAATGCCGGGCGCGGCAAGCAGGAGCTTCACGCATTCTGTACGGCCTCTGTAAGCAGCCTCGTAGAGAGGTGTCCAGCCATTCTTATTGGCCATGTTAACGTCAATTCCGGGCGCGGCGAGCAGGAGCTCCACGCATTCGGCGTGGCCATTGTTAGCAGCTGAGTTGAGAGGTGTCCAGCCATACTTATCAGCCATGTTAACGTCAATACCGGGAGTAGCGAGCAGGAGCTTCACGCACTCGGCATGGCCATTGCTAGCAGCCTCGTAGAGAGGTGTCCAGCCATTCTCGCTGGCCAAGTTAACGTCCATGCCGGGGGTGGCGAGCAGGAGCTTCACGCACTCGGCATGGCCATTGTTAGCAGCTGAGTTGAGAGGAGTCCAACCATCCTTATTGGCCATGTTGACGTCAATACCGGGCGCGGCAAGCAGGAGTTGCACGCACTCGGTGTAACCAAAGGTAGCAGCCTCGTAGAGAGGGGTACAGCCATTCTCACTGGCCATGTTGACGTCAATACCGGGCGCGGCAAGCAGGAGTTGCACGCACTCGGTGTAACCAAAGGTAGCAGCCTCGTAGAGAGGGGTACAGCCCTCCTGATTAGCCTTGTTAACGTCCATGCCGGGCGCGGCGAGCAGGAGCTCCACGCATTCGGCATGGCCAATGCTAGCAGCTGAGTTGAGAGGTGTCCAGCCATACTCACTGGCCATGTTGACGTCAATGCCGGGCGCGGCGAGCAGGAGCTTCACGCACTCGGCATGGCCATTGTTAGCAGCTGAGTAGAGAGGCGTCCAGCCATCTTTATTGGCCATGTTAACGTCCATGCCGGGCGCGGCCAGCAGGAGCTTCACGCACTCGGCATGGCCATTGTTAGCAGCTGAGTAGAGAGGTGTCCAGCCATACTTATCAGCCATGTTAACGTCAATACCGGGAGTAGCAAGCAGGAGCTTCACGCACTCGGCATGGCCATTGTTAGCAGCTGAGTTGAGGGCGGTAAA
>JAFWZG010000064.1 GCA_017517385.1 Akkermansia sp.
ACCAGTTCACGTTGAAAATCTTGGGAAGCTTGCAAGCGCAGGTCTTGGCGCCCATGTCGAGCCAGTGCTGCCAGTAGTCACCCACATTGTAACCAATGAAGGGCTTCATAGCCATCGGGTCGCGGCGAACCTGACCAATCTGGCCGAAAGCAGCGGCGGTCATCTCGGAGCCCATGGTAGCACCCACGTACACACCGTGGTTCCAATCCTTGGACTGGAATACGAGCGGCATGGTGGTAGCGCGGCGGCCACCGAAGAGGAATGCGCTGATGGAAACACCCTCAGGGTTGTAGTACTCGGGATCCAGCGTGGGGCACTGAGAAGCGGGAGCGGTGAAGCGGCTGTTGGGGTGAGCGCACTTGCGGCCGCAGTCGGGCGTCCAGTCGTTACCCTGCCAGTCGATGGCGTGAGCGGGAGCCTCGCCATCCATACCTTCCCACCATACGTCGCCATCGTCGGTCAGACCCACGTTGGTGAAGATGATATTCTCCTTGATGGTGTCCATGGCGATGGGGTTGGACTTGTAGGAAGTACCGGGAGCCACACCGAAGTAACCGTTCTCGGGGTTGATGGCGTGGAAGGTACCGTCCTCGTGGGGCCAAATCCAAGCGATATCGTCACCGATGATGCTGGTCTTCCAGCCCTTAGCAGCCAGTGCGGGCGGGGGCACAACCATGGCCAGATTGGTCTTACCGCAAGCAGAGGGGAATGCGCCGGTCACATAGGACTTACGACCCTGGGGATCGGTGATGCCAAGGATGAGCATGTGCTCAGCCATCCAGCCATTCTTCCTAGCGATGCCAGTAGCGATACGAAGAGCAAGGCACTTCTTGCCAAGCAGAGCGTTACCACCGTAACCGGAACCGTAGGAGATAATCTCGCCAGTCTCGGGGAAGTGGCAGATGTACTTCTCCTCGTTGTTGCAGGGCCAAGTTACGTCCTCCTGACCGGGCTCAAGGGGAGCACCTACAGTGTGAAGACAAGGCACGAAGTCGCCGTAGCCGTCACGCTTGGGATTGCCACCACCGTTCACCTCGTCCTCAAGACGCTTAAGAACCTTCTCACCCATAATGGTCATGATGCGCATGTTGGTCACCACGTAGGCGGAGTCGGTAATCTCGATACCAATCTTAGCCAGAGGGGAATCCAGGGGACCCATGCAGAAAGGAATCACGTACATGGTACGGCCCTTCATGGAACCATCGAGGTAGGGGTTGAGAATGGCGCGCATCTCAGCCGGGGACTTCCAGTTGTTAGTAGGACCGGCGTCCTCCTGCTTCTCGGAGCAGATGAACGTACGCTCCTCAACACGGGCTACGTCAGAAGGAGTAGAACGAGCCAGGAAGCAGCCGGGGCGCTTCTCGGGGTTCAGGCGAATGTAGGTGCCTTTTTCTACCAGCATGTCGCACAGCTGGGTGTTCTCTTCCTCGGAACCGTCGCACCAGTAGACGGAATCGGGTTTGCAGAGCTGGCGGATCTGCTCCACCCACTCGGCAGCCTTCTTGTGAGTTGTACCAGTAATTTTCATGGTGCCCATAAAATAGCATGACGAGCGCAAACTTGCAACACGAAAAATCAAGATTTTTCGCCATAAGGGCATTTTTTGTTCGCGAAACATGGCTTCTTTCTGTTATTTACTCGCAAAACAGCCCATCATATTAGCACAAACAGCGCAGAATATAGTGGACTAATTCGTAAAGATGCTTGACAAAGCTAAACAAATCGTGCACTATATATCTGTAATGGGCAGCAGACTTACAAATTCCGGAATCAGGCGGGCCGCCACATTGGCCGCCGTCATAGCCACGGGCACAGTGGGCAGCGCATCTGCACAGGATGTAGTGCCTCTTCCATCAGAAGTGTTCGGCGAACAACCTCCGGGCAGCAATCCCATTATTGATGTAACGGACCGCATGACTGCGGTCACCCCTCTTTCCCTCGACCCGGAAATACCTGACACGATTACGGTCAATAACGAAGGGGGTGAAATCTTATACAACAACGAAAATCGCACCCTTACCTACAAAGGAAGCGGACGCCCCATCCGCCTCGTCACCAATGAAGGGCTGGATGTGTCTGCCTCTGAAATTGTAATGGACCTCGGTCGCCGCAATGTTCAGCTGCGTGGCCCGCTTACTATTTATCAGGGGGAAAGCTTAACTCTGGCAGACAACGGTACGTATAACTGGGAAGAACAGAGCCTCGACGCTCGCAATGTCAGGTCCAAAGTAACCGGAATACTCGTTCGCGGTTCTCGCATTGAATACGCAAAGGATGCCCAGGGCCGCAATTTCATGCGCGTGCACGATGCCTTTGCTTCGACAGACGATGCCCAGCAGCCTGACACTTGGATTGGCACCGGCGTGCTTACCATTTATCCCGGTGATTATGGTCACATCACCCGTCTCAGCGTATCCGCGGGGGACTATGATATACCTATCCCGATACTGGGCTGGTTCTCCTTCTCTCACTCCCTTAACCCCAAAGAAGGTTACATGCCAAACCTCGGCAGCAAGTCCTCATGGGGGTCATACCTCCTTAACAGTTATGGCTTCCTGCTGGGCAACCGCCGAGTGGAAGGCAACATGCCGGTATCGGACTATGTACTGACGCTACATGCAGACGTCCGTACTCGCCGTGGCTTAGCAGTGGGTTTTGACCTTGAGGACGTACTCATGCAGAAGCGCACAGCTACCAGCGGACTTCAGGCCTACTTTATTCTGGATGACTCGCCCAATATCAACCCGACTAACACATACCGCTACCCCACGGATCGCGAGCGTTACCGAGTTGCTCTCAGCGGCATATGGAATCTTCCTGTAGAAGAACAGAATCCCTCTACCAACTGGACACTGGGCACAAACCTGAACATCCTTAGTGACCGCTATGTTCTGAGAGACTTCTTTGAAGATCTCAGCCGTATTGATGATAAACCGGATAACACCGTGCGAGTAGTAAGGCGAGGCACACTGAGCCAAACCATGCTCATGACCCGCTTTGCTCCGAATGATTACTACCAGACTGACGAGCGAGCTGAATTATCATACTACAGAGCCCGAACAGCTATCCGCAATACAGGCGTAGCTTATGAAACGCGTAACAGTTTTGGCGTGATACGTCAGGAATTATCTGCCGAGGAAAGAGCTGAATACCAGTACCGGCTCAACAACCTGACAGATCCTTCTGCCCGTGCATATTATCAGCGCATGCTGAACTCAGGTAGTTACCTCCGCGCCAATTCCACGCATGAGTTTTCCACCAATTTCACAATACTCCGCTTCCTGAATATCACCCCCAAAGCGGGCGTAGGTTATTCCGGTTATTACGGGGTGGATGGAGTGGGCGATGATCACCGCTTCTTGGGCTTCGCCGGAGTGGACGTTAATATTAAGTTCCACCGCCATTACGAGAACTTCCGCATCCCCAGTCTGGGTATGCGCGGGCTCACTCACGTGATTAAGCCTTACACCACCCTGTCTCACTGCAGCATCTCTTCATCCAACCCGATGGTGCCGCAAGTGGATATGTGGGCAAGTAATTTCGGCACCAGTACCAGCAATCCCATGGAACTGGATTTGATGGGCTTCACCGGCATTGACAGCTGGGGCACTTGGAACATCTGGCGCATGGGTGTCAGCAATGTGTTAACCACGAATGTAGATGGTGAGCAGCGCACCTTACTGAACTGGAATTGCTTCATTGACTACAACGAGGAGAACCCGAACTCCGCTAATCAGTTCTCGAACCTTCACTCGCTTGTGGTATTCAGACCCTCTTCTCAGTTTTACGTAAGCGCAAACACCATGACTCCCACCATCAAAAATGGTGATGGATACAGAGAATACCACATTTCCATGGGTTGGCAGCCTCTGGCAGCTCTTGAAACAAGCCTCGGCTACAGCGTGCTCAAAAACCATCCGATTCAGAGTGACGCAGAACAGGTATCCATGCGAGCCAATCTTCGCATCAACGAACGGTATTCCATCGCTTGCCGCTGGAATTGGGACATCGAACGAGGCCGCATGATAAATCAACAGTACTCTCTATTCCGCAAATCCGGCGCTTGGTACATGGGTGCCACGCTCTTCTTCAGAAACAATGGAGGCAGAAACGAAACCGGCTTTGGCCTTACTTTCACCTTGGGTGAGACCGGTACTTCTCTTCCCTTGAGCATCATGTAAAGTAATGAATGTCATTTATTTAACCGCCCCCGCCCGCATCCAATGGTCGGGGGCGTTTTGTTCTCACGTTTTTCAGCAATACAACAAAAATATAATGTAATACACATTTTATGCTTGCTATTTTCACGAAAATAAGGCAGCATGACCTCAGAATTAGAACATGAACACAAGCACAAATCTTAAAATCGGTATCATTCAGAATAGCCCGCTGACCGCGGATCTCTCCAACAACCTCCGCCAGATTGTACAAGGCTACCGCGAATGTCTGGACCACGGAGCTAACCTCATCGTGGCACCCGCCTGCGCCCTCTGCGGCCCCAACCCCGGTGCACTCCTCCAGAGAAGCTCCTTCATTCATCAAATTCAGGCAGCCTTGAAAGCTCTTTCCATGGAGATAGGAGAAGTTCCTCTTCTACTGGCAGCATTCACCCCCGGCTTCCAAGACGAAGATGGGGAAGAACCGCAAGATCCGTATGTAGATGACGGCATCAGCGAACTTAGCCCTGAATTCAACCAGATTATGTTGGTGCCTCATCTTCTGGAGAGCGGTCAGGTAACAGAACTTACAGACTGCGACCTCTTTGAACTTGACGGCGTGCATATCTATACGGACGTTCAGGACGTAGCTGCGCTGCCGGTGGAGACAGAACTGGACCTCATCATTCACATGCCGACCCTACCTTGGCATGCTACCGGAGCCCCGGAGGAAGAAGACCTTCGCCAATGGGAAGCACAGACGAACCATGTACCAGTTATCAGCGTATACCCCGCCTGCACCGCGAACGGCGACATCTACGCAGGTGGTTCAGGCGCCTATTCTGCAGATGGCGCGACGCTTGCACGCCTTCCCTTCTTTGAAAGCGCTAACAAGGTTATCAACCTCGCAGGCAAAACACGAGCCAAGGCACTCCCCGAGCCCAGCGAACTCCTTTTCCTTGCAATCGAACGCGGCATTCGAGACACTGTAAAAGCAAACGGGTACACCGGAGTTTGCATTAATCTTGACCAGCCGAATGCCGACGTACTGGCAGCCATCTGCACAGAAGCGCTCGGGCGTTCAAACGTGGTAGGCATTACCACCACAGGGCAAGATTACATTGCCAAGACACTGAATATCACCTGTCATAAGCCGAACACATCTGCCCTGCTCTCTGCAGCAGATGATATTCTCTGTGATGCAAACGCTGATGCCTTCAGAGCTCGCCTGCTGCATACGCTGAGTTACAGCATAGCAGAGAATCATGGTTTAATGTACCTCAGCTCATTGAGCAGACGCGATTTCATGCTGGGAGAGTTCACCTTGTACGGGGAATCATGTGGACTGCTGGCACCGCTCGGAAATCTGTACGAGATGGATTTGCACCTGCTGCGGAACTATCTCGCTGAAAGCTATACTAGCCTTTTCGGTCCCATCAAATCACCTGAAGTTCCGGAAACAGACAGCATTATCCACGAGTTGGCAGATAGAAACATCGGAGCATCTGACTTACTCAACGAGCATACCAGCCTCTTCCAAGAAAACGAAGTGCGCATGATTCAGCGCAAGATTATTGCCTCAGCCCTAAAGCGCACACAAATGCCCATGGTACTACATGTGGATCGTCCTCAGGAGCGCCAAACGCCCCCGGTTTCTCACAGATTGAATGATTGATTTGAGTCTAAACCAGCCACTATCCATTGAAATGAACTCCGGCGCTGCTCACATTTGTGAGCAGCGCCGATGTTTTCTAAACGGACTATTAATCAGCAGGTACTTTTCTCCGCCGGGGAGGTCAATACGAGAAACAGTAAGGTCCAGCCGGAAAAAACCATTTCCACCGCAATCGCTGTACCTATCAGCCACAAGGAAGATTCCGGCCACGTCCAAAGTACTAGCCCACCAAGTAAACAAGAAACGCAGGCATTAAAGAATCGCCAAGCACGACCTTGGCCTCGTCTTAACGAGAAAGCCACAATCAATCGCAACACGCCTCCGGCGAGCAAAACCACACCAATGATCAGCGTAATAATCTCCATGGACGCGAGCGGTAGCAAAAGCATCATGGCACCCAGCAGCAAAAACACCAAGGCCGACAAAGCACTCCAAAGCCGTTCTCCGGCCCGTGTGAACACATGCAGCAGATGCATAAAGCCCACCACAACAAACACGAAACCAGCCACCCACACCGCGGAAGCTCCCAGCAAATACGGAAAGCTCAGCATCGCAAAACCAACGATAAGCTCCAGTACAGCCAAAAAAGCGCCGAGCCATGGGCTCCCCAGATATTTTCCTACTTTGTTATCTCCAGTCATAGCTCATTGCCTTCCTATATCGTTCTTCCACCACATTCCAGTTTATGTGCTTCATGAAAGCGCTCACATACCCCTTACGATCACTGCCCCATGTCAGGTAGTATGCATGTTCCCATACATCACATACCAGCAGCGGGCAAAAGCCCGGCACGAGCACATCTTGGTGGCGACAAATTCCTGTTACCATCAGGCGCCGACTGAGAGAATCCACCCCCAGCACACCCCATCCGCTCCCCTGTACAGCCGCCGTCACGCTTTCAAATATATTCCGAAAACCGGAAAAGCTGCCGAACATTGCATTAATTTCAACCGCAAGTTCACCATGCGGAGTTTCACGGGCTTCGGAAGTCAGATTTTCCCAATAAAGCGTATGGAGAATATGCCCGCCCAAATTAAAAGCGAGGCTCTGGCTCACCGCAGGCGCCTGAGCTGTACTGATTACCCCATCATTAATGAGTGTTAGAGAGTCCAGTGCAGCATTTGCCCCTGCTACATAGGCAGCATGGTGCTTATCATGGTGCAGATACAGAGTCTCGGCGCTTATAAGCGGCTCGAGCGCAGACTCACTATAAGGCAGTGGCGGCAGAACATAACGTCCATCGTCATACCCGCACAGAAAGTTCAAACTATCGTTCATACGAAGGATTTGACACCTTCGTGTGAATCCCCTTTCAATATATGATGGAAAAAGCCATCAAGACCAATCCACCGAAACCACGGTCACATTATCCGCCCCGGGGTCTTTCAGAGCCTGACACGCCTGAACAATAGCCACGGACAATGGCATATCCGTCCCTGACAGCAACTGCCTAACCTCAGGAGAAAGTACTGGCGATAGCAGAATATCATCTGCCCCATCAGTCGCGAGAATAATTCGGTCACCAGGCAGTAGAGGCATGGGTGTAGCAGCCAAATCCACCAACGCCGGCTTCATGCCGGTTAGCGCAGAACGCAGGGAATGCCCACCACGCATAGCCTCTTCGCGTGACAGCGCGCCTGCATTCACATATTCCATGTACACCGGGCGCATAGAGTGATCCTCATTCAACCGGAGAAGACGCTGCCTGCGCCAGATAAACAGCAAAGAATCTCCCACGCTCACCCACCAAATGACTCCGGAGCTGATATAAGCTGCCACTAACGTAGTGCCGCCATAGGAAGATGTACCTTCAAATGCTGCACCGACAGCAGCATTTGCGGCGTCCAACGCATGCTGCAAACGCTGAGTTACCGGCATGGCGGTACCCGTCTGAGAAAAATCCTGCTCGAAAGCCTCCACTGCAGCAGAGGAAGCAAGTTCACCATGCTGGTGCCCGCCCATTCCATCGCATACCACCACAAGCACCCCCTCCGGATAAAACTTTACCCGGTGAGCATCCTCTTGGCTATCACGTAAGCCAATCCAGTTTGCAACATTAACGTTCACGCAATCTCTTTCCTACCATAAGACGCATACGCCTTCAAGCATAAATCACAGGTCATGCCTTTTATGACAGAATAGCCACTCGCTTCACAACAAATAATCGCTACAGCTCCTGCTTCATTCTTGCCAAAGCCCTTCTCGTTGTGCTATAATAACCGCCAGAGAGTAACCATACAAACGATTTCCACTTTTATGGCACACGAAACTGCTTTCCTCGGCGCCGGCACGGTACTTGGCCAATACTGGACCAAGCGACGCTATTTTGATTACCTCATCAACAAAGAGAACTTTCAGCTTACCTTCGGGCGGAGTTTCCGCATGATGGTCTATCTGGATAATGCCGTAGCTAATGGAGCCGAAAACGTGAAGCAGAATATAGAGGCGGATACACGCGCCACAAATTATCTGCTCAACCACTTGGCAGATATAAAGCCGGAGTTCACCGTGTTCGTCACCACCTGCGATATGCTGGCTGAAAACGCGGATGAAAACACACCTACTCTCGAGCACAGCGATGATCCTTACGTGCAGAATCGTATCAACCTTTACCGCGAACTAAACCGCCAGTACGGCCGTGTGCTCAATGTGCACCTGCCGGAAATAGCTTCCGTTACACACCGGGGCTTCAGCTCCATTATTGATACCCTGCTGAACCCTCCTGCCAAAGGCAAACTTCCCCTCGCGCCTCTGGAAATGCACCAGCTGTACTTCTCTCAGCGTATTCTGGGTGATGTGGAACGCTGCATTCCGCTGGGAATCCCCGCCATCATTCCCGCTATGCCGCCCCTCACTACCACTGAGATTACCGAAATCGTTGCGCCGCAGCTCGTGGACAGATTGCCTGCCTTTGACCCGTCCCAGCCCATGGGATCTCGCCGCAGCTCCATCCACTCTTTCCAGTGGCTGGATCCCAAGGATGGTTATCTCGTAACGAAAGAAGACCAGTTAGAGCTGCTTAAGTTCTATTTTGCCTCGGATTTCTCGTAGTCTCATCACGGTACAACAGACAATTTTCAGACGCGCAATAACAGCTTTCATGCTGATTGCGCGTCATTTTTTTGCTCATCCATAATGAGAAAAAGCTTGACTGAAACGCCATCATCTGCTAATCTGCCGCGCGTTATGGCAAAAGTTCCCGTTATTCAGCTCCGCAAGGGTCACGCCGTGAATTACAACGGCGACATCTGTGTTGTGCGCGAAAGCCAGCTCAAGACCCCGCCCCGCATGGCCTCCTACGTGCAGATGACCATCCGCAGCATCGCCACCAAGAAGGACTACAACCTCCGCCTCACCTCTAACGACTTCCTCGAGGGCGTTATGCTCAGCCGTGAGGAAATGGAGTTTTCCTATGTGGACGGCATGGGCTACCACTTCCTGAACAACGAGACCTTCGAGGACGTTTGCGTATCCGAGGATATCGTTGAGCCCGTTAAGGACTACCTCATCGAGGGCGAGAACTACGTGCTTCTCTTCACGGACGAAATCGTATGCTCCATCGAGCTGCCCGCCGCTATCACCATGGAGGTGGCTGAGGCTCCCGAGGGCGTGAAGGGTAACTCCGCCAACAACGTTTACAAGAGCGCCACTATGACCACCGGTCTTGTTGTACAGGTTCCCCTGTTCATCTCCGCTGGTCAGCGCATCTCCGTGAAGACGGAAGACGGCTCCTACCTTGGCCGCGTGAACAACTAATTCCGCTTCCAAAATCTCCTTCTATTCTGTCACCCACGCCCGGCACTACCGCGCGTGGGTGATTTTTTGTGTACCATTCTGTCCCATTGCGGCATTTTGCCGCAATGCACCGCGCGACATTTTGCCCACATGCGTCATTTTGTCGCAGACCCATTTTTGATAACGACGAGTTCAAAACAGCAAACACAACTATTTATCAACAACTTGCACATTGTGACATACTGGAGCCAGAGTTGGCATGCCATTTGCAACAGTAGGGATAAGCAGAGGGCTCAACAGCTGAGCCCAAAACCACAATCTTAAAACAAACAACACATAAATAGAAAGACACAACACCATGAGTAAGATTCTCGGAATTGACCTCGGTACCACAAACTCCTGCATGGCTGTCATGGAAGGCGGTCAGGCAACAGTGCTTGAAAACAGCGAGGGTGCTCGTACCACCCCCTCTATCGTAGCCTTCACCAAGAGCGGCGAACGCATCGTTGGTCAGGCAGCCAAGCGTCAGGCCGTCACCAATCCCCGCAACACCATTTTCTCCGCCAAGCGTCTTATCGGCCGTAAATACGCTGAGCTGACAGCTGATGACAAGAAGGTGCCCTACACCATCGTAGAAGCAGCCAACGGCGATGCCCATATTCAGGTGGAAGTCGGCGGTGAGACCAAGATATACTCTCCTCAGGAAATCAGCGCCATGATCCTCAGCAAGCTGAAGGCTGATGCCGAAAGCAAGCTCGGCGAAACCATCACTGAGGCTGTCATCACCGTACCCGCCTACTTCAACGACGCACAGCGTAACGCCACCAAGGCCGCCGGTGAAATCGCAGGCTTGAAGGTGCGCCGCATCATCAACGAGCCCTCCGCCGCCGCTCTTGCCTACGGTCTGGATAAGGGCAGCAACGAGCAGATTGCCGTGTATGACCTCGGTGGTGGTACCTTCGATATCTCCGTGCTGGAAATCGGTGACGGCGTGTTCGAAGTAAAAGCCTCTGACGGTGACACCCACCTGGGCGGTGACGACTGGGATAACGCTATCATCAACTGGATTCTCGCTGAGTTCAAAGCCGCAGAGGGCATGGACATCTCCCGCCAGACGGACGCCCTCCAGCGCATTAAGGAGGAAGCCGAGAAGGCTAAGATTGCTCTTTCTTCCACTCAGAGCTACGACATCTCCCTGCCCTTCATCACCATGGATGCAACAGGGCCCAAGCACATCATGCTGAACCTCACCCGCAGCAAGCTCGAGCAGCTCACAGAAAACCTTCTGGAGCGCACCACCACGCCCGTGCGTAACTGCATCTCCGCAGCAGGCCTGAGCACCAGCGATATTAACGAACTCGTGCTCGTGGGTGGTATGACCCGCATGCCCGCCGTACAGGAAATGGCCAAGCGCCTCGCCGGTAAGGAGCCCCACAAGGGTGTGAACCCGGATGAAGTGGTAGCCGTGGGTGCAGCCATTCAGGGCGGTGTACTTTCCGGCTCCGTGACGGACGTGCTCCTGCTGGACGTGACTCCCCTCACCCTTTCCATCGAAACCATGGGCAGCATCGCCACGCCGATGATTGACCGCAACACCACCATCCCCGTACGCAAGAGCCAGGTGTTCTCCACCGCTGCTGATAACCAGCCGGCCGTAGACATCCGCATCTGTCAGGGCGAGCGCAAGATGTTCAACGATAACAAGCTTCTGGGCAACTTCAAGCTTGATGGCATTAAGCCCGCTCCCCGCGGTGTACCTCAGATTGAGGTGACCTTCGACATCGATGCCCACGGTATCCTCAAGGTAACCGCCAAGGATAAGGACACCGGCAAGGAACAGAACATCTCCATCCAGGGTTCTTCCGGCCTCTCCAAGGAGGAAATCGAGCGCGCTAAGCGTGATGCCGAGATGCACGCTGAAGAAGACCGCAAGAAGGCAGAGGACATCGAAGCCATTAACAAGGCTGACTCCCTCGCCCACAGCGTAGAGCGCCAGATTAAGGAAATGGGCGAGCAAGTTCCGGCGGATGTAACCAAGCCCATTCAGGACAAGGTGGACGCCCTCAAGAAGGCCGCTGAAGCTAAGGATGTTGACAAGTGCAAGACACTCACTCAGGAGCTTGAGACCATGCTTGCCAACCTCCAGCAGGCTGCCCAGCAGGCAGCCGCCGCCCAGCAGGGTGGCTGCGGTGGCGCCGGTTGCAATGCCGGCCCCGAGCAGCAGAGCGGCCCCCGCAAGGCCAGCGGCAAGGTAGTGGATGCCGAAGTGGTAGACAACGACTAAATCTCCTACACCGGGCGGGAGGTAATATCCCCCTCTCGCCCGGCACTCATCATCACTCAATTTTTAACCAGAATACACAATACAATCATGATTAAGCCCATCGGACAACGCGTACTCGTAGAACGAGTAGAAGCAGAGAGCAAAACCGCAGGTGGTCTCTTCCTGCCGGACAGCGCCAAGGAGAAACCGCAGGAAGCCATTGTGCGTGCCCTCGGCACCGGCGGCCGCGATAAGGACGGCAAGGAAATCCCCTTCAACGTAGCCGTTAATGACAAGGTTCTCATCACCAAATACGGTGGCACGGAGGTAACCGTCAACGGCATCACCTACACCATCCTCAACGAGAGCGACATCCTCGCCATCATTGACTGATTAACACGTTAACTCAGAAACTTCTAAAACTATTTAAATTATGGCAAAGCAACTTGCATTCGACGAAGCCGCCCGTCAGAGCCTTCTGGCCGGCGTAACAAAAATCGCTAAGGCTGTTAAGAGCACTCTCGGCCCGGCCGGCCGTAACGTGGTGATTGACAAGAAGTTCGGCTCCCCGAACATCACCAAGGACGGCGTGACCGTTGCCAAGGAAATCGAGCTCGAGGACGCTTACGAGAACATGGGTGCCCAGCTTGTACGCGAGGTTTCCAGCAAGACCAACGACATCGCCGGTGACGGCACCACAACCGCTACTGTGCTTGCCGAAAGCATCTATCGCGAGGGTCTCCGCAACGTGACCGCCGGTGCTAACCCCATCTCCCTGCAGCGCGGTATCAACAAGGCCGCTGCCGCTATCGTCGCTGAGCTCAAGAACATCTCCAAGCCCGTAGACTCCGGTAAGGAAATCGCTCAGGTGGCTACCGTTTCCGCCAACTGGGATTCCGAAATCGGCGACATCATCGCCGAGGCCATGGACAAGGTGGGCAAGGACGGCACCATCACCGTAGAAGAGGCCAAGGGTATTGACACCTCTCTGGACGTAGTGGAAGGCATGCAGTTCGACAAGGGCTACCTCTCCCCCTACTTCGTGACAAACGCTGACACGATGGAGGCCGTGCTTGAGAGCCCCTACATCCTCATCTTCGAGAAGAAGATTTCCAACCTGAAGGACTTCCTTCCCGTTCTGGAGAAGGTCGCTAAGAGCGGCAAGCCCTTCCTCATCATCGCTGAGGATATCGAGGGCGAGGCTCTCGCAGCCCTCGTAGTGAACCGCCTCCGTGGCACCCTCAACGTGGCTGCAGTGAAGGCTCCCGGCTTCGGCGACCGCCGCAAGGCCATGCTTCAGGACATCGCCGTCCTCACCGGTGGCCAGTGCATCTCCGAGGATCTCGGCCTCAAGCTTGAGAACGTGGAGATTGATCAGCTCGGCATGGCCAAGCGCGTTGTCATCACCAAGGACACCACCGTTATCATTGAAGGCGCCGGCAACTCCGGTGACATCTCCGCTCGCGTATCCCAGATTCGCAAGCAGATTGAAGACACCACCTCCGATTACGACCGCGAGAAGCTCCAGGAGCGCCTCGCTAAGCTCGCCGGCGGTGTGGCCGTTATCAAGGTAGGCGCTGCCACCGAGACGGAAATGAAGGAGAAGAAGGATCGCGTGGACGATGCCCTTCACGCCACCCGCGCTGCTGTGGAGGAAGGTATCGTTCCCGGCGGCGGTGTAGCCCTCATCCGCGCTCAGAAGGCGGTCTGCGCCCTCGAGCTCAGCGGTGATGAGAAGACCGGTGCTGCCATCGTTTACCGTGCCGTTGAGGCTCCCCTTCGCCAGCTCGTTGAGAACGCCGGCCGTGAGGCTGCCCTCATCGTTGAAAAGGTAAAGAGCCTGGAGTCTCCCACGATGGGTTACAACGTAGTGACCGATTCCTATGAGGATCTCTTCACCTCCGGTGTGGTGGATCCCACGAAGGTGACCCGCTCTGCTCTGCAGAACGCAGCTTCCATCGCTGGTCTCATGCTCACCACAGAGTGCCTTATCGCTGACCTGCCCGAGAAGAAGGGTTGCTCCTGCGGTTCCCACGGCGGTGCTGACGCCAGGGGTGGCATGGGTGGCATGGGTGGCATGATGTAAGCCGCCGTTTACCACAACTCATTATCACCCGGGGCCGATACAGGCCCCGGGTATTTTTTTCTCTCAGCCTATCAGCAAAAAGACCTACATCAAACATTGACATCGCACTTGACAGAGCAAAGGCAGAATGTCAGAATGAATGCATGAACAATAGGGTTAAAGTATTAATGCTTCTGGCCGGATTGCTGCTGGGCTCATGCGGAACAACTGAAACGCCAGATGCCCTGAGCTATACCCCACTGCAAAGAGCAGCCCACCAACAGGATGCGGCAAAAGTGTCCCAGCTGATTACTGACGGAGCAGACGTGAATGCAGCATCTGAAGCCCCGGAGTTTTCCCCTTTGTGCTTAGCCATTCTAAGTGGTGATGGAGAAATGGAAACGGTTCAAGCCCTGCTGAGCGCCGGAGCGAGAGTGACGGAGAATGAGCTGCGTCAGGCGGTAGATTCCTGTTATCCGCAGTATGTGCAGGCAGTGCTGAACGCAGGGGGCCGTATCCCCCACGAAAGCGCAGAATGGAAAGGGAGCATCTTTTCGGAGTTCGGCGGCATAGGAAGGCCGAATGAAAACGGGCGAGACTGCGTAGCCTGCGCGCGGATTCTTATTGAACACGGTGCACGCCTTGACGAAGGCAGCGTAAGCCCCCTGCACTATGCAGTCTCAGGAGATAAGCCCGAGCTTGCACGCTATTACCTAAGCATAGGAATGAACGTAAACGCCGTAACGCCCAATGGTGATACGCCTCTTGCTTACAGCATACGAAGCGCCTCCATGGTACAGCTTCTGGTGGAAGCTGGGGCAAATGTCAATGCACAGAACAAAGACGGGAACACCTCCATCATGTATGCAGATATTCCGCTGGAGGCTGCTGACGCCCTGCTGCAAGCCGGTCTGGATCCTAACTTACGGAACAATAAGGGAGAAACAGCCCTCATGTATCACCTGAATAACCCGGGCCCCACGGGTGGATTCTACAGCGATTCATCCGGAGCTATCACCGGCACATGGAGCAGCAGCGCCGTTAATGCAGAACTCATTCAGAGCCTCATACGCTCCGGAGTAGATGTGAACCTGCCGGATAGCTCCGGAACCACACCGCTGCAGGCAGCCCAAGGAAATGCGGAGGTATGCGAAATGCTTCGCCGCGCTGGAGCTGAGCGATAAGCCATTTCACAAGGAATCCCCATCGTGCTCAGTAAGAGCTTGACGCTATGTGAAAGATGTGAGAAAATACCCGCGCCATGAAAAAAGCCATCGTCAGAAAGGTAGATGAGATTTCCGTCTCCCATTTTTACGAAGCCTACCGCAGCACCTTGGAGCTGCAGCTTCTCAACAGCCCGCTGGGCATGAGCCGGAAAATTCTGCAGCCCACGCTGAATCGTCCCGGTTTGGCGTTGGCCGGCTTCTTCAGCTATTTCGCTCATGAACGAATCCAGATTTTCGGTGCGGCTGAAATGTCATACCTGAGCACGACCCTTCAGGGCGAGCAAAGAGCAGAACGCCTCAGCTGGCTGATGAAGGAAGATGTGCCCTGCCTCATCTTCTCCCGAGGTGCCGAAGTGCCACCGGACGTGCTGAAGCATGCAGATGATTATTCCGTGTGTGTCTTCCGCTCCACTCTGCCCACCATGAAGCTGGTGAATAAGACCACCATCATTCTGGAAAATGAGTTTGCGGAAAGCACGACAATGCATGGCTGCATGGTGGACGTTCGCGGCGTGGGCGTACTTATTACAGGCAAAAGCGGCATCGGCAAGAGCGAAATCTCACTTGGTCTCGTGGAGCGAGGCTCTTCGTTGGTGGCGGATGACATGGTACGAATCCGTAACATCAGCGGCGAGCTGGTAGCCACCTCTCCCAAGCTTAGCAGCGGCTTTATCGAGATTAGGGGTATCGGCATCATCAACGTCACTAATCTTTTCGGGCTGAAAGCATACCGCAGACAAAAGGAGATTAACCTCGTCATTAACCTCACGGATGGTGATATGACGGATATGGAAAGATTGGGCCTTACCCGCCAGACAGCCAATATCCTCGGTGTGGAAGTGGAGAGGCTGAATCTTCCCGTGGCCCCCGGACGAGACATGACCCGTCTCGTGGAAGTTGCAGCTCTTGGCCAGTACCTGCGCGAAAGCGGGTATGATATGGCCGGAGAGTTCAACAAGCGCCTGCATAACGAAATCAAAATGCGTAACAACCTGCACATAACATCTGACAACGTATAATATGACAAGTCTTAACGAAATTACTAATCTTCTTGATTCCACATTGCGCATAGCTGAGGTGAAAGACGCCTCCGTGGCGATAAATGGTCTTCAGGTGGAAAATAATGGCAGCGTGACCAAGGTGGCACTGGCCGTGGATGGCTCACAGAAAACGATTGAAGACGCCATTGCCGCCGGGGCGGATTTACTTGTACTGCACCACGGAATTTACTGGTGCGGCTTGCGCCCGATGACAGGTTGGTTCAAAAAGAAAATCACCACTTGTCTGGAACACAATCTGGCCATTTACAGCGCCCATCTGCCGCTGGACCTGCACCCTGAGCTTGGGAACAATGCCTGTATTGCTAAGGCCCTCGGGCTGACGGACTGCAGTCCCGAAGTGGATTACCATGGTGTTCTCATCGGCCAAAGCGGTGAGTTCGCTGGCACCGTAGGTGAGCTTCGCGAGCGTTTTGCCGCCATTTGCGGTAGCCCTGTCACCGGCCGAGTGGAGGACAGCAAGGCTCCTGCCGGGCGTGTCGCCGTATGTTCCGGTGGTGCGGGTGATGTCATTTACCAAATGCACGCCAAGGGATACCGCACTTATCTGACCGGTGAGGAAAACCACTGGGTCGTCAATGCCGCGGCGGACTTGGGCATGAACATTCTCTTCGCCGGCCACTACGCCACGGAAACCTTCGGCGTAAAAGCTCTTGGTGAGCTGCTGAAGGAGAAATTCGGCCTTCCCACCGTCTTTATTGATAACCCCACCGGCATGTAAGTTCCGCATGCTTATCATCGCAGAAGATTCCATCGGAGCCCGTCTGGACCAATTTCTGGCAGCTCAGTTGCCGGAGCTCTCTCGTGCTCGCATCCAAGCCCTCATCAAGGCCGGAGAAGTCACCGTCGACGGCAAATCCACCAAGGCAAAAACCCCGGTGGAGCTAGGCATGCGCATCGAGGTGAACATCCCAGAACCGGAGCCAGCGGAAGCGCAACCGCAGGATATCCCCATCTCGGTGCTTTATGAAGACAGCCACCTCATTGTCGTTGACAAGGAAAGCGGCATGGTGGTTCACCCCGCCGCCGGTAACCCGGACGGCACTCTCGTGAATGCCCTGCTCCACCACTGCGGAGACCTCTCCGGCATCGGCGGTGTAGAGCGCCCGGGAATCGTACACCGCTTGGATAAGGATACGAGTGGCTGCATCGTTGTAGCAAAGAATGATAACGCCCACCTCTCCCTCACCACGCAATTTGCCGAGCGAGATACCTCGAAAATCTATCTGGCCATCGTTCAGGGCTGCCCGAAAGAGCCGGAAGGCACCGTCTTCACGAACATAGGCCGTCACCCGGTGAACCGCCTGAAAATGGCTGTGGTAAATCCCGGCTCAGGCAAGCCGGCTATCACGGATTACAAGGTACTGAAGCATGATGCGGCTACAAACTCAAGCCTAGTGATGTGCACGCTGCACACCGGCCGCACCCATCAGATACGCGTGCACATGCTCCACCTGGGCCACCCGCTCATAGGAGACCCCATCTACGCCCACCCGCAAAAGCAGAAGGCCCGCCCCGGCCGCCTCATGCTGCACGCTTGGAGGCTGGCATTCAATCACCCGGTAGGAGGACGCCGCATCGCGCTGCAGTCCCCCATTCCCCCGGAATACACGCCTTGGCTTATCGGTACGGATTTGCCAGAGTGGGAGGAAAGCCCCCACTTGGTCAAATAGCATGGGCCTCATATATCCCTTTTTCCGGAAGCACGCTTCACCTGAGCGTGCTTCCGCTTTTACTATCTATCGGTTAATTCAGCAAAAGGGGAAATACCGGGGCGATTCTAGAACGCACTTTGGGCTTGCGAACAGGCGTATTTACCGCTAAAATAGGCGCGTACAAATGGATTACGCACCGCTTATAGAAAAGCGCCGGGCTCGCCTGGCAGAGCTGGAAGAAGCCATCGCAGCACCCGATCTCTTCAATGACCGCACCCGAGCTGAAGAAATCATGCGCGAGCACCGCCGCACCAAAGAACTCATGGACACATGGGAAGAGCTCTGCACGGCTCTGAAAAACAGAGAAGAAGCCAAGGAAATGGCTACCTCTGAGGATGCAGAGCTCGCAGAGATGGCGGCTATGGAGCTGGAGGAGCTAACTCCGCGCATTACGGCACTGGAAGAAGCAGTGCAGTACAGCCTGCTTCCGCGTGATGTGACGGAAGACCGCGATGCCATTGTGGAAATCCGCGCCGGCACCGGTGGTGATGAGGCTGCGCTTTTCGCCGGTAACCTGCTGAACATGTATCAACGCTACTCTGAAAGCCGCGGCTGGCGCATGGAAATACTGGATGCCAGCCCGAACGATATCGGAGGATTCAAGGAAGTCACCGCCCGTATCAGCGGTGAGGAAGTTTTCCGCTTCATGAAGTATGAAAGTGGCGTACACCGCGTACAGCGCGTTCCGGCTACCGAAACTCAGGGAAGAATTCATACATCCACTGCCACTGTAGCCGTACTGCCCGAAGCAGAAGAAGTGGACGTGGAAATCCGCCCGGAGGACCTGCGCATTGAAACCTGCCGTGCTGGCGGTGCTGGTGGCCAGCACGTGAACCGTACGGAATCCGCCGTGCAAATTTTCCACTTGCCCACCGGCATCATGGTACGCTGTGAAGATGGTCGCTCTCAGCTCAAAAATAAAGAAACCGGCCTGCGCATCCTGCGTGCTCGCCTTTTCGAGCTCAAACAGAGAGAGGCTCAGCAGAATTACTCCGCTCAGCGCCGCGCGCTCATTGGCTCCGGTGGACGTGAAGAGAAAATCCGCACATATAATTTCCCCCAGAACCGTTTCACCGATCATCGTATCAACTACACCTCCTACAATCTCGATATCGTCGTCACGAACGGAGAACTAAACGACATCATCTCCCACATGCAGCACGCCGAAATGCAAGAACGCATGGAGGAACTTAAGTAACTCCCATCTCCGTCCCATGAAAACCATACAGGACATTCTCACCAGCGGCACCGCCTATCTGGAAGCACGTGGGGTGGACGCAGCCCGGCACTCCATGCAGAGCCTACTCGTGCACGTTCTGGGTAAGAACAAAACATGGCTTTACCTCCACTATGATGACCCGCTGAGTGAGGAACAACTTGCCCCCTTGCGCGAGCTGCTGCGCGAACGAGGAAAAGGAGTTCCCCTGCAGCACTTGCTGGGAAGCACGGAGTTTTACCGCAGAGAGTTCCGTACAGACGCCCGCGCCCTCATCCCCCGCCCGGAAACGGAAGAACTAGTCGAGCAAGCGCTTAATCTCGCTCCTCGCAAGGAAGGATTGAGTGTACTGGATATGGGCTGCGGTTCCGGCATCATCGGCATTACCCTCGCACTGGAGCTCGCCGCCATTCGCCCGGAAGTCGTCATGGCGGATATCTCGGACGCAGCACTTTCCCTCACGCTGGAAAATGCCACAGCTCTGGGTGCGCGTATTAAGACATACCGCAGCGACCTCTTCTCAGCTTGGCAACCGGATGAAACAAACGCAGTCGTACCGCCTACCGGTTATGAACTGGTACTGGCTAATCTTCCCTATGTACCTGATGGCGAGCAGGTTTCCACGGAAGTCTCCCATGACCCGGCCAGCGCCTTGTATGGCGGCCCGGATGGGCTGGACATCGTACGCCGCTTTCTCTCTGACGCGCTGCCCTATCTCACGGAAGGCTGCCTCATCATGCTCGAGGTAGGCCATGACCAAGGTGAACAGACCAGAAAAATCATGGAAGAACTTGGATATACAGAAACCAGAGTTCTCACCGACATGAGCGGAAAGGCTCGTTTCCCGATAGGCTATGCCCCCCCGGCTCCGGCAGAAACAAACGCGCCCCTAAATCAAAATACAGACCATGAATGAGGAGTGGTATATATATCCGGTGGTGCGCCATCTGATTGGTAAGCTGGCAGCCTCATGCCGGGTGCTTGCCATCATCTGTGCCGTGGCTGCTATTGCTGAGATAGTCCTGCTCCTCGCGGGAGCTTTTCCTCCGGCAATCATCTGCGGCATGGCGTCCCAGTTATTTTTTTTCGTGATGTATGTAGGCATAGTCATACTGCTGCGATGGAGCCATTATGTGCTACTTGCCGGTCAGGGCATGTTGGTCACACGCTTTCTTACGCTAGTGGGAGTCATCATGGGCCTCATCATGCTGGTGTGTGAAATCTACTCGCTTTTCACACATGAACTCCTTCTGATACGTCAGCATGAAGCGCCCCTGCTCATCTGGATTATTATTTTCAGCACAGTCACCATCAATTACAACAGAGCAGCTACGGCTCCGCACCGCTGGCGTCTGCTTCCCATAGGATTCTCTCTGGCTCTGCTTGCGGTTCTCGTCACGCCCGGTCCGGATATGCTACTGTGGAACACTGCTGCTAAAGTACTACTGGCTGTAACTGCTGCCCCCATGCTGAAAAAACTCTCAGTCATGGCGCCACTCATTGTATCCATGCCGGAGAGAAACTGAAGCAGGAAATATGGGTTGCCCATGAGTAGGAAATGTGCTATAATACCCCCGGTTTAGCATGAACATCCCTCACGAAAGACAATACAGAGCACTGGAGTTACCCGAGATAATCTCCGGTCTGCTCGCTATGTTCGTAGTGCTGTGGGAAGCATGTTTTACGGATTTAGCTACCCTCACCTTCGAAAAGAACACCTTTGAAGAGGGGCTTCACGTTCTGCTGGCTTCGGTGGTATGCTGTAACACGCTTACCGTTATCATCCACTTCATCACCAAACTGATTCACAAGGAGCCCCCCGGCCGTTTTCTGTGGTGGCAACTTGTAACCGGCCTAGCTGCCTGCGGCATCTTTGCAGCAGGCATGGGAAAGCAGCTGCCGGACTATACGTACCTTATCAGCATCATCCTGAGTTTTATCATTGGCATTTATTCCGTCATCACTATTGTGGCGATTGCCAGGGCTAGAAAGAAATCCGGTAAAGCACACACCCGCAGCCAATGGAGTCCTGCCGTTATCTTCTTCACATGGATGATAACCTTTGTGCTCGTAAGCACCATCCTGCTGCTCACCCCCGGCGCAACGCATAAGCCCATCACTTTCACGGAAGCCTTCTTCACCTGTTCATCAGCTATCTCCATCACCGGCCTTACCTGCGTGGACGTGGCCGGAACCTTCACCGCGCTCGGCAAAATAGTACTACTGATAGACATTCAGATAGGCGCCATGGGTGTGATGACTTTCTCCTACTTTGTACTGCTCATGGTGGGCAAGAAACTAGCCGTGCGTGACCGTGTAGCCATCTCTGCCCTTCTGGACCAGCAGGGCGTAAACATCATCCCCTCGCTCATTAAGGCCGTCATTTTTGTAACCTTCAGTGTGGAAATCATCGGCACACTCCTACTTTATTTCCTCTGGAAAGGTGCTCCCGGTGTACCTCAGGACCACCTGTGGTTCCGCGCTCTTTTCCACGCGGTGTCCGCCTTCTGTAATGCGGGCATCGCCCTCTTCCCACAGAACATGGCAGAAGCATGCGTGGCGCATGATAAAGCAGTTCAGGGCATAATGATGTTGCTCACGCTGGCCGGCACATTGGGTTTCAGCGTCTATCTTGAGGCGCTCACCCGCATGAAAAATAAGCTCACAGGCAAGCGAAATCCCGTTCGCTGGAGTACGCATTCGTGGCTTGTGGTGAGAGTTACAATCATCGTCATGCTGGCCGGTACCGTTGGGCTGGCTATTCTGGGGGCGCTGGAACCATCCCAACACCTCTCGTCTGCGGACTATAACATATGGGAGAGCATCTGGAATACCATAGGCCGCTCAGCCGGGTTCACTATCACGGACATCAGCACCTACGGGCAGGTATACCAGCTGTTCCTCTGTCTACTCATGTTTGTAGGCGGTAATCCGGCCGGAACCGGAGGTGGCGTATTCGCTCCGGTCTTTGCCTTATGTGTGCTGGAGGTGCTCAGAGTTCTGCGCGGACAGCCTGATTTGGAGCTTCACGGGCGCCGCATCGCACGTAACACAGTGGAACGCGCCATGGCCACCGTTGTTCTATCCACCTTCTGGATAGCGGCCAGCACCATGCTGCTCATCCTACTGGAGCCCACATTGGCCCAATCCGCCAATGGCTTCATTAAAATCCTCTTCTTGGAAATCAGCGCCTACACCACCACCGGTTACTCCATCTGTAACCCCGGTGAACTTGGCGAGTTCTCCAAGCTCTTCATCTGTGCCAACATGCTCTTCGGTCGCGTAGGCATGTTCACCTTCATGCTCATCTTCATTAAACAGAAGGATCCCTCGCCCCTGAGATATCCGGAAACACGCCTCCCCCTCACCTGATACTTCCTCCACGCATATGAAATTCGTTATCATTGGATTAGGTCAATTCGGCAAAGCTTTGGCGCTCTATCTGAGCGACAGCGGTTACGAAGTCACCGTGCTTGACATGAAAGAAAGCGTGGTGGAAGAAATCAAGAACCACGTGGCAGACGCACACATCGGCGATGCTACGGACATGCGCGTACTGCGCCGTATGGACCTCGTGGGTGAAGAAACATACGTCATTGTGGCGGTCGGTGAATGTTTTGAGCGAAACATTCTCATCACAGCCCAGCTTAAAGAGCTCGGCGTCAAGCACCTATATGCTCGCAGCGTGAACGAACTCCACGGTAAGGTACTCAAGCTCATCGGCATCAGTGACCTCTTCCGTGTGGAAGATGTGGCTGCCAGACAGCTCGCTGACAGATTCATTAATGAAGGCCTCATGCGCCTGCGCCGCATAGACACCACCCACTCACTTGCAGATGTCCGACTCCCAGAAGAATGGATTGGTAAAACACTGCAAGAGGTAAACATGCGTAAGCAATACCGCATCAATCTTCTCACAGTTCGCCGTGGTAAACTCATAGAAACGAGTAGTGATGACGTGCTGTCTCAACCTGAGCAACCCGTGATTGACACCCCCGAGCCCAGCATGAAATTCCAGAAAGATGACGTACTAGTCATATTCGGCAAGGACGATGACCTGACCGCCTTCGTGAAAAAGTTTGACCTCTAATTCAGCCCATGAGCGCACGCGTAACACTTCCGGAAAAAAAATATGCCGGTTACATCTTTGATTTAGATGGCACACTGGTGGATAGTATGGAAACCCATTACCGGGCTTGGCGACAGGCTCTTCAGGAAAATGGGGCCCCGCATGAGGTGTTCCTGAGGAATGAGTTTTTGGCACATGGAGGCATGGCCGCCCCGGATATCGTAGCAACCCTGAACAGCCGTTACTCCCTCCACATGAACCCGTCCGCCGTCGCGGCCCGCAAGAGGGAATGCTATGATAACATGCTGGAAACCGAACAGCTTCCCATCATCCCGGAAACAGTCGGCCTCGTGCGCGAACTGAATGCAGCGGGCATTCCCTACGCTATCGGCACCGGCAGCGTAATCAACGGCGCAAGAGCAACCCTCCGCTCAGCGGGTATAGAGGACCTCTTCCCTATCATTGTTACGCCTGATGACGTCCCTCCCGGCCGCGGGAAACCCGAGCCGGATATCTTCCTGCTGGCAGCAGAACGCATGAGCGTCCCCCCCACAGAATGTGTGGTTTTCGAAGATGCTGAGCCAGGTATTCAGGCTGCAATTGCTGCAGGTATGGGCTACGTACGCGTAGCTCAGTAAAACTTCGCATTCAATCCCTCACACGCCCAAACTCTCCACACCGGGAGCTGCCAGCGTCTCATTTTCATCCTCCACGCTAGTGGACTCGGACTCCTCGGGTTCCGGCACGGTACGCAGGGTCTGCTCCACGACGTCATTCACGAGTTTCGTCGGCACCACAGTACCACCGGTCACCTCAGGCTCTTGCCACAGGTATGACTGGCGGGAATCCCGCAGCTCTCCGTCTACATACAAATCAATACGCCAAGAGAGCACATCTCCCATGCGCTTACGCACACTGCCATTGAAAACGAAGCGGTGCGTCTGCGCACCCTTGCTTGCTCGGGGAGCCGCCAGCACATACTCACTGGTAAGAACCGTTGAACCAGTACGGGCCTGAGTATAACGCATCACGAGGCGCACCGGCTTGTCAGGCTCTGCATCATACCAGCGCACGTAATAGTAATCCCCCACTCTTCCGGCTCGCTGAGAGCGAGTGCGAGCATCGTACATGAGGTACGTTGCATTGGAACGGAGGGGGCTTACTTCCCAGCTCGTGCTAGGTAAAGCACTACTCTTCAGTGGTACATCAGCCACATTACTGATATATGATTTATCCGGTCCCTGACAGGATACCAAAGCAAGTGAGCCTATAGCAGCAAGTATGGATAACTGAAGCGTACGCATATACCTTATTCAACTACATGTCTAGCGTTTTGTCAATTAAAAAAGTCCGCAGAGATGAATCTCAACGGACTTTCTTAGAGGCGGGAGTGGGATTTGAACCCACGAATGTCGGTTTTGCAAACCGATGCCTTAGGCCACTTGGCTATCCCGCCTTTGCTTAAGTGCGAGGGGAGTTTACCAGCTTTCCTCCCCTTAGTCAAGCACAAAATTAAATTTTTCTGTAATTTTGTTTATTTCTTGGAGAATTAGCTCATCTAGGCAACAGCGGGACCACATAAGCGCTCCCCAGAGCAAGCCAGATGGGCAAGGTTATGAAAGAACAGATGGTGGTGGAAAGTAGAATCTGCGTGCCAACTTCCGGCTTGCCGCCGAAACGCATGGCGATGATAACCGGAATCACGGCGCTGGGAATAGCACTCTGGATAACCATAATGCGCTTTACAAGCGGATCCACCGGCAGCAACCAAGCAACCAGCAGAATAAGCGCGGGAGTCACCCCGAGGCGGGCAACCAACCCAGACACTAGCAGGCGGGGCTGCCATGTGAAATTGCGGGTCAGGTCATACATGGAGCAGCCGAAAATAATCAAGCAGATGGGAGTGGCCACGGCGCCAAGCATCTCCGCCGTTTTCATCACCGGAGCCTGTGCCACATACGCACCCACCCCACTCCATGCCAGAAGCAAGGAGAAGCACACCGCTAGCAGCGGCCCACGAAATAAAGTGGTGAGGCGCATGTTCCCCACACCGCCACACATCAGAATCACGCCGATACTCCACACGAAAATCTCGCAGCCCATATTATGAATAAAAAGCACGCCCATCGTAGGGTCCCCGGCGTTACTGAACAGCATGTGAACAATGGGAACCACAAAGAAAACATAGTTCTGCACCCCGGCGGTGAGTGTAAACGTGCGTAGGCCGGTACCAATACGCAAGCGGAGCACCTTCGCCACCAGCCAAGCCACTGTCACACCGATAGCCATTTCCAGAAAGCCACAGGCGATGGCTTGCCCGGAAAATCCTAGCGTCGTGATGCGCGGGTCGGCCTCCGTCACCATGTACTTCATGATATTATAGAAGATGAGGCATGGGTACCCCACATCCATAGCCAAGCGGGTAATCACGGCATCATGCTGTGGTTCAATCACCTTTTTCCACCTGAGCCAGTAGCCTATGGCAAAAAAGACGAATACCGGAATCGTTGACAGAAAAGAATTGAGAATAAGTTGCAACATGGCGCTGGGCATATCCTACCATATTCTTCACCACCTAGCAAGTCTTTCAGGTTCCCACCCCAAAAAACGGGGCCTGTTTCAGATTTTCCGGTACACGAGTAGGCTTAGGAATATCTCGGAAGCTAAGGATATCAGCTAATAGCACTTGCTACCTGCCAAAAGGCCGCGGCGTCCCCCACCCGCCCCATGCTCACATAGCGTGTGCGCAGCAGATTGCTGTCGCGGTGCCCCATTTCATACTGCAGAGCACTATAGCTGCGGAAGTGTCGTAAATGGTAACCGGCAAAGGTGTGGCGAAGCACGTCCGGCACCCAGTGGTGAAATCCGGCGAGGCGACGCAACGCGCGCCAATGGCGCGGCCATTGCGGCGGACAGATGCGTCCCGCGGGGCAATGGGTACGCAGTAATTTAGCCAGCGGCGGGTGGATGGTGACGAGTCTGGCACCGCCGGTTTTGCTGTGTTGGGGGAGTATGATGATAGTGCCCTCTTGCAGGTTGATGTGTTCCCGGCTTAGGCGCGCGACTTCATGCGGGCGTATGCCGGCATAGAGCATCATGCCCACGGCGGCTAAGCACATGCCGCCCTTGTAGTTCTTTGCAGCTGTCAGCAAGTCATTGATTTCCTGCGGCTTTAATATCTCGATACGCTCTTCACGCACCTTCACGACTTCCACCTGAGCCACGGGGTTTTCGCTGCACCAGCCGCGTTTGAGGGCGGTACTGAATACGCCGCTGAGTATCAAGCGCGCCTTCTGCCGCTGGCGTGGGGTGGCGAAGGCTTGCTCGATGTACCGGGCGCATTCTTCTGTGGTGATAGCACGCACGCGTCTGGCAGCCAATCCCTTGCAGCGTTTCATGAATCGGCGGGTAAAATAGCGAAAATCCGTCTGCGTACGGCTTCTCCGCTCGCGCCTTGCCTCCAGCGCCACCTCTACGGCTTTTTCAAAACTCACCGTTTTCTCCTGTCGCCGCAGTTCTTCCTCTCCCGCCGCTATACAC
>JAFWZG010000065.1 GCA_017517385.1 Akkermansia sp.
ATATTTGCAGGCGAATGCGGGGCAGAAGATAGAGGTGTATGATTCGTTGTATACGGCAGGCGGTCTGATATTGAACGAAAATAATGCTGGAGGTGAGATTTTGCTCAGTGGGGCGTACACAGAGGCGGATTTGCAGACCGCGAAGAATGGAGTGGCAGGCACGATGCAGGAAATCACCAATTCCCGCACGAATACGGTAGTAGGCACAACCACGCTGGGAGGAGGTACGTTGAGCCTGGAGCACGGAGCTATTCTGCAGACGGGCGGGTTTACTGCTACGGTCGGTAGTGATGCCATGGTGCGCATGGATAATGCGGTGCTGAACAGCTCGGGCTATGATGTCACCTTCGGTAGTGGTACGATTCTGAGCGTGGGTGGCTCGAACACGCTGACGGCTGCGAACCTGAATATGGGCAGCGGTAGTATTCTGAATATCGACGTGCGCGACAGAAACAGTAACCTGACGGCGTTGGCGCTGAATGGTAACCTGAATCTGGATGCGCTGGAGTTCTCCGTACAGAATGCCGACGTGCTGGCTGCGGGTAAATACAAGCTCATCAGCCTTGGTGCGGATTCCCACTTCGATGTGGGCAGCTGGGAAACAGTGGTGAACTCTGTGACCGGCGTGGATGCTGACAAGCTGAGCTGGGAAAACGGCACGCTGTACTACATCTGCGAGAATACTTGGGTGATTTCCAAGACGCAGGATGCTGTGATTCTGGAGGCTCCGGAAGCCGGTAGCGATATCGTCATCGGTAACGGCGTGGAGGTGGAGCTGGGCGTGTGCCTGCAGGGGCACTTGGGCTGCGATAATCCGAAGCACGGCGGCCGCCCGGGTAACCCCGGCCAGGGCCATGACCACCTGAAGCCCGGTAACAATGGTAACAACGGTAATGGGAACGGAAACGGCAACGGTAACAATGGAAACGGCAACGGTAACAACAAGGACCACGGCCACGGCAGCATTGTGATTGTGGAAGGCTCTGCCTACATCAAGAACCGCGGTGATTTCGAAGGCTTGCTGGAGTTCCGCGGCACGCAGGAGGAAGAGCGCCACTTCTACACCGAGAATGATTTGGGTGTGGAATACATCACCGTGTTCACGGATGTGGATGCCGAAAGCCACATGCACATTGCCGAGGGCAAGACGGTATCGACCGAGGGTATTGTGGGCGATGGCAAGCTGGAGATGCACGGCACCGGGCGCATGGTGCTTAACGGCCATGATGCGGATGAGAGCTCCACTCTGTACTACGGCACGCTGGGCGTGAACGAAGGTGCTGTGCGCGTGGAAAATGACTCCCAGGCCTATGTGGCTCACACTGAAGTGCGCGGTGCTGAAACCAACGCTGGCATGGAAGTGGGCAGAGGAGCCACCATGACGGGTGAAAGCCTGAGCGTGAGCGGTGATGGTGCCACCCTGCACAATGATGGCAGCATCGCCATGAGCGAGGGCATCACCGTGGAAGGCGGCACCGTGAAGGGAAGTGGTACCTTCTCCGGCCTCACTATGAACGGCGGCTCTCTGGTGGTGGGTAACTCCCCCGGTCTGCAGACCTACACGGATGCAGTTGAACTCACGGATGGTACCGTTACTTTCTCCTTGGCTGATGCCGGTACTGCCGCCACGGCGGATACGTACGGCTGGAGCGCAGCTGCGTACTCCTCCATTGATATGGGCGGCAACGCCCTGACTCTGGGCGGCGAGGTAAGCTTCATGCTGGAGATTGGCGGCGGCGCGTTGGAGTCGCTTGTAGCGGCAGACAATGCTTCTCTCACCTTCAGTCTGAGGCTGATTCAGAATATGGCTTCCGAATCTCTGACTCTTAACGGTGAAGCTCTTGCTAAACTTCTGAACGATACCACCATCATCGTTACATCTGATGCCGAGGGCTTAACCTCCGGCACGCTCTTCCTTGCCGGCAGAGATATCACCTCCATGCTGAGCAACGGCGAGTACGCTTATGAGGGTAATACCCTTGTATTTACAGGCACGGTGACAAATGATGGCTCCCTGACGATTCCCGAGCCCACCACGACGACGCTGAGCTTGCTGGCACTCGCAGCCCTTGCTGCCCGCCGCCGCCGCAAGTAAGGTTCTCATCAAAGCTATATACAAAGGCCGCTGCTCATATGAGCAGCGGCCTTTTTGTAAGCGCGTTTTTTCGGCACTGGCATATGCACGGCTTTTGGCCTTGCCCGTGAGGAGGAAATGAGTTAAAATAAGGGCATGTGGAAGAGGTCGTTACATGCCCTGAATGTTTTTCTGAACAGTAGCTGGAGGCTGCCCTTGGGGGCGGCAGCTGTGCTGCTTCAGGGGTTTCTGATAGGTTGTGGATGTACTGCGATTTCCTCGTATTTGGCGGATAGTCCGTGGTGGCTGACGGCTTTGGGGATAACGGGGGTGGTTTTATTTTTGCTTGGTTGCTTGCTTGGGCTGTGCGTGCCGCTGTGGCTGCTCATTATGACTGTGTGGCGGCTGAAGCAGCATCAGCTGATGCGAGCACTGGGCTGCTGGGTATCAAGCGCGCTGGCTGCGGGGGTGGCCGTGGGGGTGGCTTTTGCGAGTTTTCTGCAGATGTTAAGTGGAGGACCGGATTGTTATGCCGTGGGGTTGACTGTGCCTGAGGACAAGGAGTTCGTGCTGCCACGAAACATGACCTTTTTCTGTAATATGGATATTCCGCCTCGGGTGGAAGCGCTCCGCGCGCTGAGGCCGGAGCTGCCGGAAATTCCCCGCGTGTATGAGCTTTCTGCTGCAACGGCGCAGGAATTTGCGGCTCTGACTGAGCAGGAGCTCGCCAGTGCATCTCCGGAGCAACTTCATGAATATATGCAGCGAGCGCGGCAGACTGAGGCCTTGGCCGAGGCTCATGAATTGGTGGCTCCGAATCTTCAGAAGCTCTCCGCTGAGGCGCCTGAGCTGCTGCAGGAATACATGCTGCGTGCGCTGTATGCTGAGGCCTCAAATCTTCGTTTCAATTCCCCGGTATTAGCAGCGGACTCGCTTATTTACCCCGCTCACGAGAATGATCCGCAGACTCATGTGCTGCGCGCTTACCTTGCCGAGCGTAGAATTTATTCGGCTGAGGGGGTGAGAACATACGCAGACTATCCGACGGCGCGCTGGAAGTACCCCTTGCAGAATGGCTGGTATGTGGCGCACAGGGTGGGCTTTCCGTTTGGTAATGATAATTCGGTCGAGCTCCCTGAGGTGCGTGCTCAGCTGCAGAGGCTGGATGCTGCGCTGGCTCCGCTGGCGGAGAATCCCACGCGCGAGCAATTGGATGCTCTGCTTCCGCCCACGCCTGAACATCCGTTCCTTTGCATTTGGGAGGATGGTGCGGGTATATATGATATGATGATTGTCATACCAGCTGATTACGAGGCCGGCTCCTTTGAGCTGAGAGCCCATGAGTACACCACAGGTAAGCCTATTCTCTTCCGTAAACGCTGGCTGCCTGAGGTGAAGCTCGGGGACGTGTGCCGCGTTATCAGCAGCGATGGCTCGCTCATGGTGAGCAGCGGTAACTGGGGCGAGTATTATGGCTCTGAGTGGGAAATATGGTTCACCCCCGCCTCCGGCGGTGAGCCGCGCTGCGTGAGCCGCCAGCCCTTCCTGATGATGGGCTGGCAGCATTGATGAACGTGTCCGTGTGTTCTCCCGCCGGGAATGGTGTGTGGCGGGAGGCTCCGGGTTATTGGGTGAGGGCGCGGCGAAGGGACTCAGAGCCGTAGAAGGCTTCAGCCTCCATGCGCTCTTCCAGGGCATTCAGCATGGCAGGGGAGGCCGTGCTTTCGGCTTCCAGCGCTTCAATGAGATCCATGCCCGGTATGGTTTCCAGAACGTCCGAAACACTTTGCAGACGCTCACGAATAGCTTTCACCTGCTGAGCCGCGGCATCTGCCGTGGCGGTATCCGTCACGCCGCTGAGAACTGTAGCCAGCTCGCTCATGCCCTTGGTGAAGATGCTTAGGGCCTCGGCTTTTTGCTCCGGGCTGTATTCAGGGCTTTGGGGGGCCTGAACGATGCCGCCCGCACCCTCTACTGTGATTTCCATTTGCGAGGGGTCAAACTCTTCATCGTCATACTCCTCCTCCTCATAGTCATCCCCCATGGACTCCTCTTCCTGAGCTTCCTCGGTATATTCGTCCTCGTATTCTTCCTCAGTATCTTCGGGGGGGGCGTCATCTTCCGTGCTGTCGGGCATGGCAACCATGTACCACAGTTCCACCACAGTGGCCTTGCCATTACGGGAAATCACGTATTCGTAACGCACGAAGAGGCGTCCCTGTTCATCATGGACAATCTGGCCATCCTGTTTTTCTGCCTGAGAATCAGCCACGGAGATGGCATCTTCCAGAAGATTGGCAATAACTGCAAAATTATGCTCGGCCGTGAGACCCCATGCGCTTTCTTTGCTGAAGCCGGGGCCTCCGCTGATATTCGGCACCTGAGCTGCTGCGGCGCGTAAGTTTTGCTCCAGTGTGGCAAGAAGCTCCGGGGTGGGAGCCGTCAGCTCCATGGCTTTGTATGCCGGCTCTCCCATGGCTTCAGCCAACTCGGTGGAACCGTAGTAGCGGTTTTCTACCAATCTCTTCTGCGTGCTTTCCGTGCGCTCCTGCGTGATGCCGGCTTCACTCATGGCTTGCAGAACGAGGGGGTAGGGGATATACTGCAGGCCGTAGCCAAGCTCGCTTAGGAGTGCCATGCGCACCTTCAGTTTCTCGGCCGCAGCATCAGCGCTGGCGCGGTCCTGCACCCCTTCCAGCAGCTCTGTGACGGATGTCATGGCTCGGATGGCTTCAGCCAGTGTCTGGCGGAGCTGAGGGTCGCTGATGCTATTCAGCGCAGGGGTGGCCTGCTGAGCTGTCGGTGCCGGGGGGACGGAAGGCTCGGCCTGCTGTGCCAAGCTTAGCGGCGCGGTAAGAAGTGCAAGAATTGTGAGCGTTTTCATGAGGAAGGCTTTTCTTGTTCCAGTATACACGCATTCGGGTGAATCGCAAGCCAATTCGGGTATTTCTGCGTGGATTTTGGATATAAAAAACAGGCCGGAGATTGTCTCCGGCCTGTGTAAAATGGGAAGCCCTGTTACTCGGGGCTATTCATCAGTTTGATGGTATTGGTGTACTGACTACCGTTATCGTATGTCACGTCCAGACGAAGAGGACGGGTACTGGGACTTACTCTCCGAAGGGTAATTTCACCGGGGGAGATGGCGTTGTTGTTCAACTTAATGCTGTTGATTGTTATTCCCTGACGGGGTTGGAAGTTCAGGGTGATATTGTGGGTGCCATCTGCTCTCGGTTCCTGTCTTACGATGGTAACGATGCAGGGGCAATTCATGTCAGAAATGGCAAGATTGCCAACGGGAACCTGCTGGGTTGTTGTAGAGGTGCTGTTGGAAACAGTCCCGTTGGAAACAGTCCCGTTGGAAACAGTCCCGTTGGAAACAGTCCCGTTGGAAACAGTCCCGTTGGAAACAGTCCCGTTGGAAACAGCGCCGGGAGTAACAGTGCCATTGGTAACAGTGCCGTTGGTAACAGTGCCGTTGGTGGCGGTGCCGTTGGTGGCGGTGCCGTTGGTGGCGGTGCCGTTGGTGGCGGTGCCGTTGGTGGCGGTGCCGTTGGTAACAGTGCCGTTAGTAACAGTCCCGTTGGTAACAGTACCGTTGGTAACAGTGCCGTTGGTAACAGTGCCGTTGGTAACAGTGCCGTTGGTAACAGTGCCGGGAGTGGCTGTGTTATCCTGAGCCGGGCACTCATCTCCATTACAGCAAAGGAAGTAACCAATTCCTAAGGCGGCAACAAGGGCACCCAAACCGGCAAGAATCCATTTTTTGGGAATGATGATAGATTTTTTCGGGGCCGGCAGCATGTGCAGAAGCTCACGAATGCTTACCATCGCCGCGGAATCCTCCAGACCGGATGCATCCTTGGGAGCAATGCCCCAGATAATAGAAAGTTTTTTGTTCATTCCGACGCCGGAGAGGCGGTAGAGCTCCGGTGCTTTGTTGGGATCAGGGAGAGTCAACACTTCACCCAGTCTGCGCACGTTGGATGTGGCCGGGAGCTCTGAAATTTTCTGCAGGAAGTCACCGAGCACTTCGCGAAGCTTTCTAAGTTCATTGGGGGGGACATTCGTGAAGTTCTTAGTGGCTGGTACACTGTCCTGAAGTTTTTCTTTTCCTTTATCAACGATGGAGGCTGTGACGCTGTTTGTATCCGCATCATACACCATACGGGGGAGGAAGGGGGCCAGCTCAGTACGCAGGATGCGCTGGTACTCGATAAACCAGAAATCAGGACCGTTACGATCCGTTTTTAGGCGTACGTAGGAGTCAAGGTCTACTACAAGACCTTTATTGGGAACGGGAGTAATGCTCATATATGTTCTGAATATGGGGGCTGATTACCGCGAACGGGCGGAGCCGTTCAGCTCCGCTCGTTACGGGTAAGGGGGTTAATCTTTGTCTTTAACGGTAACGGTGACAGGAATCTGGAGCGGAGGGGTATTTTCGCTTTCTGCAGATACGGTAAGGATGTGTATTCCTTTCTGAAGGATAAGCTCCACATATCCATTCTCGTCAGTCTGTTCTCCGTTAACTCGGATAGTTTTGAACTCTACATTCTTAGATGAGACTGTGACGCGAAGTCTGACGATTGCCTTCTCCGGATCGTCCGTGGCTGTTATGAAGCTTACCAGTTCGGTGTGTATGCTTACATCCTGTGTTATCACAATAGTTGTTCCTGAGCTTCCTGTATTTCCGGTGTTTTGGTTATTCTCGTTGGAGGAAGCAGTGTTCGCCGTGTTGTTTTCGGTGGTGTTTGTCTGGCTCTGATTATCGGTTGCCGTGGTAGTAGTGTTCTCCGTGTTGTTTTCGGCGGTGTTTGTCTGGCTCTGATTATTGGTTGCCGTGGTAGTAGTGTTCGCCGTGTTGTTTTTGGAGGTGTTTGTCTGGCTCTGATTATCAGTTACCGTGGTAGCAGTGTTCGCCGTGTTGTTTTCGGCGGTGTTTGTCTGGCTCTGATTATCAGTTACCGTGGTAGCAGTGTTCGCCGTGTTGTTTTCGGCGGTGTTTGTCTGGCTCTGATTATCAGTTACCGTGGTAGCAGTGTCCTCCGTGTTGTTTTTGGTGGTGTTTGTCTGGCTCTGATTATTGGTTACCGTGGAAGCAGTGTCCTCGGTGTTGTTTTCGGCGGTGTTTGTCTGGCTCTGATTATCAGTTACCGTGGTAGCAGTGTCCTCCGTGTTGTTTTCGGAGGAGGCTTCGCTCTGATTATTGGTTACCGTGGAAGCAGTGCCCTTGGTGTTGTTTTCGGAGGTGGCTTCGCTCTGATTATTGGTTACCGTGGTAGCAGTGTCCTCGGTGTTGTTTTCGGCGGTGGCTTCGCTCTGATTATTGGTTACCGTGGAAGCAGTGCCCTTGGTGTTGTTTTCGGAGGTGGCTTCGCTCTGATTATTGGTTACCGTGGTAGCAGTGTC
>JAFWZG010000121.1 GCA_017517385.1 Akkermansia sp.
GACTCGCTACGCTCGCTGTCATTTTGGGGCAGAAAAATGGTGGATTTGCCTTGTTTTTTAGTCAATTATCCGCTAAAATTTCGGTGACCGCAATTTTGAGGCATCCACTTTTCGGTGACTGTTTTTTTTGAGGCAATACGACATAACGAAGTGTGGCATTCTTTATAAGCCCAGAGCCCAGCGGAGGTATTTTTCGCTTTCTGCCCAGATGCGCCGTTTTTCACAGCCAAGAACAACCACGATGACGGCTTGTCCATTTACTGAGCCGCAGGAAATGAGGCAGCGTTTCGCTGCATTGGTATAGCCTGTTTTCATACCCTGTACCCAGCTGTGGGAAAGTAGTTTGTTGGTATTGTTGAATGTTACAGGCTGGCCGTTCGGGCGGGTGAGGATGACTTGTGTATCATCGATAAAGTTTCGAATCACCGGGTTGGTGTAGGCATAGCAGGCTGCCAGCGCCATATCATAAGCGGTGGAATACTGGGGGCCGGGCAGGCCGCTCGGATTCACGAAGTGTGAGTTGTACATACGCATGCGGCGAGCCCTTGCATTCATGCGTTGGACGAAACGCTCCACGCTGCCTGCGCTGTCTCGGGCCAGAGCTTGGGCCAAATCATTACAGCTGGCCGTCAGCATGGCGTGCATGATGGCACCGCGGGTGTAACTTTCTCCCACTTGAAGGCGGGAACGTATGGGGGTGACGCTAATCTTATCCTGCCGGGTGATGGTCATCATACGATCCAGTTCTCCTACATCGCAGGCGCACAGTGCTGTAATGATTTTCTGGGTGCTTGCTACTTGGCGTCGCTCGTGCATGTTATGCCCGTAGAGGACATTGCCGGTGCGCGGGTCAATAACGCATACGGCCGCGCAGTTCGGTGCCGGAGCAGGGGTTGACGGTGCGGAAAGAGGGCGGGGCGGAACAAGGGAGTTCCTGCGATTGCCATACACTCGGCTCGCCGCTGTTGGAATGGGCGCTTGTGTGTGCATGGTTGGTACATACGAACGGTGCGTTTCGTAGCAGTTTCCACTCAGGTATCCGGTGGTCTGGCTGCAACTGCTGGTGAGTGCTGCTATGCAGGAGATGGCTATAACGGCAAAAATGCGCATGCGCGCATGCTAGCACATGGGGAATTATTTAGCAAGCCTTAATTAAGGCATTTTTAGGTGATGCTGGCAGGCGAAGTTGCTATGGGGAAATTGTGCTCTTATTGTTGAGCCTCTGTATCTTATGAATTTATTTGTTATGGGGTGCAGTTATCTGCCTCTGGCGCGCAGGGAGCGGTTGGGAGGGGTTCCGGGGATGACGTGTCCCATGTAAGGCAGGAGTTTATCCATGACGATGCGATTTCCATCGCCGGTGATATGCACACGGTCACGCCAGCGAATATCGACGGTGCGGCCATCTGGCCTGCGGACGCTGTGCATGTAATTACCGCGGGAATCAGCCAAGAGTGTACGCGTGTTGATATAACCGAGTTTGTAGCGCTTGCAGAAATTGTACATGAGCATGTTAATTTGGGCAAGCTGAGTATTGAGGGGCTCTTCTTCCATGACGGGTGGGCCCATGAAGATGAGTTGAGCTCCGTATCTGCGACAGAGGGTTGCTATCTCCATGAGTTTCTGTGTGTAAACGCGCATCCATGCCTGTGAGCAGGGCTCGCCAAGGCCGGTATGACCGTGTATATTTTGTGGGTCATTGGTGCCCACCCACATGACGACTATTTGCGGGTGGTGGCGGCGCAGGTTTTCCTCAAGGACTCTGGGCCAGTTGTAGAAATCCGGGCGGCTGAGGCCTGTGGAGCGTTTCCCGATGGGGATGAGGGTTATGTTTTCATAACCGGACAGTTCGCGTTGCATCTGAGGCCCCATGGCTTCCATGAGTGAATCACCGGTAAGAAGAATGCGGACGGGAAAATCTGCACGGCCTCTTCCTCCTCTCTCCAGATGCATGGCAAATGATGTGGCGGAAATGAGCAGTAGACTGAGAATGAGTTGAAGCAGAGTTTTCATCGGCGTCTGCGGTTGGTGTGTCTTATGGTGTTTTCCAGTTGGGCGTTTTGTGTGCGAGAACGCTCCTGTTCTGTCAGAAGTTTTTGCGGATTCTGCTCGCGGAAGGTAGCGAGGTGTCTTTCAATGGCCGGCAGCAGCAGCTGAACTAGTAACCTGTTGCCTTCAGGGGTGAGATGTTCCTTGTCTTGTCTGCGGATGCGTACGGTACGGCCGTCAGCGTCCGTTATATACGCCCGGAATTGCCCATCTTCGTCGCCAAACACCGGGAGGGTATCCAAGAAATCAATGCCACGCTCGTTGCAGGCTACGCGCTGGGTATCGCCGGTCTGGCGCAGTGACCGGGCATAACGGCTGCCCATGGGCGGCATGCCCACCCAAATCATGTCGCAACCATAGCGCTGCGCAATGTCAAAGATTTCATTCATTTTTTCTTTGTAAGCCTCACACCAGGGCGCGCCGTAGGTTGGATGCTGAGTTCGGCCGTTGTGTCGGATAGGCATAGCATCGTTGGCGCCCATGAATACTACGATGAGATCCGGGCGTTTTTCGTTCACCACCCTCTCCATATGTTCCGGCCAGTTAAAATAGTCCGGGCGTGTCAGGCCGGTGGAAAATCTTGCAGCAAGCAGGAAATGTAGCCCTTGTCGTTTTCGCAGGGCTCGGTGCGTGGCAGGGCCGAGGTCTTCCATGAGGGAGTCCCCCATGAGCATGATTCTGTAATGCACGGGATTAGCAAGATTTGCTTCCTCCAGTGCCGCCTGTATTTGTTCCGGTGTCAGTATCGGCTCCGGCTCAGGTTCCGGTTCGGGGGCAGGCTCGGGCTCAGGAACGGGTTCTGGTTCCGGCTCGGGGGTGGGGGGCGGTTCCGGAGCGGGGGGCGGCTCCGGGTAAATGAGAGGAATATAGTTGGGCAGGGGCGGTAGCCCGGGCAAAGGCTCAGTCAGAGCAAGGAAGTCTGGTTCTTCCGGCTGTTCCCAGAGTACTGAGAATGCGGAGAACGAATCTTTCAGCGTGCAGAACCACTGAGGAAGGTAAGTACGGTGCGCAGCAGCATTCAGGGCAGCCGCGGTTTCGTGAAGCTCCGGGTATGCGCTTTCCAACTGCTGGCTATATTCGTTGATATTCTGAAGCCCAAGAAGCAGAGCAGCCAGTCCGGTGCTCAGGCAGATTTTCACGCTCTGTGGTAATTTGAAGGGCATGGGCTTTATCAGAAATCAAAGTATATGAACGGTAACATGCCTTCCGGGCCCAAGCCTAAAATGGCTCCTCCCAGTACCCCGGCTACTAGCGCTTGTATGACCCACGGCAGCTTGGAATAAATGCCGGAGAAGCCTTCGTAGAATACAGGGCCTCCCCACTGCAGTGCCAGCACAATCAATATGCAGAAGATAATAGGCAGGGCGAATCCTTCTCCATCCTGAGGAATGAAGGCCGCGTTCAGCAGGGTGCAGGCTCCCTCATAGCTTTCTGCTCGGAAGAATACCCACAGCAGGGCCAGCACGTGAAGCGTCAGCAGCCAAGCGGCTACTTTGCCGAGGATTTTCAGCGCGCGCGGAGCTTGATTTACTTGCGGGAAATAGCGGTCCCTCAGGGCATGGTACCCATGTACTATAGCAAGACCTAAGCCGTGGAAAAAGCCCCAGATGAGAAAGTTGAGGATGCGGCCGCCGCAGCCATGCCACAGGCCTCCGATAGTCATGGTGGCGATGAGGTTCACATACCGATTGCCGCGCCTGCTGCCGCCGAGGGGGATATAAAGATAATCCCTGAGCCAACGGGACAGTGTGATATGCCAGCGGTGCCAGAACTCCTGCAGGTTCAGTGCGCGGTATGGTGCGTCAAAGTTTTCAGGGATTTTCCAGCCCATGAGGCGGCCGATGCCGATGGCCATGTCGGTGTACCCGGAAAAGTCGCAATAAATTTGCATGGTGTAGGCATAAATACCCACCCAGATGGCTACAGTACTATAGTTTTCCGGTGTTGTGAAAAGTGGATCCACCAGCCCTTGTGATAGATACGTGGCCAGCACCACCTTTTTGAACAGGCCGCTGAGTATATAGCACATGCCTTCACTCAAATCATTGCTTTCTGCTCGGGTTGCTTTGAGTTGCCCGAAAAACTGTTCGGAACGCATGATAGGACCTGCCATGACGCAGGGGAAAAATGAGGTGTAGGCCAGCACATCAGCAAAACTGCGTGTGGGAAGTTGCTTGTCCCTGTAGCTGTCTATGCTGTAGGAAAGCCCCATGAAGGAATAGAATGAGAGGCCGGCCGGTAATGCTATCTCTCCCATGCCGGACTCCGCAAGCCATTGCTGAAGGGCGCTTTCCGGTAAGATTAAATTGTTCAGTAGTACGTAAAACGGCTCAGCGTACTTGTAAAATGCAAGGAGGAGAATATGAAGTGTTACTGTCACTACCAGCGGCCACTTCTTCCAGCCTTTCTGGATGCTGAATTTTACCAGTTTGTCACAGTGCGGGCAGTTTTGTTCATGCCATACCTCGCGCTCTCTCAGGCACACACAGCCCCAGTTCATGAATGCTACCAGCAGCAGCAACAGCACATACTCGGCCCCGGCGTAGCCATAGAACACTATGCTCGCAAGCGTGATAAAATACTTGTACAGAGTAGGATTACCACGAAGTGCCCACCCTATACTCAGTACGGGTAAGAAAAAGAGCACAAAAATGGTCGTTGCGAAATTCACTTGTTAGCTTGAGGTATATGCCCGAGCTTTATATGATATATGGCGCTTTTAGTCAAGGCTAATTTAGGTGCGTAATGTGGTCTGGTTGGTGATTTTTTTTGGGGTAAAATCAGAATTCTTGTGCTAGAATGCTCACTAGGTTCGGAACTGATTCGGATTTAACCCTGATAGAATTAGACACAATGAAAAAGATATTTGCCATTGCTATTGCCAGTGGTGGTGATGACGCTGCCATGTTGTCGGCACTTGATGGCAAGACAGCGGATGAAATCATCGCATATGCCAAGAGTTTGGCTGATTGAGTGAATGGAGTTATTCGTAACTTTTTTCCCGGCAGTATACATCTGCCGGGATTTTTTGTACGACCGACGCGATATGCGCACTGCGGTGAAAGTCCGCGCGGAGCCGCGATGATGCGGAATCCCAGACCTGAAGAACAACTGCGGGGAGGTAACAAACCGTGGGAAAGGAAGTTCGAGGGGAAATCCCGAC
>JAFWZG010000066.1 GCA_017517385.1 Akkermansia sp.
TGCATGGATAACGCATGGCTGCGAGCAGAGGGATATATCTCTTTTTATCAACTCCTCAAACGCTGATTGGAAACCGCCGTATGCCATAAATGGCACGTACGGTGGTGTGAGAGGGGGACGAAAGTCCCCCTACTTAATTTTGTAGCTTATTAGGATGCTTATGTTAGAAAAATTGTTATTTTTTGTTTTTATGCTAATTTATATCCTAAAATAATTAAGAAAAGAATATTTTTTTGTTGGTTTTGCTTGACATGATTTAGAAATTGTGTTAGGTTCCCTCCCGCTGACGCAGGATGCCACAAAAAAACACATTTTGCACAGTAAAAATCGAGTTCTCCCTCAACAATCTTCCAAATTATCACTAAACTGAAAGGTTATGAAATTACATTTACCGAAAGCCCTGATGTGCGCTCTTGTTGCTTTATCTTCAAATCTCTTTGCAGAGACAATTACTTTAAGCAATACTAACGGCACGGTTACTAAAAACGGCAACATTACAGTAACAAGCGGCGAGTATATTGGTATGTTGGATGGTACCACGCTGAAGGATGATTATTTTACATCTGGCGTGTTTACTCAATCTTTGATGTTACAAAGTGGAAGTTGGTTATATAAATACCATGATTTAACAATCGCAGGGACAGGTCGTGTTGTTGTTGCAGGTAAATATGACAGCAGCACTTTTGCCGGTATTACTGCTAACAAGGTTACTGTTAATGGTGAAGATGGTGTAGATAATCTCATCGCCTCAACGCTTTTGGTGAACTCTCTTGAGGTTTCTGGTGGTAATGTGGAATTACACACTAATTTGAATAGTGGTGGTCAGTTTACTGGTGGTAATTCCAGTATTGGCTATATGCCCTCAACTTCTTTAGGGGCTTTAATGGATGCCGATGCTAGAAAGATGGTAACCATTAGGGAAGAACTTAAGGTTACTGGAGGCACGTTGACTATTGGTGTGACCAATGGCCAAGGAATTACGACTAAAACAGATGGTTCCCTACAATACCATTATTTGAGTGGTTTTGGAAAAGCCATTAATCAAGAGGGTGGACAGCTGACTGTTCATGACATGTCTCTTGCATCTGGCAATTTAACAATCACTCAAACCGGGGGTGTTATGTCATTGTCTGCCACCAGTAATGCCGATTCCAGAAAAGTTCTTGCTTTTGACGGTGCTGGTACATGCAAAATCGAGCAAAGCGGCGATGATTCCGTTATGACGCTGGGGCGTCTGACTACTCATTCTGGTAATGGTAACAATGTAACTATTACCCAAAATGGAGGCGGAATTATCAGTTTGACCCAAGGTGCTGATTTTAAGGCTAACGGTACAAGTAGCATTACTCAAAATGGTAGTGGTGACATTTATTTAAGCGGCTCTTTCGTAAATACTGCTTACAATATTTCACAGACCGGTGAAAATATTACGAATCCTGAAGAGCAGGGGAATATTTATATTGGCTCTCAGTTGGTCACCGTTAATGGTGAAAATACTATAGTTTCTACTAGCGCTTTCGTGACTGCTGGTACGGTCAATCAGACCGCTGGTATCTTGTCCGTAAGCGACAAGGCCACGTTGAATGCTTCTAGCGTGAACGTGGGTGGTACATTTAATGTGGCCGAAGGCGGCTCTCTGGTTGCCGGCGCCATCAAGGTGACCGAAGGTGGCACCCTGATTAACAACGGTGTTATCAGCAGTACTTCAGCTGCAATGCTTGCAGCTGATGATGAGATTGCCGCTCTTGCTAATGATGACATGCTTATCGTTATTGCCGGTGGTTCTATGGAGAACTACGGCCAGACGGACAAGAACATCTTGGTGCAGGACGGTGGTACCCTTACCCTTGGTGAGAAGGCCAGCGTGGGCGGTGTGGAGATTACCGGCGGTAACATCAACGTGAACGGTGATGTAACAGTTTCCGGCGCTCTCACGCTGACCGGTGGTACCGTTACCTTCATGGAGGACGCTGTGATTACTCTGGCTGATGGTGTTGAGGTGGCCATCGAGGGCGCAAGCATCGTGGTGAACCTGAGCGATGCCGCTTTGGATTCTCTGGTGAATGGCGGTGTGTACACCCTGTTCGATACGACCTCCGACCTGGAGGCCATTGACGGCAGCACGATGACCTTCGTAGGCACGAGCGGTGATACCATCACGACCACCGTAAACTACGCTGGTAAAGGTGCCGTGGAGCTTGCTCCCGTGGTTCCCGAGCCCACCACCGCTACGCTTTCTCTGCTGGCACTGGCTGGCCTTGCTGCCCGCCGCCGCCGCAAGTAAAACTCATGCAAGGTGGGCGTCCTGCCACGGCGTAGCAAGCCTGCCGCAGGCAGGACGCGAAGACGGGAGCCCACCATCCGTCTTCGGGCTTATGCCCTACGCCGAGACAGGCGGCTACGCTTTCTCTGCTGGCCCTGGCTGGTCTTGCTGCTCGCCGCCGCCGCAAGTAAAACTCATGCAAGGTGGGCGTCCCGCCATCCGTCTTCGGGCTTACGCCCTACGCCGAGACAGGCGGCGACTCTGAGCCTGCTGGCCTTGGCTGGCCTTGCTGCCCGCCGCCGTCGTCGCTAACGCGACTTTGGCGTGGCAAGCGCCGCCGCCGCAAGTAATGGAAAGCGCTTAGCAAAGCGAGTTAATTCATTGGAAAGAAAGCCGCAGTCTGATATCAGACTGCGGCTTTTTCATGAGAAGAGTGGGGCAGGGGAAATTTAATTTACGAGTTACGAGTTACGAATTACGAGTTACGATTTTTTGGCCGCTCCCAATCTTTGTAAATCGTAAATCAGGTGCACATGTGAAAAAAACGAGTTGGGGCACACTTTCCGCTTGAATATATGGCGTGAGGGTGTAGAATAGTGTTGCTATGCTAGATATCCGAGTTGTCAGGGAGAATCCTGAGTATGTGAAAGAGCGTGTCCGCCTGCGTGGTGGAGACCACTGGATGCTTGTGGACAAGGTGCTTGAGTGTGATGTGAAGCGCCGCAATGCCGAGACGGAAAAGCAGGCTCTTTCCTCAGAGCGTAACAGCTCATCCAAACTCATCGGCCAGATGATGAAGGAAGGCCGCCGCGAGGAGGCTGAAGAGCTGAAGAAGCGCATGGGTGAAGTAGGCGAGCGCATTAAGGAGCTTGATGCCGTGGCTACCGCCGCTGCTGAGGAGCAGGAAAGCCTGCTGCTGAACATTCCGAATATGCCGCATGATGCCGCTCCCGTTGGCTTGGATGAGAGCGCTAACCCTGAGCTGCGCGTGTGGGGCACCAAGCCCGAGATTGCTGAGCCGAAGGATCATGTGCAGATTGCCACCGCTTGCGGCCTGCTGAACTTTGAGGATGCCACGCGCGTGTCCGGTTCCGGTTTCATCGTATACCGTGGCCTCGGTGCCCGCTTGGAGCGTGCTCTGATTAACTTCCTGCTGGACACGCAGACGCAGGAGAACGGCTATCAGGAGGTGGGCGTTCCCTTCATCGTGAAGCGTGAGTGCATGTACGGCACCGGTCAGCTTCCTAAGTTTGAGGAGGATATGTACGGTCTGGAGGGCAACAGCATGTTCCTCGTGCCCACTGCTGAGGTGCCCGTGACGAACCTTTGCCGTGACCAGATTCTGAAAGAGGCTGACCTGCCTGTGAAGATGACGGCCTATACTCCCTGCTTCCGCCGTGAGGCCGGTTCCGCCGGCCGCGAGAACAAGGGCATGATCCGCGTGCACCAGTTTGATAAAGTGGAGCTGGTGGAGATTTGCCGCCCGGAGGATGGCTTTGCTGAGCTGGAGAAGCTGACGAGCCACGCCGAGTGCATTCTGCAGAAGCTTGGGCTGCACTACCGCGTCATCGAGCTCTGCACGGGTGATGTGGGCTTCTCCTCTGCTAAGACCTATGATATTGAGGTTTGGGCTCCGGGGCAGGGCAAGTACTTGGAGGTATCCAGCTGCTCTTGCTTCACGGATTATCAGGCTCGCCGCATGAAGCTGCGTTATAAGGACGCCACCGGTAAGATGCGCGTGCCTTACACGCTGAACGGCTCCGGCACAGCTCTGCCGCGCCTGTATGTGGCCCTGCTGGAGCAGTGCCAGCAGCCGGACGGCTCCGTGCGTATACCGGCCGCCCTTGTGCCGTACTTCGGTGCAGAGAGCATCTGCCCTCTCGCCTAATTCATTTTATTCAGCAGCGGTGCCTCCGGCCGCACCGCTGCTTTTTCCTTCCGGCCGCTTACTTCTTGCCGAAAACGAACACTCAGCCAAACTCTCACTCATCTTATGTTCGACCTGATAGACAGCATGGGCTCCATCGCCTGGCTTATGGTTATCTGCGCTGTAGCCGCCCTGGCCGTGGTGGCGGAACGCTTGTTCTACTTCCACCGCGTGAATATCAACTCTGAGGATTTCCTGCGCGGGCTTTCTTCACTGCTGCGTAGCGGGCAGTACAACGAGGCACTGCATGAAGTGCGCTTGCTCCCCGGCCCCATGGCCCGTGTGGTGGAGGCTGTGCTTTCCCGCCCCAAACTCACCCGTAATGAGCTGAGAGATATCGCGCTTGAGGCCGCTGAGCTGGAGGTGTTCCGCGTGGAGCGTTACATCCGCAGCCTTTTGGCCTGCACCACGCTCATGCCGCTGCTGGGTATTCTGGGCACGGTAGTGACTCTGGTGCAGTTCTATGAGCAGCCCGGTATCACGGATGGCGCTGCTGCCATGCCTGAGGTTTCCGAGACGCTTGTGCGCGCCCTGCAACTTTCCGCCATGGGCATCTCGCTGGCTATTCCGAGCTACCTCTTCTACACCTACCTTGTGGCTCGTGCCCGTGCTACGATTAACAACATTGAGCGCGCCGGTCTGGAGTGTGTGCATATCATCTGCGATGCCCGCGAGCGTGAGGCGGAAAAAGCCCCTGTGCCTGCCAAGACTACCGGTTGCCGCTCCGGCATGTGCAGCATGGAAAAGGCTGAGCCCGCCCCGGAGGAATCTGCTGAAAAGGCGGCCGAGGCTGAGCCGGAGAAGCAGGCTGAGTAAGCTCACATCGTCACCACTTTCCTATATTCCGTTGCCATGCGCCGCGTCCGCTCCAAGCTTCCAGACTCCGCCACCTCTGTGGTGGCGCTGGCCGGTATTAATCTGGTCTTCCTGCTCTGCCTGTGTGTGCTGCTGAACACGCACAGACTGCCCAAATACGGCTTCAATATCTGCCCGGCGGAGTCCCATTTCGTCATGGCCCGTTATGACCGTGCGTACTCTCACGTCATCACCATCACGCCGGGCGTGACTCCCCGCCTGTACTTGGAAGGTTTTGAAATTCCCGGTGGCCTGAATGGGCTGGATGAGGTGCTGAACAGCTGGGATGACGGGCATCCCGGCCGTGTATCCGTTATCGTGGTGTGTGATGCCGCCGTTTCCGTCGGCGTTGTACAGCAGGTGGCTGATAAGGCAATCAGCCATGGTTTCAACTTCTCACTGGCCGGTCGCCCCTCTGCTGAGTGATGAACAATACTCCATCCACAGAGCTCGTGTACCATGTGAAATACGCTCGCCCCTTGCGCGGGTGGCTGTGGGTCTTTATCTTCCTTGCTATCGTAGTGACGGCCGCGCTGTTGCTCTGTGTGAAGGTGGTGCTGCCTGAGCCCATGCCTCCCGCGAAGGAGGCTGATGTGCAGTACCGGAGTGATGAGCTGCTGCACCTGCAGATTCTGATGCGCAGCCCCATGCCCTTGCCGCTTTCTGCAGCTGTGGATCCGGCCCGCCGTGAGGAGGCTGCCTCTCAGGCGCTCCCCTCAGGGTTCTCACCCGGGCTGCGCACCGCGCCGCCTCAGCGCGTGTTCCGCTCCGCGCATGACTCCGCCGTGCTGGATGCCTCAGATCTTCTCGCCTTCCCGCCGGAGGGCATGACTGATACACCGGCTCAGCCGGATGGAGAGGAGGTGCAGCCATGATGGACTGGCTTACTATGTCCACCTCGGAGTTTTTCTGTTACTTCGCCATCGCCTCATTTGTGGCGCTGTTCTGCGTGGTGCTGCCCGTGCAGCTTGCGTCCAAGCTGCGCCGTATGCGCTTGGCTCGTGTGCGCATCACCTGCCGCATTTGCGGCTACCGCTTCCTCCGTAATGACCCGGAGGCCACTTGCCCCCATTGCGATTCCAGAAATAGGTGAGCTGTTTAACTGGGGGGAAAGGGTATTTTTGCCGTATAAACTCGGCTCGCATATGCCTTGCTTGTGCTCTCATTCATCCCGTGCTTTCTACCTGTGCTGAGCATAAAAAAAAGTTGTTAATAGAACTTAGTGCTTGACGTCTCTAATGCTGTGAATTAGAATAGGCAAGTAGCCTTGTTTTCTAACAAGGTGCGCCGCTTCACTGAAATCAACTCGCACTCCGTCTTATCACAACATGAAATACCGCCACAGCATTTTTTTCGCGGCTCTCTCTGCCGCTGCTCTTTATGGTTTGAGCTCCTCGGCCAGGGCAGATGAATACCTGCGCGCAGATGCTTATAATGATAATGTAACATCAGGGAATTACTTGGACCTTTGGGCTTATGAGGACTACCTCGTGGATGGTATGCTCAAGCGTTCCGGGCTGGAAGTGACGACCAGTCAAATTAACAGCGATGGCTCAACAGAAGTTGTTGTAGCCGGAGGAAACCACTCAGTTGGTTCCAGCGGAGAGCGGGGCGACATACTTGGCGGTAAGCGCGGTCAATCCGTCACCTCTACTAATCTCACCATTAACGGTGGCTATAACATAGAGCGCATTATCGGCGGCAATTATGGCTTGGGTTATGTGGAGGGGGCCCGTAACATTGTCATTAACGGCGGCTCTGCCAACTACATTTATGGTGGCGATTGGTATGTTGGTCAGCGCGCGGACTCGTTTAACCACCCCACGCTGAAAAAATATATCGAGGGCTTTTACAGTGAGGAAACATACGGCGTACAATCATCCACCGACGTCTGGACCCCGAAAAAGTCTGATGGCAATATCAACATCACGGTCAATGGGGGCGAGATTGGGCAAATCCGCGGCGGTCATAACTGCGCCACCGGCGTGATTGATCCCAAGGTGGATATCGGCTACTCTTTGGATGAAGACGGCAATGTAACCGCTCTCAGACCTTATTCCGTGGGCGGGGATGTCAACATTGTTTTGACAGGTGGAACCGTGGGCACAGGAAGTGGTGACGCCATTCGCGGTGCGGGTGGCTCCGGCTGCTCGGTGGATGGTAATGTGAACATCACCGTGAAGGGTAGTGCCGTGGTCAATGGCAATATATATGCCGGTGCTCGTAATGTTTACGCGCAAGTAGGTGGTTCCTGCATCAAGATAGAAGGTGGCGTGGTCAATGGCAATGTTTATGGCGGTGGCTCATGGGACACCTATTCCACCCGTACGCTGGGCGATACGGAAATCCACCTCACCGGGGGCACGATAAACGGCAGCGTTTACGCCGCAGGTGATGGGGACATCGTTGAGGGAAGTACCCATGTATACTTCTCGGGCACCGGAACGGCACTGAGCGAGGGCAGTATCGTTTCCGGCGGCGGTATCAATGACGCTGAGGTGCAGGGTACCCGCTATCTCCACATTGGCGAACCGGATGTAGTCACGGAGTGTACTCTCACTATCGCTGATTTTGATGAGGTTATCATCGCCAGCGGTTCCACGGCTAACCTCACTAATCTTACTTCTCCTCTGGCAAGAGCCGGGTACGTTCTGGACAACGTGACGCTGCTGACGTCCTCAAACTCAGCGAATAATGTTATCACGCTGAACCTGAATGGCATTAGGACGGCTAAGCTGACTCTCGCCGTTCAACTGACCGAGGGAGAAACGGAACTGAGTGACTATACCATTACCCTTCTCGGTGATGGCTGGGCCACGGAGGACCTGCCCACCGAGCTCGTCTTCTTCAACTCTCTGGGCGAGGAGATTGCCGCCAGCAATATCCAGCTTACTTCATCCACCCTGTCCGGGGAGTCCAGCTTCACCATTTCAGCCTCCGTCCCGGAGCCCGCTTCCTCCGCCCTTGCCGTATGGGGCCTCTCTCTTCTCGCCATGAGAAGACGCCGCAAACACTAAAGATTCCCCTGCGAGCTTCTGAAAACAGCCCGGCACCTCAACGTGCCGGGCTGTTTGTTGTACGACCGACGCGATATGCGCACTGCGGTGAAAGTCCGCGCGGAGCCGCGATGATGCGGAATCCCAGACCTGAAGAACAACTGCGGGGAGGTAACAAACCGTGGAAGAGGAAGTTCGAGGGGAAACCCGACTGTACGAACAGAAATTGCATATAAGGCCGGATGGATGGACGAGGTTGCAGCAAGTGCCGAAATCCGATACATCATCAAGAATCCATAAGGTAGATGCAGACGGCGCGGGAGGAAAGTAGCATAGTCATATTCGGTGAGACCCTACTAAAGCGTGAAA
>JAFWZG010000067.1 GCA_017517385.1 Akkermansia sp.
AACTACGCATAGGTATAAAAAGTCTCCGAAGGTGCCCAACTCCCTAGCAGGAAGGGGTGTGGGGAAGGGCGGCAATGAGCCCTTCCCCACGTAGCGTGGCATAAAATTTCACCTTTTTCATTTTCATAATTGACTTCCGGGGTTCCCGTATATTTTTCATCTTTTCCCCGGGGTTCCGCTCCTTATGGAGCTCCACGCCCGGGCTACCTTATGCCGCCCCTGCGGGGCTCTGGGTTAGGCTCGCTGTGCTCGCACGGGCTATGTGTTTCTCTTGCACCCGTGCAATTAGCCGAGGCCTTCGCCCGCTGAGCAGGCTTCGGGAGTAGGGTGGCTTCTATGATTAATGACGAGCGATAGGGGGCAGGGAGGCATCTAAGCATTCCCGCGGGCGTATGCCCGCCTCATTCATGAGCCCCGGTGAGGGGCGGCATAAGGTAGCCCGGTGGTGATGCCTCACAAGAGGCGGAACCCCGGGTGCCGGAATCGAAAAAAACATGAACCCCGGTGAGGGGTGGCATAAAGCGTGTAGTTACATGGTCGCGTTTTTACTCACTCGCTCTTGTTTTTGACTTCGCTCGCTGCGTGGTTTATGCGTGGGCCGGTTGCTGAGGTTTTTGGAGGGTGGGGGAACGCGGATTAGCTTGACGTGAGGGGGTGATTGTGGTAGAGTGAGTGCATGAAATTACTGCGTGTGTTCATGGGAATTCTGCCGGCGGCGCTGGTGCTGCTGTGCGGAGGCTGTGTGCACAGGGCAGGGCAGCAGGCACCTGTTCGGCAGCAGAAAACAGCTCAGCAGGTGGATGTGGAGCGCGGTATTGTGATATACGGGCTGTTCTGGCAGTTGGATTTTGCGCTGGCACGGCAGGAGCGCCGGGAGCGTGTGGTGGAGATTATGCGTGAGCTGCAGATGCAGTGGAGGCGGCTTCCCCGCATGAATGAGAGCGAGCTGGAGGATTACCTGCGCTATGTGGATGTGCTGATGTGGGAGCAGAAGGAGATGGCGGGTGCGCAGAATCGGCGCTACGGGGCCGCTGTGGAGCCGCCGGGGCTTTCCGGGCTCAGTGTAGCCTCATCCGCTGCGGGGCGCTTGTGGCGCATGTGCCGTGGCGCAGAGGGGCCATATACGGAAGCTGCGCGTCAGCTGGTGGTCACGATGGGTGGTGAGGAGGTACTGAGTGTGCTGCTGCGTTTGCATGCGGATGCAGCGGATGTGGATAGGGAGAAGTGGGAGGAGCGATGGGCTGAGGTTTCCCTTGCGCTGGATTTCTTTGTGAATTATGCGGCTTCTGCTGCGGAGAGTGATGATGATGTGGCGCTGCCGATGCTGCGTGCGGTGCTGGCTGAGCTTGATGTGCGCTTGAGGAAGGATTCCCGAGAGCGCACGCGCCTTACTTGCCTGCTGCAGACGTTTATCCGCGAGCAGGAGAGGGCCAGCGTGCATGCTGAGTGCCAGTTTTTCCGCACGGAGCGTGGCTGGCGCTGCTCCGCGGAGCGTGCGGCGCTGTATGAGGAGTTCTTCCGCCGTTTGCCGGCCCTGCGTGGCCTGCGCTATTATGTGGAGACAGAAACGGAGGAGGTGGATGTGGGCTCTTACTGATGCCGCTCCTTGGCTGATTTTCCGGCTTCCCGGTCTGCTGACTCGGGAAGCCTTTTTTTGCTCCGGGGCACTGCTGTCGATTTGCAAGAATGCCGGCCGGGGGCTTGGTGCGTGGTGTTACCACATTTCGATGGGGGGAGGGAAGGCGTTCGGTGAAGGCGGGGTGTGGATGGGGCGCTGTACGGGCCTTTCTGCAGGGCGCTGTACGGGCCTTTCTGTAGGGTGGTAGTGCGGGGTGTTGTGGTGCCTGTGGCTGTGGCAAGCGGTGAGGCTGAGGGCGCCGAGGATAAGGGCGGTGATGTATGAATATGCTTTCATGAAGGGTTAAACGCTGCGGGCGGTGGTGGTGTTGAATGGCTGTTTATCGTGGCCGCCGGGCAAAAAGGAAGCGCGCCCACGGGGAGTGAGCGCGCTTGTGAGGTGCTGAAGAGTTTCAGCGGTGGGCCGGTGTGTTACTTTTTATTAGCATCACGCATGGCGGCCTGACGCTTCTGCTCTTCCAGAGCTTTCTGCTGCTCTTCCATCATGCGCTGCATGCGGTCCAGGAAGCCACCCTTCTTGGGGCGGTTCTTCTTGGGATCCACCTTTTCGAGGGTGGGCTGGGGCATGCGGCGGATAATGAGTGTCTGGAAGATGGAGATGATGTTCGTGGTGGTCCAGTACAGAGCGAGGGCGCTGGGGTAGGTGTAGCAGAAGAGGAAGAACAAGACGGGCATGAACTTCATGATTTTCTGCTGGGTGGGATCACCGGCCTGCGGGCTCATCTTCATCATCGCAATCATGGAGATGGCCATGATGAAGGGCAGTACGTTAATGACGGGCTCCCAGCCAAAGATGGTGAAGGGCAGGGTGCAGACGGTGTCCATCTGGGAGAGGTCCGTCACCCAACCGAGGAAGGGCGCGCCACGGAGCTCAGCTGCGGTCTGCAGCACGTAGAAGAAGGCGAAGAAGATGGGAATCTGCAGGAACATGGGCAGGCAGCCGCCGAAGGGGGAGATGCCGTATTCCTTGTACAGACGCATCATTTCCATGGAGACCTTCTGCTGGTCATCCGGGTACTTCTCCTTGAGCTCCTTCATCATGGGCTGGAGGAGGCTCATGCGCTTCATGCTCATGTAGCTCTTGCGGTACAGCGGCCAGATGAGGAGGCGCACAACGAAGGTCATGGCGACGATGGCCCAACCCCAGTTACCGAACCAGCTGTGGAAGACGTTGATGAGCCAGTTCATGGGGTAGCTGATGAGGTACAGCCAGCCGTAGTCCATAATCTGCTCAATGCGGGGGATGTCGTTCGTCATGTCCTCCAGCATGAGATTCAGCTTGGGACCGGTGAAGATGCGGTAGTTAAAGGACTGAGAACCGCCCTGAATATCAGCAGTTTTGGGGGTGAGGGTGAAATCCGGCATGCCGATGGCGATTTCCACGCCTTCCACCTGTTCCCCGGTGACGGGAAGCTTGTAGGAGGCGGGGGCGGCGTAGAAGGCGTTTCTGCCGCTGGTAGCATCCGGCATGACGATGGAGGCGTAGTACTGGTTCATGGTACCCACCCAGCGGAGGTCAGTGCAATTCGTCTCGTAAATGCGGGCCTTGGCGGAGCCGAAGAAGGGCTCAAAGGAGCCGTTGTTTTCCTTCTCGAAATCGCCGTTTTCGAGCATGATGTAGTGGGTGTAGATGGGGCCTTCGGAGTGGTTAATCTGGCTCATACCACCTGCATACACGCCCCAGTTCGTACCGCTGAGGGCCACGCCGCCGTTGTTCTGCACCGTTACCTGAAGGGAGATGGTGTAGGCGTTGCCGTCCACGGTTTTGTCACCCTGCTGTACGGGGACGAGGGTGTAAAGCTTGAGGATGAGGAGATCACCACGGCGGCCGAAGAGAGCTACCTTATTTTCACCGGAGAGCTCGGGCTTGAACTCGTAGACGGTGTCATCAAAAACAGGTGCGGCATCATTGCTGAGGCGGAACATGAGGTTGCCGATGCCTTGGGGGACGTTGCCGTTGATGCTGACGTCGCCACGGAGCTCCTCCTTGGTGCTGTTGATGGCCTGGCCGAGCATGTCCACGCGGGCGATGCTGCCGCCGACATCCGTGAAGGAGTAGCGGGCCACGGGGTTGCCCTCAGCATCACGAGAGGTGAGGGAAGCAATTTCCTGAGGCACGCGCGTGGCCGGTGTGGCCTGAGGCGTGGTGGCGGGCTGAGCGGCGGTTTGCTCCTCATTGCCGGGGAGAACCGGGGCGGTCTGGGCCTGTGGGGCAGGTGCGGCCGCGGGCTGGGGCTCGTTCTCGCCTGAGAACCACCAGTTGGCGGCAATCAGGGCTATACAGGAGCCTACGACGATGGCTGATGTTTTATCCATAATTTTTTTCCGTTACGGGTTCAGAAAGGGTGTTACTTTTGCCGGCGAGGGGGCACGGGGTCATGTCCGCAGCCACCCCAAGGATTACAGCGCAAGATGCGCCAGATGCCCATGAGGCTTCCCTTAAGGGCGCCGTGTTCTTCCACGGCCTGAATGAAATAGGTGGAGCAGCTGGGGGTAAATCGGCAGCCTGATCCGGGGCCGCCCAGTATGTGCAGAGGGCGGCTCAGAAAGCGTTTGTAAAATAGGACGGGCAGGATGACGAGGCGTTTAAGCATAGAGCTCTGTGCCGGCGGTATGCTGCTTCCGGTGACGGGCCAGCAGTTTGAGGAAATCTTTTTCGAGTCCGGCGTAGTCGGCAAGGGCGGCGCGGTTGCGCACGATGATGACGACTCTGAGGCCGGAGGCGAGGGGAGCTGCGTGGGCGCGTAAGATTTCGCGTACGCGCCTGCGCAAAAGGTTACGCACAACAGCATGCCCAATGCGCTTGGTGGTGATAATACCGAAACGTGAGGATGCTGAGGGGGACTCCAGAGGAGCTGTGCTGAGAATAAGGAAACGCCCTGCTTCAGATTTGCCAGCGTTGCGAACCATGGCGAACTCCGAAGCTCGCTTCATGGTGTTACTCCGCTTGAGCTGCATCTTACAACAGGACGTTGCTTGTTGCTTCTCCTAATCAGTGGCCTGAGTTATGCTGCCATAACGACCGACCGGCTGATCAGTGCCGTATTAAACACCGTGCTGAACGGTGTGGCGCTTGTACTGAATCTCAACGCCCTTGGGCAGAAGGCGCTTGCGGCCCTTGGCACGACGACGGGCGAGGATGGCACGACCATTCTTGGAAGCCATGCGTGCGCGGAAACCGAACTGGCGCTTGCGGCAGCGCTTGGAAGGCTGGTATGTTCTCTTGCTCATATTGATGTATGGTTACGTTTGAAGTTTTTGGAAGTGTGCTGTGGCCGCTGCGCGCGGTCGGGGTCAGCTATGATACTCAAAAATCAGTGCTTGTCAAGCACTGATTCTTGATTTTTGTGAATTTTCTGCAAAAAGAGCTTTATCAGGCGTCAGCCACCATGAATTTCAGCTCTGCTTCGCAGGTGACTTCGCCGTTCACGAGGCAACGGCCATTGCATACGCCGATAGCGCCGCGCATCTTGACGAGTTCAGCTTCGATGATAAGCACGTCACCGGGTTCCACGGGCTTGCGCCACTTAACCTTATCACAGCTCATGAAGTAGCCAATCTTGCCCTGATTCTCGGGCAGGCGGAGCATGAGGATGGAACCCACCTGAGCCATGGCCTCCAGCTGGAGCACGCCGGGCATGACGGGCTTGCCGGGGAAGTGACCCTGGAAGAAGTTCTCATTCATGGTGAGGTTCTTCTGGCCCACGCACTTGGTATCGCCCTCAAAGCCGAGAACGCGATCCACCATGAGGAAGGGATAGCGGTGGGGCAGGAGCTTAATGACTTCGTTGGTGTTCAGCACGGTATCACCGGAGGGGAAGATGAAGGGCTTGGGCTTCATGGCCTCCATGCTGTCAAACTTCTTCTGGAGGGCTGAAGCCATCTGGGTGTTGATACCGTGGCCGGGCATGACGGCGATGACGTGGCCGAGGATGCGGCGACCGTTGAGGATGAGGTCACCAATCATGTCCATAGCCTTGTGGCGGGCGCACTCGTTGTGGAAGCGCAGGCCACCGGCGCAGATATACTGATCACCCTTAATCACGATGGCGTTATCCAGCGTGCCGCCTTGAATGAGGCCTTTGTCCAGCAGGGGCTGTACGTCCTCGTAGAAGCAGAAGGTGCGAGCAGTGGAGAACTCTTTCTCGTACGTCTCAGGGTTCACCTCGCTGGAGAAGTACTGCGTGACGCGGCCTTCGGGGCCCACAGCTGTGACGGACACGCGGAACTTCTTGTCCGGCATGATGATAATGCGGCTGCCGTTCTTGTTCTCCACCTGCATGGGCTCGCGGATTTCCCACACGTGGCAGGGGGCGTCCTGTTCCTCGATGCCGGCCTGCTGGATGAGCTTCACGTAAGGAGAGGCAGAGCCGTCACCGATGGGGGGCTCGTTGCTGTCCATCTCGATGATGGCGTTATCCACACCCATGCCGGTGAGGGCTGAGAGGATGTGCTCCACCGTGTGCACCTTGACAGAGCCCTCTGCCAGCGTCGTAGCACGCTCAACGGTCTGCACCTTGGCGGCAGAAGCATCGATGAAGGGCTTATCCGGCAGGTCAATACGCCTGAACTTCAGGCCTGTATTCACTTCAGCAGGCTTGATGGTGAGGTTCACGGGCAGGCCCGTGTGAAGCGACGTGCCCTGAATGGAGGCACACTTCTTAAGTGTTCGTTGCATCTGAATAGCCATATCGTGACTACATTCTACACGTTTTATCCGGCTTTGTGAAGTCAAAAATGGTGTGAGTCAGAATAATCTTTGAGCTGACTTCACAAAAAAGCAAAAAAAATGGCCGTCTGTAGGATTTTGCTTGCCTTTTGAATAAAAATGAGTAGAATACCCCACCCGCGCGCGGAAGGAACTTCTGAAGAAGCATAACCGCCAAGTTGAACATCGAATACCCAACCCGCGCGCGGGAGGAATGAAAGCTTTTGTTATATGGAGTTAAATTTCACGACAGTTGCAGCCATTGTAGTATTTTTGGTGACATATGGGCTCATCATCACCGAAAAAGTACACCGTACGGTCATCGCTATGAGTGGCGCCATGCTGATGGTTTTGCTGGGCGTGATTACACAGGATGAAGCCATCCATCATATAGATTTCAATACTCTGGCCCTGCTCATCGGCATGATGATACAGGTGCTCATCTTGAGTAAGACCGGCCTGTTCCGCTTTTTGGCTGTGCATGCGGCTCAGCGGACGAAGGGGAACCCGGTAGCGCTGCTGGTGAGTCTTTCCGTTTTGGTGGCCATCTGTTCGGCATTTCTGGACAATGTGACGACGGTTCTACTCACCGTGCCGATATCGTTCACACTGGCGAGGGATTTGCGAATTTCTCCGCTTCCGTTTGTCATCGCGCAGATTATGGCATCCAACATCGGTGGCACGGCCACAATGATTGGCGACCCGCCCAATATCATGATTGCCAGTTCTGTGAAGGAGCTGGATTTCGTGGCTTTCATTACGAATCTGGCCTTGCCCGTTATGGTTACCTTTGTGATAACGGTCGCTCTTCTGGTATTCATCTATCGCCGTCAGCTGGTGTGTGATCCCAAGGTGCAGCAGCGTATCATGAAGATTAAGACGAAGGGGCTGATCCGTAGCAAGCCTCTTCTGCGCAAGTGCCTGTTTACCTTAGTCGTCACGATAGCATTGTTCTGCCTGCATGGGCAGATTCCCGGCTGGGCGCTGGAGAGCGGCACCGTCGCTGTAGTGGGTGCCTCGCTGCTCTTGCTCATGACCATGCCGCGCCGCGAGAAGATGCTCGAACTTGTATTCTCCAAGGTGGAGTGGATGACGATTTTCTTCTTCATCGGCCTCTTTGTGCTGGTGGGTGGCTTGGAGGTGAACGGCGTCATCAAATGGATGGCCGAGCAGACCATGGCACTGACCGGTGGTGAGGCAACCGTTACCACGCTGGCCGTGCTGTGGCTCAGCGCGATTATGTCCGCCTTTGTGGATAATATCCCCTTCGTAGCGACGATGATACCGCTCATTCAGGATATGGGCGCCATGGGCTATGAGAATATGGAGCCGCTGTGGTGGGCGCTGTCGTTGGGCGCATGCTTGGGTGGCAACGGCACGGTGATTGGCGCGAGTGCCAACGTGGTGGCGCTTTCCATCGCCCGCAAGCACAATGTTGTGGTGAGCTTCTGGGGGTTCATGAAAGTAGCCTTCCCGCTGATGCTGCTTTCCATCGTGATTTCAAGCGCGTACCTTTACATCTTCTACCTGTAAAAAGGTATCAGCAGCTTGGAGCCGATCAGAGCACTTCCACCAGCCCCATCGCATGGGGGCTCTGCCAGAGGAAAGTGGCATGATGAACCACAGGTACGGCCTGCTGACAGTGAGGCTCTTTTTTCTGCATTGACATGATATGAGGCATTTGCTAGTATGTTAGGGAGCTAAGTTTGGCTCTATAACCTTTAACGTAAATTTGCCATGTCTGCTGATACTGTCATCGTACCGACTGCTCTGCCTGTGGGCTATGTTCTGAACGGGACTTATGCCATCGTTTCCGTGCTCGGGCAGGGAGGATTCGCTATTACCTATCTGGCGACAGATTTGACTACACAGCGACAGGTTGTCTTAAAGGAGAACTATCCAGCTCAGTTGGTATATCGTGAGCCGGGGCAGTATCGCATCGCTCCCTGCGGTGCCGAGGCGGAGTTCTCCTATAAAGCTGTTTTGCAGTCCTTCATTGATGAGGCGAGAGTGCTCACCCACCTGCGCCACCCTCATATTGTGCAGGTGCTCACTGCTTTTCAGACTCTTGGTACGGCATATTATGTGATGGATTATGTAGGAGGTCGCCCCCTTCACAAGGCTGCACCTTCATCTGAGAAGATTACGGAAGAGTGGTTGCTTTCCGTTATGAAGTCTCTTCTTTGCGCTCTGCAGTACTTGCATACCTTGCCGCAGCCTTTGTTGCACCGTGATATTAAGCCTAACAACATTCTGCTGCTGCCTGATGGTTCTCCGGTGCTTATCGATTTCGGGCTGGCGCGTGAAGCTGCGGCCGGCCCCACCAGTATGTTGGCCGCCTATACTCCGGGGTATTCTCCGCTTGAGCAGAATAGCCGGGCCAAGCGCGGTCCTTGGTCGGATCTTTATGCACTGGGTGCTACCTGCTACTACCTTCTCACCGGGGAAAACCCGCCGGATTGCCATGAGCGCACGGATGATGACCCCTACCGCCCGCTCGGTCAGCGCCCGGAGCTTAGACGACGTTTCTCTCCCGCCGTGTTGGCCGGTATTGACCGAGCCTTGCGCATGCCCCGCCACGAGCGCTGGCAGACCGCACAGGACTGGCTCGATTCCCTGTTCGGAAAACAGGCAGCTGCCGAAGTGGTGAGCGGTAGTAAAAGCCGTCCCCGCCGAGGAAAAGCCGTGTTTGCCGCCGCATTGCTCCTGCTGGCTGCTGCCGGTACCGTTAGCTATTATCAGGGATTTGTCAGTGAGCCGGACAAGAGAACAGTGAATGAAATGAACATGAGCCGTATCATGAGTATCATGATACAGGATGTCAGGCTAGAAAATACCCCTATCGAAGATGTTCTCGATTTTTTGCGTGGTGAGGCCCGAAAGTATGGCCTGACTCTCAACTTTGTTTATAATGATTCGGCGGTTCCCCCCGGTACTCCGCAACCGATTGTCAGCAATCTGGCTTTGCAGGCCGTTTCGATTAAAGAGTTTTTGCACTATGTCTGCCTGAAGGCGAATTGCCAATATCGGGTGGAAGACGGTGCCATCGTTATTACTCCCGTCGTTTCCGGTAATCAGCCACAACCGCAGCCCGTTGAGCCAGCACCGCTGCCTGAGGAGGAGTCCGATGCACCGGAAGACCGGGAGTCTCTTATCCGTGAGGTGGATCAACTGTTCGCAGCTGAACAATATGAAGGTCTGGTTGAGCGACTGACTCCTCTGGCAGAGCAGGGCTATGCTCCGGCTCAGGGGCGCCTTGGTGCCTGTTATTTTCATGGCTACGGTGTGTCGCAGGACTATGAGCAGGCAGTCAGCTGGTATCGTAAGGCTGCCGAGCAGGGGCTTGCCGCGGCTCAGTGCTATTTGGGCCAGTGCTACTATGGAGGCCACGGCGTGGCTCAGAACAACGCGCAGGCGGTCAGCTGGTACCGCGAAGCCGCTGAGCAGGGACTTGCCGTCGCTCAGTGCCTTTTGGGCGTATGTTATGCCGACGGCCAAGGCGTGGCTCAGGACTATGAGCAGGCGGTCAGCTGGTTCCGTAAGGCTGCCGAGCAGGGGCAGGCCGAGGCTCAGTACAATTTGGGCCAGTGCTACTATGGAGGCCACGGCGTGGCTCAGGATTACGCGCAGACCGTTCAGTGGTACCGTAAGGCCGCCGAGCAAGGGCACGCCGCGGCTCAGTGCAATTTGGGCTGGTGCTACCTTGAAGGCCGTGGCGTGTTGCAGGACTACGCGCAGGCAGTCAGCTGGTTCCGTAAGGCTGCCGAGCAGGGGCTTGACGAGGCTCAGTACAATTTGGGCTTGTGCTATCAAAATGGCCAAGGTGTACCGCAAGATTACGCGCAGGCCGTTCAGTGGTACCGTAAGGCTGCCGAGCAGGGGCATGCCGAGGCTCAGGAGGCTCTCCGCAGTCTGGGGCAGTGAGCCTTTTAGCCTTTTTTCTCTGGTTTTCCACCCCGTCCATGGCGAAGGGGCCGGGGGCGCCGATTGGCTAAACGATGTTGAGGTAGCAATCAGCTATCTCGGTGACCACGTGGACCGTGCTGTATGGAGCCGCTGTGGTGGGCGCTGTCGTTGGGTGCCTGTTTGGGTGGCAACCATACGTGTCCCAAAGATTTGGGACACGTTGATTTACGAATTGCGAATTACGATTTACGAATTAAAAGTAAGCGGCTTACGCCGATGTTGGGGTAAAAGAAAAATTGTGCCAATGAACGGGCTGTATGATACCCGGTCAAGGAGAATTCGGCAAAACACGCTGATTTTGAGTACACAATGGCTATATTCCCCCAAACTTGGGACACATGTGGGTGGCACCGGCACGGTGATTGGCGCGAGTGCCAACGTGGTGGCGCTTTCCATCGCCCGCAAGCACAATGTTGTGGTGAGCTTCTGGGGTTTCATGAAAGTAGCCTTCCCGCTGATGCTGCTTTCCATCGTGATTTCAAGCGTGTATCTTTACATCTTCTACCTGTAAAGATATCAGCCGCTTGGAGCCGGTCAGAGCACTTCCACCAGCCCCATCGCATGGGGCGCTCTGCCAGAGGAAAGTGGCATGATGAACCACAGGTACGGCCTGCTGAAAGTGAGGTCGCAGGGCGGGGCTGAGTTCAGCGGAGCCTCTGCGTTTTCACTTTCCTTCATGATGATGTGGTTCACCTGATAGAGCGCCGTCAGCGGGTAAGGGGATTTTGCCGTGAGTTTAGAGAAAGGCGTGGGAGAGGCGAACAACATCTGAGTGCCCAGCCTTCTGAGGGTGGGCTGCATGTTTTGCAGGTGGGTGGAGAAGCTCAGGCGGGGGAACTTGATGGCGCTGCCACCGGAAGCCTGGCGCAGGCGAGTGCGGATATTGTTGAATTCATCAGCCGTAAGTGAGCCGGCGAGGGAGCGGACATTTGAGTCCTCCGTGGGCATGAGGAGAATCAGATAACAATCCGGATTTTCCTTTGTGGCCATGGGAGCACGGGACAGGCGGATAGCGGCGGCTTGCCAAGCGCCTTCGGAAGAGGCCGTGAGCACATCCTGCGCCTGAAGCATGCGGATGACGGGGCGTCCGCCGTCCGCGTTCATGAACTCCGCGCTGGAAGTATTTTTAGGGATGATGGGAGAGGCCCATTCAGCCGTATAGTTGAGGCCGTAAAGGGCGAGCATGGAAGTGTTCGTGGGCACAGTATCACTGTTTGCTACGTTACCCACCTCATTACCGAGGAAGGAGCGAACGAGGTTGTTGATGTGCATGCAGGCCTCTGCACGGTTGCGCGCCATGGGAACGGGGAAAACGTATTGCTCGGCGAGCATGGGGTTGAGGTTTGCCGCAGGATCGGCAAATAAGGCTGCGGCTTCAGATACATTCGCTGCGCTGTTCTGGAGATTTTCAGAAATCCCGAGTTTTTTGATTTCATCCGAAATGGCGGGAGAGGTCAGCTCTGAGATGCTGCCCATGAGGGCGGCAAGGGAGTTCGGCGCAAGGATGATGTTACCCTGCGGCTGTGCTGTGAGGGCGGCTTTAAGAAGGTTTAGGCTGAAAGCATCCGTTTGGATGGGGGCGGTATCCTCCTCGGTGATGACGGGAAGATTACTGGAGGCTGTGGGCGTATCCGGCGTGGTGAACCATTCTCTGATATACGGGCTTGATACGCCGAGAGCGAAGGCCACGACGCTGACGAGAATAAAGAGGCGGATGTGTTTTTTCATCAACTGTAGAGGGAAAGTTTTTCGTCCAGAAGGGGGGAGGGGGTGACGCGATATCTCTCACCGAGCTCAATGGTGGCGCGGTTACCGAGCGAGTTGCGGAAGGTGATGTGCACGGGCGTGCGGCCGCTGTGCTGCAGGAGAATCTCCTTTACATGCCGGAGATCCGCCATGGTGTGGCGGGCGGTGTTCAGCACGATTTCGTAGTGCGTGGGCTCTTTGGCTTTGCCGCGGCGGGGAGCGCTGGTGCTGAGGAGCTCCAGCCCATTCGCTGAGACTTTTTTGCCGCCGGTCTTTTCATCCTCGGAAATGCGGGCGCGGAACTTCACAAAGCTGCCGGCCTGTAGGAGACCTTCCACAGCGGCTGCTTTCGTGTAGGAATCACCCCAGAGCAGGGCCTCTGTGCAGCCGGTGAAATCTTCCACCGCGATGATGGCGAACTTCTGCCCGCTCTTGCTGACTTTAATGGTGGCAGAGCGCAGCATGCCGGCCATTTCGTGCGAGCCTTTGATTTCATCACTCGTGAGGTCCGGCAGGGTGCCGATGCGCGTGTACTTAGGCGCGTCAATGATGCCGCGCATGCTGTCCAGCGGGTTACCGGTGAAATAGGCGCCGGTAAGGAACTTTTCATCGTCCAAGCGCTTTTCCTTGGGCCACTCTTGGAGGATGACTTTTTCTTCTGCGGAAGAGGTGGTGTCCTCCATGTCAAAAAGAGCCATTTGTCCCACGGAGCGGTCTTTGTGTACACCGGCGGCACCGTTCAGGCACTGCTCAATGGTCTCAAAAAGCTGAGCGCGGCATACCTGCATCCAGTCAAAGGCGCCGCATTGGACGAGCACTTCCAGCTGGTTTCGGCGGACGTTCTGCGGGGGGATGCGGTAGCAGAAATCTTCCAAGCTCTTGTAAGGGCCGTTGGCCTCGCGCTCTTTCACGATGACTTCCACGGTGTCCGAGCTCATGCTCTTAATGGAAGCCAAGCCGAAGCGCACGGCGAGGTGGCCGTTGGGCATGGTTTCCGGCTGGAACTTGACGGCGGAGTGGTTCACGCAGGGGCCGAGCACCTCGATACCCAAGCGCGTGGCCTCTTGAATGAAGACGCCGATTTTTTCGTTGGTGGACTCGTTGGACATCAGCCCGCAGAGGAATTCCACCGGATAGTGGGCCTTCAGATAGGCGGTCCAGTAAGAGATGTGGCCGTAGCAGGCCGAGTGAGACTTGTTGAAACCGTAGCCGGCGAACTTCTGAATCTTATCGAAGATGGCGTTTGCGGTCTTTTCTTCAATCTGGTTGACATCCCAGCAGCCTTTCACGAAGCGGCGGCGCTGTTCGGCCATTTCCTGCATGTCCTTATGGCCCATGGCTCGGCGGAGAAGGTCTGCACCACCGAGGGTGTAGCCTGCGAGCAGCTTGGCGGCGGCCTGTACCTGCTCCTGATAAATCATCACGCCGTAGGTCAGGCCGGATACGGTCTCCAGCAGGGGGTGCTCGTATTCTGCCTGTTTGAGCCCTTTCTTCACGGCAATCATGTCGTCCATGAACTGCATGGCGCCGGGGCGGTAAAGGGCGAGAAGAGCAATGATGTCTTCAATGTTATCGATACCATAGCGGCGGCAGGTATCCACCATACCACCGGATTCCAGCTGGAACACGCCCATGGTATCGCCTCGGTTCAGCAAGGCAAAGGTTTCCTTATCCTCGATGTCCACGGCATCGTAACGGAAATCCGGCACTCGCCAGCGCACATAGCGCTCGGCATCCTTCATCACCGTGAGCGTCTTCAGCCCGAGGAAGTCCATCTTCAGCAGGCCGGCATTATAAATGGCGCTCATATCACACTGGGCTACCACTTCGCCCTGCGGATTGCTCAGGTCATCTCGCGTGAGTGCCACGTAATCATCCAGCGCACGGTCACCAATCACCACGCCGGCGGCGTGCATGCCTACGTTGCGCACGGTGCCTTCGAGTTTGAGCGCGTAGTCCCATACTTCGGCATAGGTGGGGTCCTGCAGCAGGTTGCGCAGGTCTTCGTTGGCGTCGTAACTCTTCTTCAGCGTGACGCCGGGGCCGCTTTCAATCTGCTTGGCGATTCGGTCACTATCCGCATAGCTCAAATCCAGCACGCGCGCGACGTCCTTAATCACGGACTTGGCACCCATGGTACCGTAGGTGATGATGTGGGTCACGGCTCGTTCGCCGTACTTGTGGCGCACATAGTCAATTACTTCGGGGCGGCGGGTCTGGCAGAAGTCGATATCGATATCTGGCGGGCTCACACGTTCCGGATTGAGGAATCGCTCGAAGATGAGGGAGAACTTGTAGGGGTCGATGTTGGTAATCTTCATGCAGTAGGCCACCAGCGAACCGGCGGCCGAACCACGGCCCGGCCCCACGGGGATATCGTGATCCTTGGCCCAGTTGATGAAGTCTGCGGTGATGAGGAAGTAGCTGGGGAAGCGGAGCATGTTGATGATGCTCAGCTCGTAATCCAGACGCTCGCGCAGGTCTTTGTCATTTTCCGCGCGTTCCTTGCCGTAGCGTTCCTCCAGCCCCTTGTAGCAGATTTTGCGCAGGTATTCCTCACGGGTGGAGCCGTCATCCGGGGCGAACTCGGGGTAACGCTCCGTGGAGGTGGAGTCCAGCTTAATGGAAGTGTTGCAGCGCTCCGCGATGATGTTGGTGTTTTCGTAAGCGTCCGGGTATTCCGGGAAGAGCTCGCGCATTTCCTCCTCACTCTTGAAGTAAACGCTGCGGGGGTAGCGCATGCGCTTGCCGTCCATGCGCTTGTTGCCTGTACCGACGCAGATGAGGATATCGTGCGCATCATGGTCGCTTTCCTTCAGGAAGTGGGCATCGTTCGTGACGACCAGCCCCACGTCATGCTTACGGGCGAGGCGCACCAGTTCCGGGGTACAGCGGCGCTCTTCCTCGATTTCGTGGTCCTGCAGTTCTACGAACAGGTTATTTTTGCCGAAAATATCAATGAGCTCCAGCAGCACATCTTCCGCTTTCTCCGGCTGGTCCTGCAGAATCCACTCTTGCAAGGGGCCGCCCACGCAGCCTGTCAGGCAGATGAGGCCTTGGCTGAATTCCCTCAGTGTGGCCATGTCGACACGCGGCTTGTGGTAGAAACCTTCCAAGTGACCGCGGGAAACAATTTTGATGAGGTTTGCCCAGCCAATGTTGTTTTCGCACAGTAGGACGAGGTGGGTGTACTTCTTACGCCCGGGAATTTGTTTTTTCACATCCAGCGGGGTAGGGGAGAGGTAAATCTCGCAGCCGAGGATGGGTTTGAATACCGGCTTCTTTTCATCCGGGTGCTCTTTGTTCCAGGCAAGAATGTCCTTGTTGTGCTTCTTCACGTTCACCATGAACTCAATGGCGGAGAATACATTGCCGTGATCCGTGATAGCGACGGAGTTCATGCCCAGTTCGGCGCAGCGCTTGATGAGATCCTTCGTGTGAATCATCCCATCCAGAAGCGAGTATTCTGTGTGAACGTGTAGGTGTGTGAATGCCATGGTACGCCGCAGAGTATAGCACAATGTGGAGGCCAAAGTAAAGGAGAGAGTTTGTGCAGCTTTTGCACTTGCAAAGCAATGTTGCCGCTGCTATCATGTCCCTATGCAAAACCGATTGCCCTTTTACACACTACTGAGTGCCGTATTTTGTGGCGTATGCGTGCCGCCCAGTGTGCTGTTCTGGTGTTAGCGGAGCGTGCCCCCTATGCCGTGGGATGTGAAGGCGTTGCTCTGTGGTGTGATGCTCGTGGCGACATTGATGGTGAGTGGGCTGGCTCAATTCGTGTTTACTCGTGAGACGTGGAGTGTGCGCAGGCAGAATATCACGCTGCTGCTGTTGGTGAGCTACTGGTATCTGCCGCTCATGGCCCTGGCTATGTTTGGCTCGTTTTCTGAGAAGGAGGGGAGTGCACTTTCTGTGCTGAGCGGGGCTTTGTTGAGTGGTTTTCTTTTTTGCTGGCCGGCAGTGGCAGCTATTGTGGCTAGACGGTTCAGCACGGCGCGCCCGGGCTGGTCTGCGTTCCGTTACTTGTTGGCCGGTGGTGTGCAACTGGCTCTTATTATCTATACGTTCTGATTTGATGGATGAAAAATTGCGCTCGAACATCTGCCTATGCTTGACCTGACTCGAAAAATCTGATATAAGGGCAATACGATGATACGCAATATAGTAATACCCCTGATCGGGGCTTTGGTGCCGGTGGTCTGTGCTGCTGAACCGGTGGCTCAGTCTGTGGAGCTGACAGTGGGGCAGAGCATGACCGTGACTCTGCCCGGGAATCCTACGACCGGGTTTCTGTGGAGTGTGGCCGAGTGCTCCGACGTGGTGCAGGTGGGGCTGGCTTTCGAACCCAGGGCTCCGGAGTGCGGCACTCCTCTGTGCGGCAGCCCCCGTGCTACCGTGGTTGTTCTGACCGGGCTGAAGGTCGGGCAAGGTGTGGTAAAGCTGGTTTACGCCCGTCCTTGGGAAAAAGACAAGGCTCCGGCTGATACTCGAGTTTATACTGTGACTGTTAAATAAATTAGAATAGGTTATCTATGGGATTATTACAGAATCTGGCTGCAATGGCCATCCGCAAAAAAGTAGTAGCCGCTCTGCAGAGTAACTGTCCGCCCTCCTTGAAGGAGTCTTTGGATACACTGCTTGCAGACAGTGGTGCTGTGAGCACCATTCAGAACTTCGTGATGGCCAACCTGAAGAACCCCGCGGCCATTACTCCGGACGCTCTTAAGCAGCTGGATTTTTCTCCCGCCACCAAGGAGCTTTTTGACGCTGTGCCCAAGCTTGCTATTTATCTTTCTAAAGTGGCAAAGGCGGGTGTGCCTAAATAAGACCGCCGTTCTTTCTGAAATAATATTATCCGGCTCTCGCATGGAAAATGCGGGAGCCTTTTTCTTTTAGCTTTCCTGAATATCTTAAATATGAATCAATTTAATCTCTGAAATTAAGCGTGGAATGGGTGGATTGGAAGGTGTTTTTTTGCTTGACGCGAGCGAGCTGTAGTGTATAGTAGTAGGGTACTTGCAAATCGTGTATGAAGCTCAAACACAAGACTCTTTTACCTAAGAAGTTGATAAGGAAGAAGAAACATGGTTTCGCTCTTATCGCTTCGCTCACATTGATGATGCTGCTCACCCTTCTGGCGGTGGGTGTTTTGGCCATAGCATCATCCCAGAATCGTATTGCTATGCAGACCGCTCTGCAGGCAGAAGCACGCCAACAGGCTCTGGTGGGCTTGGATGCCGCACTGGCAGAACTCCAGATTACACTGGGGCCGGATCGCCGTGTAACAGCCAGCTCGGCCATCGTGTCGCAGGAGGAAGGTGCTGTGGCTCAGCACATTCTGGGTGTGTGGGATAGCTGGTCCGGGCCTATTTACGGCCGCGCTGTGGCGGATGGACAGCCCTCCAGCATTAAGGATACCTACGAGCCGGGGCGTGCCTCCATGTTCCGCCGCTGGCTCATCTCCTCACGCCGCCCCTCTGAGCTTACGGATGTGAACGCCGTGAACACCCTTGGCAGCCGTGACCCCGGTAACAGAATCTGCATGGTGGGTGAAGGTACGCTGGGCCGCCGTTTTACCGGACGCCATCTTGTGTATGCTGACCTTATTTCCATGCCTTCTTCCGGTAAGAACTCTGCATGTTATGCATGGTGGATTGGCGGTGAGAACCAGAAGAGTAAGATAACCGTGCGTGACCCGGAGCAGAATGATAACCCGATGAGCGTTCTGCGCCGTACTTGGAATACACCCTCGCCCATGTTCTTGGATTGTGATTATCTTTCCTTCCTGCCGGAGCGAATCGAGAATCCTGACAAGCTTCTTACGATGGCCAGCATTCCCTTGGTGGCGAACTCTTCTCAGGATGCCGGTATGCCGTATTTCTTTGACGTCACTACCACCTCTTACTCACTGCCCATCAATGTGCGTACAGGTGGCTTTAAGCAGGACCTTTGCCTTCTGTTGAGCCGTGAATCTCTCCGTGGTACGGAGTTCGCCGCGCGGTCCAATCAGGATTGCCCCATCGCTGAAGGCCGTGACGTGCCGCAGGGTACGGAATCCAACATGCCCATCGGCTCTTGGCAGAACCTTCACGCTTTCTATAACTGCTGGCCGGATGGCTCTGCAAATGATTCAGATAACTTTACGGCGCGCCTTATCGGCAATGTGGATGAATGCTATACCCGCATGAGCGGTACGGCCTATCCTCATGGTAGCCCCGAGAATATGGCTTCTAACCCGGATTCTCTTAACCCGGGTGCCAATGGTACAGTGTATGACAGCCGTGCCATGCTGGAGCAGGGGAGCAAGAGCGCGGGCTATGCTCGTACGCCTGTGATGCTTGCGTTCATGAATACCTTCGGCCTTGTGACAGAGGAGAATCCGGGCGTTACGACTTCTGATCAGGATCAGTGCTACAAACTTTACATGTGCTTTGCGCCCATGTTCCTGTGGTGGAATCCGTACAATGTTCCCATGAAGATTCGTGGCCGCCAGCTCTGGGCTCAGTCTGCCCCGTATAAGGCTACTTGGTTGCAGACTCAGGCTATTAAGCAGAGCGGTACATGGAATTACGGTTGGTCTCACTACGCTATGCAGCAGAGCACGGGTGATACCGGTTTCGGTCAGGACTACGGTGATTATTTTCAAGCTTCTCTGAACAGCGAGACATCAGATATCGAGTTCGCTCCCGGTGAGATTCTTTTCTTCTCACCTGGTCAGGCCCGCGCTACGGACACTTATACCAAGCCTTACAGCAATCCATGGACAGTGGGTTATAATGCAAGCTCAGTTTCCGGGTATCGCGCTCGTTTCTACACCATGAGTGCCGGTAAAGCTGATCAGCCGGGCGTTGCTTCCAGAACGAATCTTGATAACGGTGAGTTCTATGTGGGGCTGCGTCTGGGCCAGTATGCCGGCTTTGGTGGGCTGAATACGGACGGTCTCTGGTTCGCTCCTAAGAACCCTGAAGCTATTACCGTATTCAATGGTTATAACGGCATGGCTGAGGCCAGCGGTGCAGATGGTGGTGCCGGTAAGCGTGGTCAGAGCCCGCACCGTGGCCTTCTGGGATGGTATGACCCGAGCAATACGGATCAAAGCACTGTGTTCTGTGACCCGGATCGTAATGATGCTCGCTGGAGCGCAGACGGCTCACAGAGTGATAGCACCGTACCCTACTTCGTGGCTGCTCTGGGTATTGTGCCCAAGTCCGCCAACCGGAATCTGGATTCCCGCATCCTTGAAGGGCAGGATTTCCGCACGAAGAGCTGGCAGCACTCCAGCCCTGCCTTCTGGGGTAGCATGATTATCAATCCGGATGATCAGCAGCGCCAGTATCACCCGTATCAGCTGGCTGCTCTGGACGTAGGTGCCGGTATGAACGCCTGCCCGATGGACAGCGTGGGTAATAACGGTATGCTGGGTATTACCAGTGATGGTGAGCAAGTATCCTTTGTATCCGTGCTTGAGCTGCCCGTGCATCCTCCCTTCTCCCTTGCCGGTTTCGCTGGTATGCGTCTGCAGCCCGGTTGGTATAACGCTAATGCAAGTGGTGACTATGTAAGCCAGTCAGCTTTGCGCCGTATGCAGTACCAGAGTGGTGTGCCCGGTGTAGGTATCGGTAACTCCTTTGCTGATCCCTGCATGGCCCCGGATGAAGTGTACGCTCAGCATCAGACCAACATCTTCAGCCAGACCGGTGGTAACGAGAAAATCTTCGGTGATTTCTTTGATCATGGTCTGCTTATTAATGATGCCCTGTGGGACCGCTGGTTCTGCTCCTCCATCTCTGATATGCCGAACGGCAGAAACAAGATGCAGGCCCGTCAGGTGCTGGAGGACTTCCTGAGCGGTAAGGAGGCACTGCCGGTATCTCGCTATGTGCGCAGCAATACGCCCTACCGTGATGAGGATATCGTGAAGCGTATCATGGATAATGATGGCTGGATGTACATTGCTCAGTATCTCATGATTGATGGTGGCTTTAATGTGAACTCTACCTCCGTGGAGGCATGGGCTTCCGTGCTGCAGGGCCTTGCCCGCCGTCAGCTCGTGACGAATGCAAGTGGTGACCTTGCGCTGGTGGAACCCGGTAAGAATGACTCTGAGGTGCTCTTCTCTCGCTTCATGGTTTCTACCTCCTCGCAGAGTATTGACGCTCTTGGTGGTTATAGTATGATGCAGGGCTCCACAGAGCTGCGTAACGGTGGTATGGCCGCTGCTTGGGGTGATGTGCGTAAGCTGGACTCCGGTAAGATTCGCGAGCTGGCAGAGCAGATTGTGCGCCAGGTGAAACTGCGTGGCCCCTTCCTGAGCATGTCTGATTTCATTAATCGCCGTCTGGATAGCTCTGATAAAAAGCTTGCCCTTACCGGTGCCCTTCAGGCCGCCATTGATGCCACTGACATTAACAGCATGTTCATGGATGAAACAACCTCTCCTGCTACCGGCGGTTCTCTCTACCGCTTCCGTGAAGCTGAGGAAGGCTCCATTTACACGGCTGCTCCCGGTTATCTCATTCAGAGTGACGTGCTTGCCTCCCTTGGCAACATTCTCACTGTACGTGACGATACCTTCACCGTGCGTGCCTATGGTTGTGTGCGCAATGCTCGCAAGGCTATTCTGGCACAGGCTTGGTGTGAGGCCGTGGTGCAGCGTACCATGGAATACGTGGATCCCACGAATGATCCCTCCGTGCGTGAGTTCGAGCCTGATGGCAGAAAGGCCCGCGGCCTGACGGCGGCCAACACCGTGTTCGGGCGTCGCTTCAGGATTGTCTCCTTCAAATGGCTGGACGCTTGGGATATTTAATCCGCGAAGGATTCATCCCGAACTATGAGGTATTTTCCAAGCCCCGCCGCGCCAAAAACGCGGCGGGGCTTCCGCATGGTAGAGCAGGGGATGATGCCTGAAAATTTATCGCGTATGCGCGCGCATGCGCGCGAAAAAGAGGCAAAATCGTGCCATATGCATAAAAAATGCAAAAAAGTTTGATTTTTCATAAGAAAAGGCTTGCCAAATCGTTAAAATAAGGTAAACTGGGTCACCCACTATAGTGCAGGAATGTACAGAGTGGGAAGCATTTATCGGGTTTGCTACCGGAAAAATCAGCAGTTCTCACGAGGTAATAAGGAACGCTGAAAACTCCCTAAGCCCCTGAAAAACAATAAACTAATAGGAAACATGCCGACCATTAATCAGCTCGTCCGCAAAGGACGAATCGTACCGGAAGAGAAGTCGAAGTCTCGAGCTCTTCATAGCTGTCCGCAGCGTCGTGGCGTCTGCCTTCAGGTGATGACTCGTACGCCCAAGAAGCCGAACTCCGCTCTTCGTAAAGTAGCTAAAGTGCGCCTTACCAATGGCGAAGAAGTTATCGCCTACATTGGCGGTGAGGGTCACAACCTGCAGGAGCACTCCATCGTGCTTGTGCGTGGTGGCCGTGTGAAGGACCTTCCCGGTGTCCGTTATCACATCGTCCGTGGCGCTCTGGACTGCCTTGGCGTTGACAAGCGCCGTCGTGGCCGTTCGAAGTATGGTGCCAAGCGCCCCAAGGCCGGTGCCGCTGCTCCCGCTAAGAAGAAGTAACCCCTGAACCTTTAAGAATAAACTATTATGGCTCGTCGTAAACGCGTCTATAAGAAGATTGAACGTCGTGACTCCCGTTACGATTCCGTGCTCGTAGGCCGCCTCATTGGTAAGGTGATGCTTGACGGTAAGCGCGCTCTGGCTGAGCGCATCGTGTACAAGGCTATTGATTTGGCCAACGAAGGTACCGATACCGTAAGCCCCCTGGAGGTGCTGACCCGCGCCATCGAGAATGCTAAGCCCCGCGTAGAGGTGAAGAGCCGCCGCGTGGGTGGTGCTACTTATCAGGTGCCGCTTGAGGTTGCTCCCGACCGCTCCGAGGCTCTCGCAATGCGCTGGATTATCAACTACGCCCGCAACCGCAAGGGTATCCCCATGGCTAAGGCTCTCGCTAACGAGATTAAGGAAGCCGCTGCCAATCAGGGTGCTGCCGTGCGCAAGCGCGATGACGTACACAAGATGGCCCAGGCCAACCGCGCCTTTGCTCACTTCCGCTGGTAATCACACCGCGGAGTTTTCTCGTAATCTCTGAAAATCAAAACATTCATATTACTTATTTAATTTATGGCTAGTGTTAGCAGTCCTGACCGCAAGGCCCCGCTTGAGCGCTACCGCAACTTCGGTATCGCTGCCCACATCGACGGCGGCAAAACCACGCTTTCCGAACGCATCCTTTTCTACACCGGCATGATCCACAAGATCGGCGAGACCCACGAGGGTTCTGCGACGACCGACTGGATGGAACAGGAACAGGAACGCGGTATTACCATTACCTCCGCTGCCGTTACTACAAACTGGAAACAATTACCTGCCGAAGGCTGCTGCAAGCTTTTCGAGAACGAGAACTTCCAGCTCAACGTTATTGATACCCCCGGCCACGTGGACTTCACCGCTGAGGTGGAGCGCTCCCTGCGCGTGCTGGACGGCGCTATCGTGGTGTTCTGCGGTGTGGCCGGCGTACAGCCCCAGACCCAGACCGTATGGCGTCAGGCCAACAAGTACGAAGTGCCCCGTATCTGCTTCGTGAACAAGATGGACCGTATCGGTGCCAACTTCAATAACGTTCTTAACGACATCAAGACCAAGCTCGGCGCCAACGCTGCTGCCGTTCTCATCCCCATCGGTGCTGAGGACCAGCTCTGCGGTCAGATCGACGTGGTGAACCAGAAGGCTATCTTCTACAGCGACTCCGACCGCATGGGCTCCACCTACGAGGTGAAGGAGCTTGAGGGCGAGCTGAAGGAGATTGGTGAGGCTGCTCTTGAGGAGCTCAAGGGCGCTGTGGCTGATGTGGACGACGAGCTCGCCGAGCTCTTCCTCATGGAGGAACCCATCGATGCCCCCACCCTGAAGGCTGCTATCCGCCGCGCTTGCATCGCTAACAAGTTCATCCCCGTGACCGGCGGTTCCGCCTTCAAGAACAAGGGTGTTCAGGGTCTGCTCGACGCTGTGGTTGACTACCTGCCCTCTCCCCTTGAGGCCAAGCTCGCCACCGTTACCGGTACCGTTCCCACCGGTCTTGACGAGAATGGCTACGAGACCTTCGATACCCTTGACATCATCCCCTCCGATGCTGACAAGCCCGTTGCCCTTGCCTTCAAGCTCTGGGCTGACAAGTTCGTGGGTTCCCTCGTCTTCATCCGCGTGTACACCGGCGTAATCCGCAAGGGTGATACTGTTTACAATCCCCGTACCCGTAAGCGTGAGCGCGTAGGCCGTCTCCTCCAGATTCAGGCTAACGTACACACCGACGTGAACGAGGTATACTCCGGCGATATCGCCGCTATCGTGGGTCTGAAGAACGCCACCACCGGTGACACTCTCGCCGCTGATGACTTCGACTACACCCTCGAGCCCCCCACCTTCCCCGACACCGTGATCTCCATGGCCGTGGAGCCCCTTACCAAGGCCGACCAGGAGAAGATGTCCAACGCTCTCCAGCGCCTCTCTGCTGAGGACCCCACCTTCCGCGTGAAGACCGACGAAGAGACCGGTCAGACCATCATTGCCGGTATGGGTGAGCTTCACCTGGACATCATCGTGGACCGCCTCAAGCGCGAGTTCAAGGTGGAGGCTAACACCGGTAAGCCCCAGATCGCCTACCGCGAAACCATCACCAAGTCCGCCGATCGCGTACAGGGCAAGCTCGTGAAGCAGTCCGGTGGTCGTGGTCAGTACGGTGACGTGGTTATCGCCATGCGCCCCGGCGAGCGTGGCACCGGCCTGAAGATTGCCAACAAGATTGTTGGTGGCGCCATTCCCAAGGAGTACATGAACGCCGTGTACGCCGGTCTGAATGAAGCCATGAACTCCGGCTCCGTTGCCGGTTACCCCGTGGAAGACGTGGAGGTAGACGTGATTGACGGCTCCTACCACGAAGTGGACTCCAACGAAAACGCCTTCAAGATGGCTGCTATCTTCGCTATGAAGAACGCCTTCGCCAAGTGCGCCCCCGTACTGCTGGAGCCCATCATGGCTGTGGAAGTCGTGACTCCCGCTGAGAACCAGGGTGATATCATGGGCGACCTTAACCGCCGCCGCGCTCTGGTGAAGAACATGGAGCACAAGGGTGCTGAGTGCGTACTTACCGCTGATGTCCCCTTGGCTGAAATGTTCGGCTACTCCACCGACATCCGTACCCTCTCCAAGGGTCTTGCCTCTTACTCCATGGAGCCCTCCCACTTCGAACAAGTACCCCAGAACCTTGTCAACGACATCGTCAAGGCTCGCGGTGGTAACAAATAAACCAACTGAATTACTAACCTAAACATAACCGCACGTTCATGCAAAGTCCCAAAATCCGCATTCGTCTCCGTGCTTTTGATAGCCGCGCTATCGACCGCTCCGCATCTGAGATCGTCGAGACCGCCAAGCGCACGGGCGCCAAAGTCGCCGGACCGATTCCTTTGCCGACTCGTATCGAGAAGTTCTCTGTGAACCGCTCGGTCCATGTTAACAAGAAATCTGCCGATCAGTTCGAAATCCGCACCCACAAGCGTCTTCTTGACATTGTGGAGCCTACCTCCCGCACGGTTGAGGAGCTCAAGAAGCTCAACCTGCCCGCAGGCGTGGACATCACCATCAAGATCTAATCCAGCGATTGATCCCAACATATTACGAACCTTTAACTCAGATTTCATATTAACATGTCTTTAGGACTTATTGGTAAGAAGGTTGGCATGACCCGCGTCTTCAACAAGGAGACCGGCGCCATGATCCCCGTCACGGTTATCGACGTGACCGGCAACACTTACGGCCAGATCAAGACCGCTGATAAGGATGGTTATACCGCCATCCAGGTGGCATTTGACGAGCAGAAGGAGAGCCGCCTCTCCAAGCCCGTCGCCGGCCACTTTAAGAAACTCGGCATCGCTCCCACCAAGCTCCTCAAGGAGTTCCGCGTTGATGCCTCCGAGCTGCCTGCTGAAGGTGCTGCTCACCCCGGCTGCGAACTCTTCGAGGAGGGCGCTTGGGTGGACGTAATCGGCACCAGCAAGGGTAAGGGCTTCCAGGGCGTTGTGCGTCGTCACAACTTCTCCGGTTCCCCCATGACCCACGGCTCCATGATGCACCGCCGTACCGGTGGTGTGGGCGCTTGCGCCACTCCCTCCCGTGTGTGGAAGGGCCAGAAGATGCCCGGTCACATGGGCAACGAGCGCAAGACTGTGCAGAACCTGAAGGTCGTTCAGGTGCGCAAGGATGACAACGTAATCCTCGTGTCCGGCCCCGTGCCCGGCGCCAAGGGCTCTTACGTGGTTGTTCGCCCGGCCAAGAAGAAGAACGGTAAATAAAATACGAACTAGGAGAACCTATCTATGTCCGCAACTGAAATGACCATAGAGGCCGCTACCGCCGCGAATATCGTGACGGTAGGGCCCGAGAAGGGCAGCCAGGCCGTGCATGACCTGGTAACAGCCTATCGCGCTAACCGCCGTACCGGTTCCGCCAACACCAAGACTCGTGGTGAGGTGGCCGGTAACAACCGCAAGATCTACCGCCAGAAGGGCACCGGTAACGCCCGTCACGGTGACCACCAGTCCCCCATCTTCGTGGGTGGTGGTGTCGTGTTCGGCCCCCGTCCCTGCGACTACAGCAAGAAGGTGAACAAGTCCACCCGCAAGCTGGCTCTCCGCCGCGTGCTCGGTGACATCATCTCCGGTGGCAAGGTCTGCACCGTTCCTTCCTTCAGCATCGAGGATGGCAAGACCAAGAGCTTCATCGCCGCTGTGGCTGAGATTGCCACCGGTAAGAAGATCCTCATCATCGCCGACTCCTTTGATGAAAAGACCAAGCTCGCCGGCCGCAACGTGCAGGAAGTCCTGCTCATGACCGCCGCTGAGGTGAACGTGGAGCAGCTGCTGCACGCTAACAAGGTCGTCATCGTTGAGTCCGCCCTCGAAACCATCGCCAACCGCACCAAGTAATCATGAACGACATTTACGACGTAATCAAGAAGCCCCGCGTGTCCGAAAAGGCCGCCGTGCTGCACGAGACAACGGGTGAGCTTGTGCTTGAAGTGGCGGTTAAGGCCACCAAGCTTGAAATCAAGCAGGCTGTAGAGAAGTGCCTCGGTAAGAAGGTCGCTTCCATCCGCACCGCTAACTATGACGGCAAAGTGCGCCGCAACCGCACTAAGGACGCCGGTACCTCTCCCGCTTGGAAGAAGGCTTACGTGCGCCTCGCCGCCGGTGAAACCCTCGACCTCGTCTAATTTAAGAACCCATAAGACAATAGAAGTAAGCTATCATGTCCCTCAAGTCATTCAAGCCTACAACTCCGTCCAACCGCTACAAGGTTCTGCCCTCGTTTGACGAGATCACCAAGTGCAAGCCGGAGAAGAGCCTCCTCGAGCCCATCCGCAAGAGCGGTGGCCGCAACAACAATGGCCGCATCACCACCCGCCACATCGGCGGTGGCCACAAGAAGCACTACCGTCTGGTAGACTTCCGCCGCACTCGCACGGAAGCTGCCACCGTGCTCGCCATTGAGTATGATCCGAACCGTACCTGCCGCATCGCCCTCGTGCAGTACCCCGATGGTGCCAAGAGCTACATCCTTGCTCCCGTGGGTCTCACTGTTGGCATGACCGTTCAGGCCGGTGAGAACGTTGCCCCGAAGGTTGGCAACGCCATGCCCCTTAAGAACGTACCCCTGGGTACTGCTATCCACAACATCGAGGTGCGCCCCGGCACCGGTGGTAAGATTGCTCGCTCTGCTGGTCAGCAGGCTGTGCTTTCCAACCGTGACGGCGACTACGCCCTCGTGAAGATGCCCTCCGGTGAAGTCCGCAAGTTCCGCGTGGAGTGCTACTGCACCATCGGTCAGGTGGGCAACACCCAGCACATGAACGAGTCCTCCGGTAAGGCCGGTCGTACCCGTTGGATGGGCATCCGTCCCACCGTGCGTGGTATGTGTATGAACCCCGTCGATCACCCCAACGGTGGTGGTGAGGGTAAGTCCAAGTCCGGTGGTGGTCGTCAGCACCTGAAGTCCCCCTGGGGTCATGTCAAGGGCCAGAAGACCCGCCGTCTTCGCAAGCCCAGCGACGTATTCATCGTACAGCGCCGCAAGAGCAAGTAATTTATAACCTTCAATATCATTCACAACAATGGGACGTTCCCTCAAAAAAGGACCCTTCGTAAGCCAGCCTCTTCTCGACAAGGTTGACGCCCAGCTTCAGAGCGGGGATCGCAAGCCGATTAAGACCTGGAGCCGCGCCTCCATGGTGATTCCGGATTTCGTCGGTCTCACTTTCCTCGTACACGCCGGTAAGAGCTTTACCACCGTGTACGTAACGGAAAACATGGTGGGCCACAAGCTCGGTGAGTTTGCCCCGACGCGTATCTTCAAGGCGCACGGCGGTATCGGCAAGAAGTAATAAGTAACCCGCAATCTGCCACATGCTCACACCTCGCCTGAACTCCGTTCTGCTGGCCATCGCCCTCTGCGGTGCAGGTACAGCCGCCGGTGAAGGCGAGGAGGGCAGTGGTGCTGCGGAACACAGAATCGCACAACTCGAACGCCAGGTAGCCACCCTCCGGGAAAGCTACGCCCTCTCCAGGGCTGATGCTGACCAAGCGCGCCGCCAGCTGCGAGACATCCGCTCTCGCCTGGAAGCCATCGGAGGTGCTGCACTGGGTAGCGGTGAGGAGCGCCTCATCGACACAGTTTCCCAGCTGGAAGCAGCTAATGCCGAGCTGGAAACACTGCGACAAAGCGCTCTCGTTCTCTCCTCCGCTGTGGACACTTACGTCCGCGGAGCCCTGGTTGAGGATGCCGCCGCCCGCCAAGCACTGGAAGCCGCCCTGCGTCAGGTCGAAGTAGCCCTCGGGCTCCGACAGGCCCCGCAGAACGAGCTCGCCGGCACCCTGACAGATGCCCGCGTACTGAGCATAGACTCTGAAAGCGGTCTCATCGTCATCAATGCCGGCCGAGAGGCTAAGGTGGAAGTGGGCATGCCCATGCAGATTACCCGCGGAGACCAGGCTATCGCACGAGCAATCGTGACTGACGTTCGAAAGACAGTAGCAGGACTCCTCGTACAGCGCCAGCTGAACACAGCCCTCTCCGTCGAAATCGGTGATTCTGTTTCCGTGACAACTAACGATTAAATCTTCAACAAATACCATAACAATGGAAGTTAAAGCAGTATACAAGAACGCTCGCATCTCTGCGAAGAAGATGCGCGATGTAGCCGCCGCCGTTCAGGGTATGTCTGTCTCTCAGGCTACCGACGTGCTCAGCTACACTCCCAAGAAGGGCGCCTACCTCCTCAACAAGACGCTCAAGGCCGCTGTGGCCAATGCCGAGAACAACAATGGTCTCTCCGCTGATGAGCTCGTGCTCAAGAGCGTCATGGTCGACGAAGGTCCTACCTTCCGCCGTACGATGGCCCGCGCCCGCGGCTCCGCTAACATGATCCGCAAGCGCACCTCCCACATCACCGTAATCCTCGCCAACGCCGAGGCATAACCACAACACAAGCACACATACAAACACTATGGGACAGAAAGTAAATCCTATCGGCTTCCGTCTGGCCGTCACTAAAGACTGGCGCTCCAAGTGGTATGCTACCGGCAAGGACTACGCCACCAAGCTCCACGAGGACCTCAAAATCCGTAAGTTCATCAAGGACTACACCGCTAAGCTCAACGTAGAGCTTAAGGGTGCTACCCCCGCTATCTCCCGCATCACCATCGAGCGCGCTTGGAACAGCGTCCGCGTTACCATCGCTACCGCTCGCCCCGGTCTCATCATCGGGCCCAAGGGTAAGAACATCGAGGACATGACTGCCGCTCTCAGCAAGCTTTGCGGTGGCGCTCAGGTTAAGCTCGACATCATGGAAATCCGCCAGCCGGAGCTCGACGCCCAGCTCGTGGCCGAGAACATCGCCACTCAGCTTGAGCGCCGTGTTTCCTTCCGCCGCGCCATGAAGCGTGCCGTTCAGCTCGCTATGGACTTCGGCGCCGAGGGTATCCGCGTACGTTGCGCCGGCCGTCTGGGTGGTGCTGATATCGCCCGCGCTGAGCAGTATCGCGAAGGTAAAGTACCGCTTCAGACCCTGCGCGCCCCCATCGACTACGGTTTCGCTGAGGCTCGCACTCTGTACGGTATCATCGGTATTAAGTGCTGGATCAACAAGCGCCCGGAAGTTGCCGGTGCCGCTCCCTCCGGCCGCCCCAACCGCCCGGCTCGCCCCCGTCGCGACCGCGGTGACCGTCGTGACGCCTGAACCCCGACACATCATAAGAACCTTTAACGATTACAGGAGATATAAACTATGCCTTTAATGCCTAAAAGAGTGAAGGACAACCACCGCAAGATGCACCGCGGCAATCGCGGCGGCAATGCTACCAGCGGTGACTATGTTGCCTTCGGTGACTTCGGCCTTCAGGTGCTGACTCGTGGTTGGGTGACCAACAACCAGATCGAGGCCTGCCGTATCGCTATCAACCGTTACCTGCGCCGTCGTGGTCGCGTATACATCCGTATCTTCCCGCAGAAGAGCTTCACCAAGCGCCCGCCGGATACCCGTATGGGTAAGGGTAAAGGTGCTGTTGAGGGCTGGATTGCTGTATGCCGCCCCGGCAACATCATGTTCGAGGTTGGCGGTGTTACCGAGTCCGCTGCCCGTGAGGCCCTCCGCCTCGCTTCCAACAAGCTCGGCATCCGCACTCGCTTCGTATACCGCCAGGGCGTGGAGCCCCAGGCCTAAACCAGTAAACAACAAACATTACAGATATTATGCCTGTCAAGAAAGCTAAAGACTTCCGCGGTATGCCCGCTAAGGAGCTCGCCGCCCACATCCGTGGCCTGCGCGAGGAGCTGTTCAACCTGCGCCTTCAGCAGGGTACCGGTCAGCTGGAGAACAACCAGCGCCTCCGCATCGTCCGTAAGGAGCTCGCCTGCGCCCTGACTGTTCAGGGCGAGGGCTGCACCGCCGAGCAGAACTGATAACGAAGTAACCCAAGGACTTATACAATGAGCGAAGAAACTACTACGACCAAGCCCCAGGGCCTTCGTAAGACCCGTGTAGGCGTTGTTGTCTCCACCAAGATGAACAAGACCATCGTTGTGGAGTATGTGGCCCGCGTTCCCCACCCCGTGTTCAAGAAGATCGTTAAGAAGAGCAAGAAGTTCTATGCTCATGACGAGAACGAGACCGCTAAGGTTGGCGATACCGTGCGCATTCGTGAGACCCGCCCGCTTTCCAAGATGAAGCGCTGGGAGCTCGTGGAAATCATCAAACACTAAACCGGAAAGGACATTACAGACCATGCTCCAGATGGAATCCCTCGTTCAGGTCGCCGACAACACCGGCGCCCGCACCGCCAAGATGATCGGCGTTATCGGCAAGTCCGGTACCGATCAGGCTCACATCGGTGACATCATTACCTGCCACATTCGCGAGTCTATCCCCACTGCCTCCGTTAAGAAGGGCAGCGTGGTGAAGGCCGTGGTTGTCCGCACTGCCGCCCCCATCCGCCGTGATGACGGTTCCGTGCTTCGCTTTGACTCCAACGCCGTTGTGGTCATCGACAAGGACAACAACCCCAAGGGCACCCGTATCTTCGGGCCCGTGGCACGCGAACTTCGTGAAAAAGGCTTCATGAAGATCGTTTCCCTCGCCCCCGAGGTGCTCTGATACCCCTTCTTGGGTATTTGTTGAAACTTTGGCCCTGTCTCCTCCCGAGACAGGGCCGGTTTTTTTTGCTGAACCATATCGCCGGCAGTATTGCTACGCTATTACCCCGTAAAACGCCGCAGAGCAGGGGGGCTATCTGTTTGCCGTGCCGAACCTTCGCTCCTGTACAAACTCGCTGCAAGGCGCCTCTATGGCTCTTTGAAGGGGAAATCACTAAAACCATCCACTGCACACACCGCCACCCCCATAGCTCGCAGCTTCTGCGTCGGAGCCAGTACCCTTGAAAGAGTCTTCCCCTGATCCGAAGACCAGGGGAAGCCCAACTACCCTATGAAATGGACCCTTATGGACCCAAGAACCGGTTTTACGTCTGGTTCCAAGGACGCGCAAATTATAGCGCCCTCTAGTTGTTTTGTCAATCGTAAAATTTGATATTCCGTAGCTTTTTTTGTTTGTGTTTCCCTTAGTTTCTTATCCATAGCGCATTACGTAAGATTAAAGTGCTTCGCTTCCTCCTCATTCCTGAAATTATTATTCAATTGACGTCTTTTTTGGGAAGAAAAATCATTTTTTTGTGATTTTTTACTTGCCAAACCGAAAACTTCGGTGTATACTCCTCCCGTTCCCACCCGGGAGCACCCAAACAAAGCGGGGTATTAGCTCAGCTGGTAGAGCACTTCAATGGCATTGAAGGGGTCAGCGGTTCGAGTCCGCTATGCTCCAGGCTTCGTAAAACAGCGTATCAGGTCACCTGATACGCTGTTTTTCTGTACGACCGACGCGATATGCGCACTGCGGTGAAAGTCCGCGCGGAGCCGCGATGATGCGGAATCCCAGACCTGAAGAACAACTGCGGGGAGGTAACAAACCGTGGGAAAGGAAGTTCGAGGGGAAATCCCGACT
>JAFWZG010000122.1 GCA_017517385.1 Akkermansia sp.
ACTACAACCACCAGCAGCCTGTTAATCAGCCGCACACAGGCATAAGCCCGGCACGCCCTGAGGTAGTGAACAGTACAGAGCAGAGAGATGATGTTAATCCGCAGCTCTCAGGCATAAACCCGGAGCAATATAATTCCGAACTCTATGCAGCAGCACGTGATGGAGATGTAGAAAAAGTACGCCTTCTTCTGGAGGCTGGGGCGGATGTCAATTGGGCAAACGAGGCTGAAAGCCTAAATACTCCCCTCATCATGGCTGCCAGAAATGGCCATAAGGAATGTGTACGCCTTCTACTCGCAGCACCGGGGATTGACGTCAACAAAGCGAACAAATACGGCGAAACTCCCCTCAGCTGGGCTGCCTTCAATGGCCATACAGAATGTGTACGCCTTCTACTCGCCGCACCGGGGATTAATATCAATCAAGCAAATCAGAGCGGCAACACTCCCCTCAGCTGGGCTGCCTTCAATGGCCATAAGGAATGTGTAAGCCTTCTACTCGCAGCGCCGGGGATTGATGTCAACAAAGCTGATTCATACGACTCCACTCCCCTCAACTGGGCTGTCAACAATGGCCATACGGAATGTGTACGCCTCCTACTCAGCGCGCCCGGAATTGATGTCAACAAAGCTGATTCATTCGGCTTGACTCCCCTCAACTGCGCTGCCAACAAAGGCCATATCGAGTGTGTACGCCTTCTACTCGCCGCACCGGGGATTGATGTCAACAAAGCGGATAGAAACAGCTGGACTCCCCTCTACATGGCTGCCAGAAATGGCCATACGGAATGTGTACGCCTCCTACTCGCCGCACCGGGGATTGATGTCAACAAGGCAGATAGTTTAGGCTGGACTCCCCTCAACAGGGCTGCCAACAAAGGCCATATCGAGTGTGTACGCCTCCTACTCACCACACCGGGGATTAATATCAATCAAGCAAATCAGAGCGGCGACACTCCCCTCTTCTGGGCTGCCGTCAATGGCCATACGGAATGTTGTTCGCCTTCTACTCGCCGCACCGGGAATTGATATAAACAAGGCAAGTAGCCTTGGCTTCACTCCCCTCAACTGGGCCGAAATAAAGGGCCACACCGAATGCGCACGCCTCATCCGTGAGGCCGGGGGTAGAAGATAAGCCGCCAGCAGATTCACCCCTTTCAGCTCGTCGATGCACGCTTTTCCGCGGGCGTCAGCGAGCTGATTTATTTTAGGTTTTTGTGCATCTATTTAAACAAAACATCCGCAATCCACGTCAATACCATTAAGCTGCATCGCTTTTATCAATCAAAATCAGATATATTTTCTGCTTCCTTTCTAACTTTATATCTGGTATATTTACCACAATCCATAAGCCAATCTCTCCGCCATGCACGATATTCCTGAAGCTGCCACTGTTAAGCCTCCACAGCAAAATTCCACTTCCCCGATTTTGCCGGAGGGATATCTGCTACGAGATTACAAAATTATCAAGATGTTAGGTCGTGGTGGCTTCGGCATCACCTACCTTGCACAGGAAGTGATTACGGATAAACTCGTGGTCATAAAGGAGAATTACCCCACCGAAGTGTCCTTCCGTGATATGACGTCGCTGACTGTAGGCCCGGCGACAGACTCACAACAGGAATCTTATAATTGGGCTCTCACGCGCTTTCTGGATGAAGCTAAAACCCTCTCACGCCTCAGCCACCCGAACATTGTACCCATACGCTATGCCTTTAAAGCCCTCGGCACGGCCTACTACGTAATGCCCCATGTGGAAGGTACGGATCTGCACAAAGCCGCTCCTGCGCCGGATAGTATCACCGCGGAATGGTTCCTGCCCGTGCTGGAAAAAATCCTCTCCGCCTTGGATTACCTCCACTCTCAAGGACTCATCCACCGCGATATCAAGCCGAACAATATCCTGCTGCGGGCAGATGGCGAGCCGATTCTCATTGATTTCGGCACCGCACGCGCTCTGGAGAGCACCCACTCTCACAGCCACATCGGCACCCCCGGTTACATGCCGCTCGAACAGCTTTCAGCCGGAGGTAAACGCGGCCCGTGGACTGATTTTTACGCCCTCGGCGCCACCTGTTACCGCCTTATTACAGGAGAGATTCCCCCTTCTTCCACAGAACGCGCGGATGAGGATGAATATATCCCCTTGGCCGGCAGAGCCTCTCTTGCCAATCGCTTCCCGGAGCATGTCCTCAGCAGTATTGATAAAGCTCTTAGCATGAAACGCTCCGAGCGATGGCAATCCGCTCAGGAATGGCTGGAAGCACTAAAAGGCAAAACTTCTTCTCCAGTCTCAGAAACCACGCAGAGTGCCAAACATGAGCCAGATACTTCTCCAAAGTCCACACAGCTTACTACCAAACCTCACACCAGTTCTTCCAAAAAGAAGAGCTATACCCTCAGCCTTATATTCTTTTTACTCCTTGCAGCTCTGAGCTATGGTGGATTCTACTACAACCACCAGCAGCCTGAGCAATATAATTACGAACTCTATGCAGCAGCTCGTGATGGAGATGTAGAAAAAGTTCGCCTTCTTCTGGAGGCTGGGGCGGATGTCAATTGGGCAAACGAATTCGGCACCACCCCTATCCATCTCGCTGCTGAAAACGGCCATACGGAATGTGTACGCCTTCTACTCGCAGCGCCGGGGATTGATGTCAACAAGGCAGATTATGCCGGCGACACTCCCCTCATTGAGGCTACCCTCTGTGGAAATACAGAATGTGTACGCCTTCTACTCGCAGCACCGGGGATTGATGTCAACAAGAAAAATAAGGACGGCTTCACTCCCCTCTACTGGGCCGAAAGAAATAACCACACCGAATGCGCACGCCTCATCCGTGAGGCCGGGGGTAGAAGATAAGCCGCCAGCAGATTCACCCCTTTCAGCTCGCCGGTGCACGCTTATGCTGCGGGCATCAGCGAGCTGATTTATTTTAGGTTTCTGTGCATCTATTTAAACAAAACATCCGCAATCCACGTCAATACCATTAAGCTGCATCGCTTTTATCAATCAAAATCAGATATATTTTCTGCTTCCTTTCTAACTTTATATCTGGTATATTTACCACAATCCATAAGATATTCTCTCCGCCATGCACGATACTCCTGAAGCCTCCACCGTTAAGCCTCCACAGCAAATTTCCACTTCCCCGATTTTGCCGGAGGGATATCTGTTGCGAGATTACAGTATTATCAAAATGCTGGGGCATGGTGGATTCGGTATCACATACCTTGCTCAGGAAGATATTACGGATAAACTCGTGGTCATAAAAGAAAATTATCCAACCACAGTTTCCTTCCGTGATATGGCGTCTCTGACTGTCGGCCCGTTGACGGATAAGCATAAGGAAACCTATGATTGGGCCCTCACTCGCTTTCTGGATGAAGCCAAAACCCTCTCACGCCTCAGCCACCCGAACATCGTACCTATCCTGGCTGCCTTTAAGGCTCTCGGCACGGCTTACTATGTAATGCCCCATGTGGAAGGTACGGATCTGCACAAAGCCGCTCCTGCGCCGGATAGCCTCACCGCAGAATGGCTCCTGCCCGTGCTGGAAAAAATCCTCTCCGCCTTGGATTACCTCCACTCGCAAGGGCTCATCCACCGCGATATCAAGCCGAACAATATCCTGCTGCGGGCAGATGGCGAGCCGATTCTCATTGATTTCGGCACCGCACGCGCTCTGGAGAGCACCCACTCTCACAGCCACATCGGCACCCCCGGTTTCATGCCGC
>JAFWZG010000123.1 GCA_017517385.1 Akkermansia sp.
ATATGAGAGTTGAAAAACAAGGAGTTATAAAACATGAGATATTCATAAAGGCGCTTCTCATATACAACTTCATCACCCTAACTCATAAAAATCTAATCTTTTACAACTTTTATGCTTGCATCAGCATCAATAATCCTGTATTCTTGCGTCAGCAGCTTAGGGCAGGTCTCTCAGCCTCCCGACGCGCGTGGGAACGAGTATCCTAGCACGGGTAATAGCTCGCCTCTAATTAACTCAAACAATAAACCTAGACGATTATATATGAAGAAGACACTCGTTGCTCTTTTCGCTCTTGGCAATGCTGCCATGGGGCTGACTCTTGAGGACGCTGTTGCCGTCGGTGCTAACACGCTGACTTTGGAGCAGGCAACCGCCGCAATCACAGCAGTTGCAGTGGTAGATGTAGACAAGTTGCAGGAAGTGATGGCGAAAAACGCACAGCCGACCAAGCTGACCATCATTAACTTTGACGGCAGTTACGATATCGGCATTCAGACCAACTACAGCAGCTACAATCACGACAGCAATGGCGATACCCCCAATGTAATCAACTCCTCCGGCTTGTATGGCTGCTGGAATAACGGAGGCGCTTACGGGGTCGGCATGGGTTCCGGTTTCGAAAGTGCTGATTTCTGGGCAGGTGGTGTGGCAGCTGCCATCACCCTGACCTATGAGTACAGCAAGGGCACTAATGCCACATTCGTCTTGCTGGATGCTGAGGGCAACGTGCTTCAGCCCGTTGGTGGTACTGCCAACACCAGTCTCCGTGGCCAAGGTCTTTCCTACAGCTCCATTGTGTTCAACAGCGATATTGTGACCAAAGGTTATGTATTCAATCAGGTTGTGACCGCAGACGATGCTAAGGCACTCGGTCTGGCTGCTGCTGCCGCCACCCTCGCTCCCGCCCCCTCCATTCCTGAGCCCACCACGGCTACTCTTTCTCTGCTTGCCCTCGCTGGCCTTGCTGCCCGCCGTCGTCGCAAGTAAAGATACTGTTTTGTCAATGTCTAAGAAGCCGTTGTCCTTATCATGGGACAGCGGCTTTTTCTTTGCAAGGGGGAGACCTTCCGCGCTTTTCCTGTTATTTTATCGTTTATCAAGTCTAGCCCAGAGCCCCGGAGCAAAAGCTAGCGCGTAAAACACGCAACAATTTAACCACACGCATTATGCCACCCCTCACGGGGCTCATAGATTAGGCGGGCATACGCCCGCGGAAATGCTGAGCTTATCCCGCCGCTCACGCCCCATGCCCCCATGCGGCGTTTTCATTTATCATCACTCTGCCTTAAACAAATTGACGCATATAAAGCAAAAGCCCGCGAGCGCAGCGAGCCTAGCCCAGAGCCCCGGATGGGGCGGAATAGAATAGCACGGCGGTGCAGCCCCGCAGGGGCGGAACCCCGGGGAAAAGATGAAAAATATATGAGAACCCCGGTAGGGGTGGCATAAAGCGCGGACTAAGTATTTTATCGTTTACGGATTTGTGTTGCGGATTTCCTGCGTGAGCTTCATGGCGCAAAAATCCGGGCCGCACATGGAGCAGAAGTGGGCCTTTTTAGCCCCGGCGTGCGGCAAGGTGAGGTCATGATACGCGCGGGCCTTCTGCGGATCCAGCGACAGGTTGAATTGATCCTCCCAGCGGAACTCAAAACGAGCTTTTGCCAGGGCATTATCGCGCAGCTGAGCGCCGGGGTGGCCCTTAGCCAAATCCGCAGCGTGAGCGGCCAGTTTGTAGGTAACCACGCCTTCGCGCACGTCCTCGCGGTCCGGCAGGCCGAGGTGTTCCTTGCGGGTAACATAGCACAGCATGGCGCATCCACGCTGGGCGATGAGAGCGCCACCTAAGGCACCGGTGATGTGGTCATAGCCCGGTGCAATATCCGTAGCCAAGGGCCCCAGCGTATAGAAGGGGGCTTCATGGCACCATTCCAGCTGCTTTCGCATGTTCTCCGGCACGAGGTGCAGGGGCACGTGGCCCGGGCCTTCATTCATCACCTGCACGCCTTTTGCCCAAGCGGCGCGGGTCAGCTCGCCCTGAACTTCCAGCTCTGCCAGCTGCGCAAAGTCATTAGCATCCGCTATGCTGCCGGGGCGCAGGCCATCACCGATGGAGATAGCCACATCATAGGTGGCAAGAATATCACATATCTCATCCCAATGGCAGTACAGGAAGTTCTCCTGCTTGTGAATGAGCATCCATTTGGCGATGATGGAGCCGCCGCGTGATACGATACCCGTGGCACGGCGTGCGGTGTGCGCCACGAAGCGCTGCAGCAAGGCGGCATGAATCGTCACATAATCCACGCCCTGCCGCGCCTGCTCAATGAGCGTATCCCGGAAAATCGGCCAGCTGAGGAACTCCACCTTGCCCCCGCACTTTTCCAAGCTCTGGTAAATGGGAACCGTGCCGATGGGCACGGGGCTGTTCCGCAGAATCCACTCGCGGGTCTTGTGTATATCCTTACCCGTGGAGAGATCCATGACGGTATCCGCTCCCCAGTGAATAGCCCAGCGCAGCTTTTCCACCTCCTCCGCGATGCCGGAAGTGATGGCGGAGTTACCGATGTTCGCATTAATCTTACAGAGGAAATTACGGCCGATGGCCATGGGCTCCACCTCCGGGTGATTGATGTTCGCCGGAATCAGGGCTCGACCGGAGGCGATTTCATCTCGCACGAACTCCGGGGTGAAGTAGGCGGGCATGTGGCCGCCACGGTGAGATTCAGCAGGGTGCTGATAGTTGATGTCGGCGCGACGTACGAGAGATTCCGGGGAGAAGCCGGCCTGCGCCTCCAGCTCGCTGGGACGGGGCATGCCGGTTCCCAGCTCATCTAAGAACTGCTGGGCGGAAGCCGGGCGAGTCTTGGCGTTCGGGAACCGGTCGTAGACGGCTTTATAAGCCATCTCACGCCCCAGATTCTCACGGATGGCCACATACTCCATCTCCGGGGTGATGATGCCGCGCAGGGCGTATTCACGCTGGGTGGGCGGGTGTGCCAAGTTGGCCGCCTGAAGCTTGCCTTCCTCATCCTGCTGCACGTCACCACGGGCGAGGATCCACTCTTCTCTGAGGCGGGGCAAGCCCTGTTCCTCGTTACCGTGGAAGTCATCGTCACCCCAAGAGCCGGAGCAGTCATACAGGCGCACCGGGGCATTCTGCTCTACCGTGCCATCCGGAAACAGGGAGTCCGACAGCGCCACCTCACGCATGCCCACTTGGATATGCGGATGGATTTGTCCCGGTACATAAATACGGCGGGAGCCCGGATACCTCAACTCGTTCGCCTCCATAATCAACTACCGGAAATAGCTTGGCCCATCAGTTCTGCGGCCTTTTTGCCGCTCATGAGCATACCGCCGAATATCGGCCCCATGCGGAAGCTGCCGCTCACGCCGTTAGCTGCCATGCCGGAAACGAAAAGGCCGGGGTATATCTCCTTGGTGTTATCAATAGTGGAGCGCTCGCCCTCAGCGGCGTCCATGCTCATTTCACCCACTACTCCGCCGGTAGGCGTGTTCAGGCGCACGCCGTTCTTGCGCGCGACGGTCTTGGCAATCTCGCAATCATGGCCGGTGCCGTCCAGCACGGTTTTGGAGATAATCGTCAGCGGGTCCACATGCAGGCCTTCGCGCAGAACCGGTGTCCAGTTGACCACCACACCGCCCACGCGGCCTTGCTTGTATACGACATCTTCCACTGAATAGCAGTTGAAAATGGTGGCGCCGGCCTGCGTGGCCTTGTAGAGTAGGCCAGCCGTGGCATGCACGGAATCAATAATATACGTACCCTCACGGTATGGCTTGTAGCTCAGCTCCAGCTCGCGCACGATGTCCATGGCCTCTTCCTGAACCACGATGTCATTGAACATCATCGCTCCGCCCCACATGCCACCGCCGGGGGAGAGCTTGCGATCAAACAAAGCAACCTTATGCCCGGCCTTTGCCAGATAATAGGCCGCTACGATGCCGGAGGGGCCACCGCCCACAATCGCAGCATCCAGTACCAGGTTACTTTGCAACTTGTTGAAATACGACTCAATAATTCCGCTAGATACCAGAGTTTCCATGATACTTAGAGCATAATGATGCCTACTCTTTTTCGCAAGCTATAAATTCGTCATGCTAATAGAAACAGCGCGTTTTTAGCTTGAGTAGGCCCCGGCTTTATGGCATGCTAACACGCATGAAAAAGCTGCTGGCAAACTGCCGACTTTATGGCATTGTGGATATGGGGTATACCGAGCCGGAACAAGTTGAGGCCCGCACCTGTGCCTTGATAGAGGGTGGTGTACAAATCATTCAGCTGAGGGCCAAGGGGGTGGAATTATCCCTTGTTAAACAATGGGCCATCGTTATGCAGGCTATTTGCCGGGAGCACAAGGTCATCTTCGTGCTGAATGATTACCCTGAAATGGCAGCGGAAATTAAGGCGGATGCCGTGCATGTGGGGCAGGATGGCGGCAGCTTGGCTGATGTGAGAAAGATAGTAGGCCCCGGGGTTATCGTGGGGCGTTCTACTCATAGCCCGGAGCAAGCCTTACAAGCCCTGCAGGAAGGGGCGGATTACATCGGCTTCGGCCCTCTGTACCCCACCGGCACCAAGCCCGGGCGCAAGTCCATAGGCCTTCAGGATGTAGCCGAAGTGCAAGATGCGGTGGGGGATATGCCCATGTTCTGTATAGGCGGTATCAATGCCGCTACCCTGCCGGAAGTGCTGGAAGCCGGCGCGCGGAGGGTGGTAATCGTTTCCTGGCTACTTTTGCAGGAAAATATCGCAGAGGCTGCTCGCAGGGTGATAGCTCAGATAGAGGGCTATCCCAAGGGACAGCCCTAAGGTAACTTACTTGCAGGCCGCCATTGGGCGAGCCGTTCACTTTAATCATGCATTTGCAGAGCTTCTTGAATCTCTGCGAGGTTCGGCGTGTTGGCGGGCAAGGTGGCGGGTTGGCCGCTCCTGTCGGTCAGGCTGCGGTCTGCCCCATGGGAGATGAGCCAGCGCACCAGCTCCACATTACCCTCGCAGGCGGCGCGGTACACGGCGGTGGAGCCGTCCGGCGGCATGCCTTCATCCTCACGAGCCAACATCATGTGCGGCAGCTGGGCCAGTACGTATCCGTCCCGCTGGAAGGTGTGCTGGCGGTACATGTAGCTTTGTCTCAGCTCGCGCAGTATCCATCCGGCGAACATGTCTTCGCTCACTTTGGCATTCTGAACACGGGTGAGAAGAATGGCGGGTGTTTCCGTGAGGTCCATCCCCAAGGCGGAAGGGCCGTTGCCGGCTTTCGTGCTGCGGTAGATGAGGCGGGCGCATTCCTCAGCGTAGGTGTAATCTGTGGGGATGCTGTAATCCGGCGAGGTCATCAGGCTGCCGCTGAACTCGGTTTCCAGCCATCTGGCGGCTTTGCGTGCGGCCTTGAGGCTTACTGACGAGTCGCTGTAGGGGCGGTCTCTCCATGTGCGTGCCTCTTGCAGAATGGCTCGAATTTGCCTGGCATTTCTGCCGCCGATACAGGCATCTACACTGGCCCCTCTGTCCGTCCGTGCCTCCAAATCCGCCCCGTGCTCCACCAGCCATTGCACCAAGCGGGTATGGCTGAGCCCGCATGCGTAGTGCAGGGCGGTATTGCCCTTGTAATCCGGGTTGGTGAAGGAGACGTTACGCGTCATCATGATGAGGGGCAGCAGGGTACTCAGGCGCTGCTGATAGAGCCTATCCGTCGCATTGCTATACCGGGCGTTTTCAATCTCGCGGAGGATTGCTGACAGGCCATCGTCCCATATAGGGGGATCATGGAAAATGATTTCTTCCGGGAGCTTTACTTGGGCGGCGGAGTTAGCATCATCTTCCAGAGTGAAGGCGGTGTTCCGGAAGTGGCGCGTATTTCCGGCCTGGTGCCAAGTGATTGTAGCTGTGCCGGAGCTGTGATCGGTGTAGGTTAGTTCCACTAGCACCTGAAAATCATCGCACTCCACTTTGATATAGCCCTTGTTGTTTGCGGGGTTCGGGGAATAACTCACGTTCACATCATTACTCAGGCGGCCGATGGTGCTGGTGGTGGTGCTAAACGAGTGGCTTGCGGGGAAATCAATGATAAAGTCCGTGATGTTTTCCAGCTGGTACCAAGGCTGGGAGGCCGGTTGATACATTCCCGAGCGCGCCACCTGCGCGTTTTCCATGTGGATGTAAACGGTCTTTTCTGCAATATCCGCCGGGCCGAGTGCCCAGAGATTTGCCGTGCTCAGCAGTGCGATGATGGCTAGGGACTTTTTCATTTGCGTTCGTAATGTGTGTGAAAGGTGGGCAGGGGAAAATCTGCGGAAGGTACGGCGTTATTCTAACTCTTTTTCATAGGCGCGGCAAGTATAAAGTGCTGATAGCCGACATAGAACATACGTGGCCCAAAGATTTGGGACATGTTGATTTACGAATTACAATTTACGATTTACGAATTAAGGATTAGCGGCTAACGCCGGATATTGGATAACTGAACGCTTACTGCCGATGGCTAGGTTTGTGATACCGCTGCGCAGAAATGAAAGCGAAATAGCAAAACTCCCGCGGGCGCATGCCCGCCTAATCTATGAGCCCCGGTGAGGGGCTCAGGGATAGGCTCGCTGTGCTCGCGGGTATTTTTCAATTAACGTCAATTTGGAGCGCAGGGAGCCGGTAAAGAAAAGGCCTGAGGACTCGCTGTGTGCGGCCTCAGGCCTGATGGTTTTTGTTAAATGTGTTTGGTGATTTTAGCCGAAACTTATCTTCCCGCAGCGGTTATGAAGCCGGGGCCGGTGGAGGCATCCGGCTGGGCATCGATGGGGGCGCCGGTGGTATCATAAATGATATAGCGCTTGCCATCCCAGGAGACGGCCATCACGGTGGTGGCGCCTGCCGGCAGGAATACATCCGTGGAGGCGTTGTCCTTCTGGTTCAGGCCTCGCAGGCAGATGCGCACCAGTTTATCACCGTTGTACACCTCGAAGGCCACGGCATTTGCCCATTTATCCGCCGGTACGGTGAACCCGGGTGCGGGCCTGTTCTTCATCACGGGGGTGAAGTCCGGGGTGGGGATGATGGCGAGCCGGTCACGGTAGATGCCCACGTTATTCACGTTGATGTAGAAGATGACGGGGGAGTCCGGCTTGGGGTACTGAGTGGCGATGCGGAGGGAATCCGCGCACATATCCTCGGTGATGGTGACCCAGCGTGAGCCGTAATCGTTCACATAGCGGTTCATCACGGCCAGCATGCCGGTGTGCAGGAAGAAGTCCGAGAAGTCAAGCTTAGCGGAGTTGCAGCAGCGGTTCAGGTAGCCCATGCGCAGCTGGCCTTGCGTCCATTCGCTTTCATCCGTGTCTCGCACATCCTTGAAGATACGCGGGTAGAAAAGCGCATCTCCACGAGCTACGGTGTTATACAGGTACATCTGCCACATGGGGCAGAGAATGACGAAGCAATCACCGCAGCGCTCGCCGGGAACGCGGTTGCGGCCATCATCCGGGCCGCGCTGGTACTGCCAGAGTTCGCCGTTCACGATGGCGCTGTTCACATAGCTGTCAAAGCGAGCACCGCGCACCCGATAGCCTTCCAGCGTGGGGCATACCTCATGCTCCAGGCGCACCTCATTGGGGTTGAAAACCATGTTTACCAGCTGCGAGAAGAGGTTCACCGTGGTTTCCGTGGTGCCGGTCCACATCATGCCCGGGCGGGTCTGGTTGACGTGACCGAACTCATGGGAGGTGCCCCAAGCGCCGTTGCGGCGCACGACGTCCACATCCACCAGTCCGGGAGTTTCGGATACCACATAGGAACCACCGAAGCCGTCCGCGTGCATGTAGGTGCGCGTGTTCCAGTTCGTTCTGCCCATGATATGGTTGCCGGGGTGGATGCCTTCCCATTCCCAGCCGAGGAACTGCTGTTCGAGCGTCATCTGTTCATCATACAGGTCAACGAGCTCCATGCCCTTATCCGGGCAGCGTTCGCGCAGGGCCTTGGTGTCCAGCACCCACTGGGTACGCTCACCCATGATATCCAGCCATTCACTCTTGGCATGTGCCAGTAGTCTACGCCACGTGGCGTTATCGTCATGGTGTGTGAACAGGCCATTGATGCGGCCACCCTCAATGTGCAGGCGAATGGGAGGAGCGGTATCCGGCTCGGAATCTCGGTAGTTCACATAGGCGTGGCCGAAGAAGGGCACGCTGAAGCTATTATCGCCGGGCTTGACGTGGAAGCGGATTTGACCGCCCGGGAAGCGGAAGTCTTGGAGTATCAGCTCCACCTGCGTGCGCGGATTGCCTTCCATGCGCACTTTGATGGTGTCGCCCGCCTCAAAGGCGATGCCGGTGGGATTCTCAAAGCCGGAATAATTGGCAATTTTCAGCCTGCGCGAGAGGTCTTCGATGGGCCTGTATGCGCGGTATGCGCGGTGGCGGTAAGCCTGCTCCATCTGCGCGGGGTTACTGTTCAGCTGAGAAAAATCCGTGTATACGGGCACAGCGTGGAGGGCCAGTACGTTCGGGGCCGTATTGCCGGTAGGTGTCTCAGCCGCGGAGGCGGTGAACGCAGCGCCTAAGCCGCAGAGCATAAGAGAAAGTATGGTGCTTTTTTTCATGTGATGAAAAGGGGGTGTGTCTATCAGAATAAGTGGCGTACGGAGGGCGCGGCCACATCTTTAGCCGTCTGGCCGTCCTTGCCGCGGGCGTTCACATCAGCCCCGGCTCGCAGCAGCTGCTGTACGATATGCACCTTGCCGGTGGCCGCTGCATGGATGAGGGGCGGTGTGCCGTAGTCGCATGTGTTTAAGTCCATGCCGGCATCGATGAACAGCTGAATAATAGTTGTCCAGCCGCGGTCAATGGCCAGATTCAGGGGAAGGCCATTGTGGGCGCCATCCGGGCTGTAATTGATGCTCCTGTATGCGGGAAGAAGGGCCTTCACGCATTCCACGCGGTTGCTCCACACGGCATCATGCAGCGGCATGGCGCTGTTAGCGGCTGGCTGCATGGGGTTTGCCCCGGCCTCCAGCAGAGCTGTGACAACGGCCGGCTGATTGTAGTCCACGGCTATGTGTAACACGCTGCGGCGGTTGGTTGAAATGTAGTTCACATCCGCTCCGGCTGCAATGAGGGTTTTCACGAGCTCTACGTCTCCCTGACTGCATGCCAACATCAGCAGGGACATGGTATTGCTCTCGTCAAGGGTGTTCGGGTTGAACTTCCTCTGCGGGTTATTCAGTACCGTGCGCAGGGGACGCAAATTGCCGCTTGCAACGGCGCGACAGATTTCAATTTCCAAGCGCCTCTGGGCCATGGCATCACGCAGGACGCGGATGGTATCCGGTGCGGTGACCTGTTGAATGGCTGTTTCTCCCGCAGCATTTTTCACTAAGGGGTCGGCTCCGGCCTGCAGTAGAAGCGCGAGGCACTCCGTGGCATTTTGACGGGCTGCCAGATGCAGGGGGCTATTGCCCAGCTCATCAATCTGATTCACATTGGCCCCTTCTCTAATACGGGCTGCTAATACCTCGGCATTCCCGGCTTCGGCGGCTTCAGGGATGGAGTACACTCCATTGCTGCGGTAGATGAGGCTTGGCAGCGCGGGGGTGGTGCTTGGTTGCGGTGTATTCTCTGCTGCTGCCAGTGCCGGTACAACGCCCAGCAGAACGGCAGAGAGATGATGTGTAAGATGGGGGTTCATGTTTTCTTGAATGAAGGTTCCAGTCCGTGTTATACCATGTATGTAGATTGAAGAAAAGAAAAAAGTAGTTATTTTTTCCAAAAAAGCGGGCTCTTGTGCTCTTTATTTCCCGCATATGCCTAGCGGCGAGGGGGTGGGGCCTAGTCAGTCACGGCCTGAATTTACGAGATTGTCGTGCATAAAGATTGCGCTAATCTAATATGCTTTTTCCAGTATGATGTGCATGTAATGGATGTATATGCATATTTTGGAATGATGGATTCATGGCGAGTACATGGGATATATCTCACGGTTGTGGTGCTGTCCTAATGAAATTATACAGGAAAAGTGATGAAAAATCGCTAATCGCAAATAAATAGTCATAATTATAGGATTTTTTTTGTTATTTTTGTAAATTTGTCTTGCAAAATCATTGCCATCCCATAGAAAACGAATACAGGAATTATCCCGGATGGCAAACAAAGATACCGGATGACAAAAATGGTGTTTTGGAATTGCCCGATTACAACTCATAATCGGGGTGTGAAAAAACAAACCCAAAACACC
>JAFWZG010000007.1 GCA_017517385.1 Akkermansia sp.
CCCAGTTAACACCTGATTTACCGGGTATTAACTGGGCTATGCTTATTTGATATGGGACAGCAGGAACCGCCGAGAGATTCTCCCCCCCTAATTCCTAAACCTTTTTTCAAAGAAAATCATCCATACATCCAGCAATCATGCGCCATAGAGGCTCGTTATCGAGCCTCTATGGGATGGCAATGTTGCAAAATATCAGTTTTGGTGCTAACGTCCTGTCAGCTTATTCCTTATCACATGAAAATATCATTGGTAACTACCTGTTTTGCTGTAGCCACTCTTTTCGGTTTCAGTACGGCATTTGCTCAGGATGTAGATGGGCAGGTCTCGGGGGATATTGTCAGTATACCTGAATATCAGCTTGGGCTTCCTGATGGCGAGTTGAAGATGACGCCCGGTATGATAACTAGTGGCTTAGGTGGAAGTCAGGATATGGGGAACATCATTGAGAACCTGCAGGCCGCGCTGGACGCGGATGAGAATAAACTGGACTTGATGCACTGGTACTTGGCTCCGCTTAGTGAGGGGCAGGAAGTACATTACTGTACTTCTAACAGCTTCCGTTGCGACTATGATCCTCAGGCGAAGGGTCCAAATGGTGAGAAGAAGAATCGTGTAGCTGTAGCCATGGCTGTTTGGTTGCCGCAGGACGCTAGGCACATCAATGTCTCATTCTCATCCCAGAGCGCGGGCTTGAGTCTTGCTGTCTATACTTATGATTATCTGACGGGGACCGTTGTTGAGCATTATTCTGAAAACAATATCTTTTCAAATCCTCATGCTCCGGGGACAGTTGTAACCCATGAGGATACGATTGCTTCTAAGTACGGCGCTTTCACCGGTAATTATCTTATCTTGCTGTTTAATACATCTTCATCTGAGAAAGACTGGCTGGATATCAACGGCCTCGGCGTATCGTATGCTCCGCTGGTGGTTTCTGATGAATTTGACATTAACCCCTTTAATGATGATGTGGGGATTAACATCGTGGAATATGAAGAAGTCCCGGAGCCGGCAACAGGTGCGTTGGGGCTGCTTGCTCTGGCCGGCTTGGTTGCACGCCGCCGCCGCCGCCGCTGAGCATCCCTCCCTCAGAAATGAGATTTTTCACTGCCGCCCGATTCCGGACGGCTTTTTTTGCTGTATTTGCAACGGTACGAGTGGAAGGGAGAATAGTTATGCATGTAAGTTCATTCGCTTTAAGTGAGACGCGTTCTTTGCCAAAAATAATCGTAAATCATTTATCTTAATCGAATTCATATAACGAAAGTATCATATAGTGTTTTACTTAATTAAAGAAGTATCTCATGATGATTGTATCATTTCAAATTATCCAGCCATCTGAACTATGTATAAAATAGTGTTTGCTTTTAAGTTATTTATATGAATGCTATATATATTATATCTGCACGAGAGCCATTAGTCATGGTATCTTTTATATTGGTACGTGTGAATGCTTGCTCTGATGGGAACGGGGGCTTATTGGTACAGAGGGTGCACACGTTGTTGCGAGGTGTGGAGATGCTTAGGGTTCGTTTGCGCTCTTCATTAAAAAATCATAAAGCCGCAGCTCCCATGGGAAACTGCGGCTTTTAGTGATTATTACTTGCTGCTTATCACGCCAAAGTCGCTTTAGCGACGGCGACGACGAGCGGCCAGACCAGCGAGAGCCAGCAGGCTCAGAGTAGCCGTGGTGGGCTCGGGGGCAGCAGGGGACTCGGGCATGGCGGTGTTTGCCGTCACACTGATACCGGTCAAGTAGTAGAGGGGAGAGTCGCCACCGCCGAGGAGCTTGTCGGTGTTGTCAACCATAGCGACAACTTTGTAGGTGTCAGCCCACTCGATGGCACTGCCCAGAGTCAGTGTCAGGCTGGCGCCGCTGCCGAGAGTGATAGCCCCCTTGGCAGATTCTTTCACGGCCCAAGCATCGTTGGTATTTTCAAGCACGGCAAGAGTAAGCGTGATATCCGCTGTGGTGGTGCAGGCACTTTCTGCAATGGTGAAAGTCAGGCTTTCAACAGTGTAACCGTTAAGCTCCGTGCCGCTCATGACAATAGCCTCACCGGAACCACCGGCACCTGTGCGAGGAGCCATGGTCAGGTAAACTTGACCGTTATCGTTGGTGCGCAGTATGCCTTCTTCATGGGTGCCGCCGGGGTTTACTGCCCCACCATTATTGAACATGTAGGCGCCATCAGCACTGTTAGCGAAGCGCGTGAGAGCGGACGTCGCTGAAGTGGAACCATTCGCTCCATTGTTGGTGCCGTTTGCGGGCAGGGTCAGAGCAATGGTGTCGGCAGAGGCTATGCCTGCCAGAGCCATAAGGACAATAAGTGTCTTTTTCATGATTGTAAGATTTGATTATTAATAGTTTCGAGCGGCTCGTGCAGGGATTCTGGTTCCCACGCGCGTCGTGAGGCTGAGAGACCTGCTCCTAAGCCTCTGGGGAGAATATACAGCATTGCCTATGCTGACACCTTATCTTTATATTGGAAATCAGACTGTTAGGTATGATTAGGCTTCTCTCGCACGCACTGATTACAATTCCTGATGATACCCAAACTCGTGAAATCCTAATCTTTTACGAATTATTTGCTTGCAACAGCATAGGCAATGCTGGAGCCGGGTGAAGAAAAAGGGCTCTTCGTTATAAAGTGTAGGCATGCCCCGTTTCTGCAGTAGAAAACGGGAGCGTTTTGGCTCAGAAAAACAAGCGGGGAATTGCTATTTGAAGAAAAAACAGGGTTTCAGCGGTGAGGCAAGTATAAAGCATGTGCGGCGTGATTTATTCAGCGGGGCAAGGGATGAATTGACGAGAAGAGGCGTCTGTGCTATGATGGGGACATGAAAGAGTTTGCCGGGAAAGTGGTCATTGTGACGGGTGGCGCACAGGGTATTGGGCGCTGCATAGTGGAGCAGTTTGAAGCGGCCGGAGCGAGGGTGTGCGTGTTTGACTTGCATGAAAATTCGTATTTTGTGGGAGACTTGTCAAAGGAGGAGGATTTACGCGCTTTCTGTGATAAAGTGGTGGCGGAGTATGGGCAGGTGGATTACCTGATTAACAATGCTGCTCCCTTGTTTAAGGGGCTGCCGGATTGCTCATGGGAGGAGTTCAACTACGCTCTGCAGGTGGGTGTGGCTGCACCGTATATGCTCACGCGCTTTTTGATGGAGCACTTTGCTCCGGGAGCGGCCATTGTGAACTTGTCCTCCAGCCGGGATCGTATGAGTATGCCGGGTACGGAGTGTTACACGGCGGCCAAGGGCGGTATCGCTGCGCTGACTCACGCTCTCGCTGTTTCCCTCTCAGGCAGGGTGCGTGTGAACTCTATTTCCCCGGGGTGGATAGAGACTCAGGGGGTGGAATATGACGGCGCGGATGCGATTCAGCACCCCGCTGCGCGCGTGGGAAAACCGGAGGATATAGCGCACATGGTGCTTTATCTCTGTTCAAAGAAAGCCGGGTTTATCACGGGTGAGAATATCTGTATAGATGGTGGAATGACCCGCTTAATGATTTACCATGCTGAGCACGGCTGGAAGTTTTCGCCGGATAAGTGACGCACTACAGAATCCCCGGCCGAGGTGAACTCCGGCCGGGGATAGATGCGTTGGGCGGTTGGGCTGATTATAACGCTCGGAGCATTTGGGATGTTCCAAGCGGGGACTCTTCCCCTTGTTTAGAATTGACTGGTATCAGAAGTTGAAATCCTGCTTTTTGAACAGGGGCTGGAGGATGAGATAGGTGGCGTAACCACAGTAGCCGAGCAGCGCAAGGGCCAGCAGATTCAGCGCGGGAACGCGGCTCGCAGGCTTATCTACGGAGCTTTTAGCATTGCTGCCGGGGATGGCGGGCAGCTGAAGCGGGGTGACAGCTATCTGAGTGGTGGCGAGGGTGGTATCCGCAGGCTGAACTGCGGCGTTTTCGCTGGCAGCTGCAGAGCTAATGGTAAGAGCTGCGGTGAGTGTAATGAAGAGTTTTGTGAGAGTTTTCATGATGTGATATAATGGTTTGGTGGTGAAAGATAAGGAATGCTTGGATAATGCTCCGTTTCCGTATCCGTTTTAATTGTTTTTCTGAAAGGATAGACGTGGTGCAGCGGCGTTTTGTTCAACGCTTTTTACAAAAAAATATTTTTCCTCGCAACGTAAATAAGTGGGGTACAGCTCCGCACTCTTAGTTTGGAAAAAAAGGGGGGCGGATTACACCTGCTCGTAATCCTGAATCAAATCCACAAAGGCGCGCAGGACGTTCTGACGAGTCCAAGGACCGACGCCTTTCAGGCGGGACGCCGCCTCGATGGTGGTGGGTTTTACGGTGGCCATGGCGCGCATGGTTTCGGTGTTCAGCACGCGGAATACGGGCATGCGGAACTCTGAGGCTAAGTCTCGGCGAAGCTCGGAGAGGTGCTCGTACAGAGCTTTATCCAGTCGGCCGAGCTGCATGGCGTCCAGCACGCGTTCAGAGCGTTTCTTCAGGGTGGCGGTACGCGCGGGTTTAGCGGCGGCGCTGCTCCATATGCGTGTGGTGAGGCGGGCCTGTGCTTTTTCCTTCATCACGTCTTCACCTTTAGCTGTGAGGGTGATGAGGGGCAGTTCTCCGCCGGTGGTGGTGATGAGGCCACCTTCCTGCATGGCACGGAAGAGGGCGCGGAGTTTGGTGTCCGTCATGCCGGAGAGGAGGCCGTATGTGCTCAGGCGGGTGAGCTGTGGAGGTAGTCCTGCACGCTGGGAGCCGCGCAGCATATCCGTTATCTTAGCGCGCCCGAAAATGCCCTGCCAGCTGCCATCCGGCAGGCGGCGGCTTGCGCGTGCCACGCCGGCCAGTGCTTTGCGTACGATGACTAAATCCTCGCCGTAGATGTCTTCTACATCCCCTGGTTCTTCCGCATTGCACACATCGCAATGGCCGCAATCACTCGCGCTGGGGTCGCCGAAGTATTCCAGTATCCATCTCTGGCGGCAACCGGCGGAGTAGGCATAGCGGGTGATAGCCTCAATTTTTTGGTGGTCTCGGCGGGCTTTTTCTTCGATGGACTCTGTATCAATGGGGAGTGTGGCGAAGCCTGCGCCGGGATTCGTGACTCGCGTGAGCTTGGTGTTGCTGCCGGCGACATCAGAACGGGTGATAGCTCCGGCGTGGATGAGGGCTGAGAGCGAGGTGCCCACCGCCATGGGATTTACTTCTTTCCCGAGCTCCTCGGCCATGTTATCCACCGTCATTTGGAGCTCTCCGGTATCCGGGTTACAGCGTGCTCGCAGAAGATTGTACACACTACGGATGGTCTGGATGGAGGGGTTACTGCCCTCAAAGAAGAACTCTTGCGTCTTGAGGTCTGCGTGGTTGAAAAGAAGCTCGCAAGCGGAGAGCTCGCCATCTCGCCCGGCGCGGCCTGCCTCCTGATAATAGGCCTCGATACTGCCGGGAATCTCAAAATGCAGGACGAAGCGCACGTCCGCGCGGTCTATGCCCATGCCGAAGGCATTCGTGGCCACCACCACGTCTGCGCGGCCGGAGATGAAGGCGTTCTGGGAGTACTCGCGCTCGTCATCCGTCATACCGGCGTGATAGGCTACTGCATTGGAGCCGCAGCCGCTGATTTCCTCGAACACCGTCATCACGTTCTTGCGCGTGGAGCAGTATATGATGCCTTTTTTCCACTCGGCGATGACCTTGCGGATGCGTTCAAACTTGGCTTGCCTGTTTTCGCAGTGTGTGATGGCGAAGTTCAGGTTGTCACGTCCGAAACCGCTGATGATGACCGCTGGATCATTCAGCTTCAGGGTGTTCAGGATGTCCGCTCGCACGTGACTGGTGGCGGTGGCGGTGAGAGCCATTGTTTGTGGGAAGCCCAGTTCCTCTCGCACGCGACCGAGGCGGAGATAATCCGGGCGGAAATCATGTCCCCACTGGCTCAAGCAGTGCGCTTCGTCAATAGCCAGTAGGCTCACCTGAAGGCTTCGCAGCAGGTTCATGAAGCCTTCTTGCCCAAAGCGTTCCGGCGCTACGTAAATGAGCTTCAGCTCGCCGGAGCGCAAGGCCCCCATCACTTGCCGGTATTCTTCCGCTCCCAGTGAGGAGTTTACCGCCGCTGCCGGTATGCCACGTGCCTGCAGGGCATCCACCTGGTCTTTCATGAGCGCAATGAGCGGACTCACCACTACCGTAATCCCCTCGCGGCAGAGCGCCGGCAGCTGGTAACAGAGAGATTTGCCGCCGCCCGTGGGCATGATGGCGAGGGTATCTCTTCCTGCCATGACAGCTTCTACCACGGCGTCTTGCCCGGCTCTGAGACCATCAAAGCCGAAGTACTGACTGAGCGCTTCTTCTATGCTCATTTCTGTGGCGGGGAGATGCATGGGGGCGGTGGATGTTACTTTGTGTACAGGTGCGGCGCAGTGTGTTTGCAATATGCCGACTCTTCCTTTGGCGCGCGCGCATTATACCACTTCTTTTGCGCGCGTTCAATACTGAAACGTATCGCAGGGCGGATTTAACTCTCGGTATGGGGTCTTATCATATTATATATATATCTTTCTAATTTGCATAAAAAGCTTACCAAACTTATGCATAAATATAATATGAAATACCGAAATATATCATATATATACCATGTAAACTAAAATGAAATGATAAAATAAATGCTTGCCTTGCGCCATGACAAGCAGGAGAATGAAGAGAAAAGTATTGTAAAATAGTAGGAATAATCTTTGGTTTTTTTTGGATATGTGGCTGATATTTCAATGGCAAAAGGAGAAAAATGGACATCAAATGCCTACTATTATATCAGGAATATGACTGGCGATATTAAAAACGGCCCATGTCTTATGCGGCTGTGTTAAAATCTCGCATGCGGCAAAAAGTCGCGGTTTTTTGTAAATTGAGCGGTTTTTTTGCAGAAAAATCTGCCCGAGTGGAGCAGGGCAGGGGAGGAATGCTAAATATCGGTTGGAGAAATAGGTGTCAGCTCCTCCGTTTGAGTGTTAAAGCTTCATCTTCAGAATGACTTTTCGCCCTGAAGCATGTGGATTTTTTGGAGGTAAATAACAGAAAAATTCGGCTCCGGACATCAGGTGAAATACCAAAGCCCTTCGGACGATTTTTGAAATAAGGCAACTTATTCGAGCCGAAGCTGGCTCATTTGCTGAAAATTCGACTGGTCAAAATCGTAAACCTTCTTTATGAAAAAGGGGGGACATGCTACCCCTTTTTCTGGCTTGAAAGGAGGTGGATGAAGGCGGAAAATACCCTAATTCCTGATAATAAAAAGGATAATACTAAATAAAAAAATGCTTGAAAAAGTCTTTTTTGCCTCGATGGGCGCGTTTGATCCGCAATGTGAAATGTGCGATAAATGATCCAATTAAGCACAAAAAGCCCCAAAAACAGCCTAAAAATGGCTAAAAAAGATAAAAGTAACTTTACAAACAGCTTAAAAATGGGCAAAAATGGGCAAAAATGGCGTTTTGCGTGAAAAAGGAGGAGTTCGCGGGAAAGGTCTCGGCTTGCAAGGAGTGAAGGGCGAGCGTGGGCAGATACAGCTTGACAAAAAACGGAAAAGGTAGTAGGGTATGTTCCGTGCAAGAGAGCGAACAGGTGCAGATGCAGCTTCCGTTCACGGAAAGTGAAGTGGCGGCACTGCAGGAGGCCCGCGAGGTGGCCATACAAGCAGCGGCTGCTGAGCGAGAAAGCCGGCGTAGCCGCACCGTGAAACAGGGGCGCCGCTCTCGAGTGCAGGAGGAGCCTTGCCGAATGGGCGATGGTTTGCGCTTGATAAGTGGGGTGGAAAAAGTCTGCAAATTGGTGCCGCTGGAGGTGCAAAAAAAGCCTCTTGATTATGATGAACTGCCGCTGGATGAAGCACGTGATGTGAGTGAGCGCTTGGAGTTTGAAGGAATGTATTTCCGAAAGACCCGCTATCATCATCCGCGCTTTCTGCGGAAAGGGGCGGATGAGAATGCATATCTTGTGACCTGCCGTTTGCCGGAGTGTATACTCGGAAATTCTGCGCTTGGTGACTCGTTGCTGGTGTACGCCATTTGCAACAAATTTTGCGAGCGTTTGCCGATGTATCGCCAGCTGAAATTTTTTAGCGATCACGGGTTGATTGGCGTGAACGAGGAAATGCTCAATGGGTGGATGCGAAAGGTGGCCGAGGAGCTTACTCCGCTGTACGAGTTATTTTACCGTGAGCTGCTGGAGAAAGATTCGCTGCAAATTTATGAAGCGCCCACAAGTGACATTCGAGACAAGCGTCCCATCGGTCACATGAGTGCCACGCGAGATGCGGAGACCGGCCGGGTGCATTACCGTTGGCGCGAGGAGCTTTCCGTTGCCGTGCCGGAAAAGGGGGAGGTGCTGAGCTCGCCCCCGCTAATGAGAGAGAACCTTTTCATCTCCGCTCCTGGTGAGGGCGAGATGTCCGCTTTGTTTTACACCTTCATGGAAGAGTGCGAGCGCTGCGGGCTTGTGTTCGGGGAATGGCTGCTGGGCACACTTCAGGCTTTGCCCGGACATCGAGGTAATCTGTCCGGCTTGCTGCCGGAAGTGCCACTTGAGAAAATAGTAGAGCCTGCCGCTGCCGGAGCAGGGCAGGCCGATGAAGTCAATAGGCCGGAGTGAGGCGGTATGATCAGTTCCGCTCTGCGGCGATGCCGGCCACATGCGTTAGCACACGAGCGGCAACTTGGATCCGAACGTCCTCTCGGTCCATCCCCGGCAGATGAAGCGTTTCCGTGTGCATGCGGCGGGTGGCACCTCGGCGCATAATGGCCAAGCAGACGGTGCCGACCGGCGGCTCGCCTTCGGCAGCGGTTGGGCCGGCATTTCCGGAGACGGCCACGGCGATATCCGCTCCGGCTTTTCGCATGGCACCTTCAGCCATGGCGGCCACGACGGCCTCACTGACGACTCCGTGTTCCTCGATGATGCTGCCGGGTACACCGAGTTCACGTTCCTTGGCTTCGTTGCAATAAGTAATCCAGCCGTAACGGAAAACGGCTGAGGCTCCGGGAACTGAGGTGATGGCCGTAGCGATAAGTCCGCCGGTGCAGCTTTCAGCCGTGGCGATGGTGAGACTGGAGGCTTCCAGATTTTTGACGGCGGAGTAGGCGATGAGTTTGAGTGTGGCGTTCATGGCGTTACTCCGGGAGCTGGACTGCAACAGTGGCGAAAGCGGCCATGCCTTCACGACGACCGAGGGCGCCAAGTTTTTCATTCGTCGTGGCCTTCACGCCCACGCGGCGTGGGGCCACCCCGAGGATGGGGGCGAGCGTCTCTTTCATCTGCGCCACGAAGGGCATAATTTTCGGAGCCTCAGCGATGAGGGCACAATCTGCGTTCACCACGCGGCCCCCCTGAGCATGCAGTAGCTCCACGGCTTTTTCCACGATACGCAGTGAACAGATGTTCAGGCAGCTGTCATCATTCGGTGGGAACCAGTAACCGATGTCCGGCTCACCGATGGCACCGAGTATGGCGTCCGCCAGTGCATGGCAGAGCACATCCGCATCACTATGGCCGGCAAGGCCTTTAGTTTCATGTACTTTCACGCCGCCGAGCCACAGAGCGCGCGGCTCTTCCGAAAAGCGGTGAATGTCGTATCCTAAACCGACGAGAGTTATCATATGATTGGTATTCAGTATTGGTGATTTTAGAAAATCAGTGAGTTCATTAATGGGCTTCCAGCCAATTCGGTGCGTGGTTTGCCTCTACTTCCAGAGGAACGCCGTGTGGGAGGGGCAGCGCAGATTGCATGGTGGAGATGATTTCCGGGATGAGGTCATGCTCGTCACGATGGAGGTCAAAGAGGAGTTCGTCATGAATTTGCATGATGAGCCGTGTGCGGCGTCCTTTCAGCAGTTCGTGCACGCGAACCATAGCAATTTTTATCATATCCGCCGCGCTGCCCTGAATGGGGGTGTTAATGGCGGTACGTTCGGCAGCGGCGCGGAGGTTGAAGTTGCTGCTGGTGAGGTCCGGCAGGCGACGGCGTCGGCCACAGAGTGTTTCTGCATAACCCTTAGCACGAGCATCTTCCACGAGTTTGTCCATACAGGTTTTTACGCCGGGGAACTGGGTGAAATAGCTCTCGATGAGTGCTGCCGCTTCTCCGCGGGGACAGTCTAAACGCTGGGAAAGACCGAAGGCTGAGATGCCATAGATGATGCCAAAGTTCACCGTCTTGGCCGCGCGGCGCATGTCAGCTGTAACTTCTTCTCGAGGAACGTTATAGATTCTAGCCGCAGTCTCAGCGTGAATATCTCGTCCTTCCGTGAAAGCAGCAATCATGGAGGGATCCGCAGAGAGGGCAGCCATTAGCCTGAGCTCCACCTGCGAGTAGTCCGCGGAGAGTATGCTGAAGTCTTCATCTCGGGCCACAAAGGCGCGGCGGATGAGTTTGCCTGCTTCCGAGCGGACGGGGATGTTCTGCAGATTCGGGTTCTGTGATGCTAGGCGCCCGGTAGCTGTAACCATCTGCTGGAGAGAGGAATGGATGCGGTTGTCTGCCGGAGAAATGTAGCGGGGGAGCGCGTCCAGATAGGTGCCTTTCAGCTTGCTAAGCTCGCGGTATTCCAGAATGTCCTGCACGAGGGGGAAGGAGGGCGCCAGTTTGCGGAGGGTTTCTTCATCCGTCACATATTGGCCGGTTTTGGTTTTTTTGGGCTTGGCCAGCAGCTTGAGTTCGCCAAAGAGCAGGTCACCGAGCTGACGCGGGGAGTTCAGATTGATGGGGCGCCCCACGACTTCATCTATGCGGGAGGAAATGGCGGTAATCTGCTCTCCCAGCTTGGCGGAGGCTGCGAGTAGCTGGTCCGGCTCTACTTTCATGCCTTCCATTTCAATGGATGCCAGTACCGGAACCAGCGGGAATTCGATGTCTCGCATCAGGGCTGTTTGGCCGGCGCTTTCTAGCTGCATGGCCAGCAAATCTGCCAGTTGCAGGGTGATATCTGCATCCTCTGCAGCGTATTCAGCCATCTGCTCTACAGGCACGGCGGCCGTGTCATAATCTTTCCCGGCTATATCTGCCAGACGCACGGTCTTGTAACTCAGCAGCGCTTCGGCCATGTCATCCATGTTATGGCGGAGCTCCGGGTAAAGGGCAGCGTGCGCCAGCATGGCATCAAAGAAGGGGGCATTCACCTTCGCTCCCGCTCGGGTCAGCACCTGAATGTCGAACTTTGCATTCAGCCCCACCTTCTCGGCTTCACTCGCAAACACGGGCAGGAATGCCTCCGGGCATCGGCCATCTTCTACCGGTACATAGTAGGCCTCGGACGGCTTGAGGCAGAAGGATATGCCAATCATTTTGTCCTGTAGTGGGTCCAGTCCCGTGGTCTCAGTATCAAAGGCCCATCGGGGGGCGGCGAGCAGCTGGGCCGCGAGGGCTGCCTGTTCCTCCGGGGTGCGTACCAAGTGGTATTGGTGTGGGGTGGAGTTGATGTCTTTCAGCTCAGGAGCGGCCGCGAAGAGATCCAGCTGCAGCGGGGCATCGGCCGATGGGGCTGCGGCCTGTGCAGTCGCGGCAAAGAGGTCATCCGGAGCCGCGGCACCAATGCGTTTGTCCAGCCCGCGGAACTCTAGCTGCGCGAAGATGGCTTTCAGTGCAGGAATATCGTAGCCCACTCGGGCGCAATCCTTTATGCTGATAGGCAGAGGCGCATCTCGGTGGATGGTGGCGAGCTCGTACGAGAGGCGAGCGTTTTCTGCATTTTCCTCAATTTTCTGGCGGAGTTTACCCTTGATTTCGGTCGTGTGCTCGAGCATGTTCTTCACGCTTCCGAACTGAGCGATGAGCTTGCGAGCTGTGACTCCACCCACGCCCGGTACACCGGGAATGTTATCACTGCTGTCACCCATGAGTGCCAGAATATCAATAATCTGCGCGGGCGTGGATATTCCCCATTCCTCTAAGAATGTGGCCTCATCTATCACCTCGAAATCTGCACCTTTTTTGCCGGGCTTATGGAAGGAGCAGGTGGGCGAGAGCAGCTGGCCGAGGTCCTTATCCAGCGAGACCATGTAGGCGTGCATGTCTCCGCGTTCATCCGCCAAGCGTGTGAAGGTGCCGATGAGGTCATCAGCCTCGTAGCCGGGCACACGCACCACGGGGATGCGCATGGCATTCAGAATCTCGATAATCCATGGAATGGAATCCCGGAGTTCCTGCGGCATGGCCTGACGGTTTGCCTTGTATTCCGGATAGCGCTCATGGCGGAAGGTGGGGCCGGAGGGGTCCAGACAGGCAACGATGTGGGTGGGCGACTCTTTCTCGATGAGCGAAAGCACGGTATTCGTGAAACCGAACATAGCGGAGGTATTCAGCCCGGCAGATGTCCGCATGGGGGCATTGATGAATGCATAAAAAGCGCGGTACATCAGCGCCATGCCATCGAGTATATATAAAGTCTCCATCGCAGTCAATACTATCACAGCTTCCCTCAGCCTGTCAAATGCCTTTCATGAGTGCCTATGCCTTTTTCTGTTTTGTTGATTCTCATTGTGCCCCTGTAGCGTTTAATCTTCACCATGTGCTTGACATGCGAAGGGCTTTTTGCTAAAAATTAATCGAGATGAAACCCAGATACGTTCTCCTGATAGCCATAGCGGTGGGGTTGGGTGGCGGTTACTTGGCCGCGCCGGGCTTGCTGCCGGCGCTCACGAATGCCATTTATGGTGATAGCGTGGCAAAGACGCCTACCCAGACCACTCAAACTCAACCGTCGATCGGAACTCCCACGGATACTCCCGCCGAGGATGACGGCCAGCCTAGCGAAACTCCGTCTGCCACGGCCGGTGGCGGCGAGGATTTTGACTGGGAAGGAGAGCCGGATGATGGGATGGACCGTTTTGAGGATGATGAAATGGATCCGGACGCCTTCGTCGATGGGGAGGAAGAAGTTCTGCCGGAGGACACGGATATGGAAGGCGAGAACACAGAGCCCGAGCGTATTGCCCGCTATCGCCGCCGCGGCACCGGACAGGGAGAGGATGATGGCTCGACCGCCGTGCGTGAGCCTGCTCATCAGGGCCGCCTTAGCCCGGCTGTGTGGAGCCAGCCCAAGGTTCTGAAGCGCCGTCTGGCCGGTCGTCTTCGTAGCAGGCTCAGGGGCGTGGACCAAGAGTGCGTGGAGGAGTTCCTGAAAGATCCGGAGGTACGCCTTATGTTGGCGCAGTGGGAGCTGCTGCACCGCAGTGATTTGAATGCTCTTTCTAATTTGATGAAAGACCGTAATGCTCGCAATTCTCTGGCCCCCTTGCTGAATGATTTGCAGTGGATAACGGGGTTCGTGTATGATGGTGAGCTGCAGAATGCAGAGGTGGCTCTTTCCATGTTGGCTCACTTCCGTCAGGTGGATCCCAAGATGGACGAAGAAGTGCTGTTGGATGGTGGTGATCGCCCCTCTGTGGCCGGGTTGAAGCGTCGTGTGGCCGGTGCTGTGGCCTTGCAGTTCACGCGTAACAACTGGTACGGCGAGGAACGTGAGCTTACCCGTGAGGAAATGCAGGAGTTTAAGGATTTGGGGTATTCCATGCCCAGTCTTCCCGCTGATAATAACCGCCGCAATCGTGGCCGCACGGATCCCTACCGCGCTGCTCGTGAGCGTTATCTCTTCTTCGCAGAAAGTATTGACCAGGAACGCTTGAATAGTTATTTTGCTGAGTTGCCCACTTGGTTGCTTCAGTACTGCTGTGGTTGGAAGGGCGATAGCCCCTTCGGTACCGCTTCCACCATGCGCTGGTTGCGTGATAATTGTGCCGCTCCCTCTAGCGCGTACACCGGTATGGCATATCAGGTGCCCTATCTTCCCACGAATGTGTATGGTGACTCTATCTTCACTCAGTGGTATTATCAGCCTTTTGACGCCATTTATCCCGGCAACTTCGCTAAGGAAACGCGAGATGTAGGTGCTGTGTGCGGTGGTCTTTCCCACTTCGGCACTTCTGCGGCCTGTGCTAACGGTGTGCCGGCTATCACCATGGGTGAGCCCGGTCACTGTGCCTATGCTGTTTACTTTGATGGCAAGTGGCATGGGGCTAACTCTCTCTCGGAGGATCGCCATCCGCACTGGAACACATGGGGTGAGACCACATGGAGTGCTCTGCAGATGCAGACCGCTATGTACCAGCAGGGCGCCATCACGCGTGATGCTCAGATGGTCTGCACCATGGCTACGGTGCTCTCCGAACACCGCAACCCTGTGAATGCTCTGAAGCTTTACGAGATGGCTGTGCAGATGCAGCCGCTATACCGCCCGGTATGGGGGCTTTATATGGATACTGCGTCCCGTTCTCTCGGCCGCCGCCCCCGCAGGTGGCTTGGTGTGAATGAGTTCGTGTGTACTTCCATCGCGCCTGAGCACCCGGAAATGTGCGCCAAGTTCCTGCGCGAGCGCATTTATCCCTCCATGCTCGCCACACTGCGTTCTTCCAAGCAGAAACTGGCAGCATTCGAGGCGTTCTTTAAGAACCTGAATATTAACGAGAAAGCCCAGTGGGATTTCCACTTGCTGCTGGACATGCAGTATGAATCACTCGGTCGCTCTCGCGTCCATAAGGAGCAGTACATGCGTATCCTTGTGGAGAATGTGGTGCAGCATCCTCAGTTCTGCCAGATGATTGCATGGGCCGTGAGAAAGGCTCATGGTGAAGGTAAGCCATTTGCACGCAAGGTGATGGAAATGATTACGGAGGCTGTTGCCGCGCATCCTGAGGCAAAGGATTTGATTTCCTGCGGTGTCATTCGTGGTGCTGAGGAGATTCAGGATATTGAGCTCATGAATGAATGGAGCGCGGATTATCTGCAGCCGCAAGTTCAGATGCCTCAGTTTGAGCCTGTGGGTGGTAATCTGGTATCAGCCGGTGGTCTCGTGATGCTCAGTAAGTATAATGATGATCAGAGCAACATCATTAATCACGCCGCCGCCCTTACGGAGAATGGTGGACACATATACTCCGCTTTTGGTAAGCACCAGACGGTGACCGTCATGCTGCCCAAGAGAACGCGTATCGGCGGTATCGTGATTGTTCCCACGAACGGCTGCAGCTCGTACCGCACTTGGAAGATTGAGATATCAAATGATGGTAATAACTGGCAGACACTTACGGAACTGCCGGACGGCTCTGATGAAGCCTGTATCCGCATCAGCATTAAGCGCAGTCATCCCACGGCTCGGTTCATTCGTATCGACTCCGGTGAGGATCAGCTCGTAGGTATTAACTTCAAAGCAATTCTCGTATATGACAACAAGAGGACTCGGTAAAACAATCGTGGCAGCCTTGCTGCTGTTAACCTCATTTGCTCCGGCGGCTCAGCGTGCAGAAACATTTGCTGAGGCTTTGCAGAAGGCTGGCGATGATGGGGTGGTGGCATACTGCTATGGCCCGGATTGGAATCGCCGCAGTGTACTGCTGCTGCGCACCTTCTGGCAGACTCCGGAGGCTGAGGCCGCTGTGGGGGATGCTGTGATGGTGGCCGTTCCTTTCTATGAGAGGAATGATGCTCGCGGCGCAAGTGATGCCGCCCGTATTCGCGGCAATATGCCTGCACCTGCCTTCAGCGTGTGCCCCACTGTGATGTTCTTTGACAAAAATGGGCGCAAGTACGCGGAGTTTCAGGGAGCTGATTATCTGGGCGCTGATGATGCTTGCACGGACGGCATAAATAACATGCGTATCCGAGTGGATGCATTTAGGCGCCAGCGTGAGCTGCTGGCTCAGGCGGAGACCCAGGTGGGTGAGGCTAAGGCCCGCTTGCTTATTGAGGTTGGCGAATTGCCCATCGCTTTGCCTGAAGGCTATCTGCAGCAGCTGGAGCTGGCGGACCCCACGGATAAGCTCGGTGGTCTCCGCCGCCATAGGTTTGACCCCCTGAAGTTCATGTATGAACAGCTGGACACGCCTGATGGTTTCTTGAAGCCGGATTTCGTGGCTGATTTGCCCCAAATGAAGCGCGATGTCATGGCTATCGTGGAAGACGAGGCATACTCTCCCCGTGATCGTCAGGCGGTGTTTAACCTACTCATTGGCCAGTCTCGCCGCGATAATATCCAAGCGAACCAGCTTAAGGGGTACATTCGCCGTGTGATTCGAATCGACGAGAATACGGATTATGGCCGCCTTTCTCCCACGCTGATGAATCTTTGGGGTAATAACCGTCCCAGTCTGAGCTCTGACGAGCGCCGTGCTCAGCGTGAAGCCCGCCGTGACCGTGACCGTCGCCGCCGCGATCGTGAGCGTGATCAGCGCCGGGCGAACGATATGATTGAGATTGACTAATTCTCAACGGGGCGTATTAGGTATCATTATCATCTTTGCCTCTTCTGTCGCGCCAGCGGTAGAAGAGGTAAAGCATTTTCCGGGAGAGTGCATAGCCGCCACCCAGCCAGATTAGGCAGATAAGCGTCCTTTTAGGATCTTTCCGTAGCGAGGAGTTCCAGCCCAACATCTCATAAAGGCTGCAGCCGGCTATGACTGTGACTAAAATATATCCCAGATATATCACCAGCAGTGCTAGTATGAAAGCGCTCCATTTGTGGCGTACTTCTTCATCCCTGAATAGCGTGAAGAGCGCCGCAGTAAGCAGGAGCAGAATGCAGGTGATGAATTGCTCAGCGTGTGCACTATCACGCAGCCAGCTAGTATCAGCAAGAATCGGTATCATCATAGGGCGTGTGGGTCGTTTCCGTGTGATTCCAGCCCGGTAGGATGTGCTGCCAGAAGATGTAATGGGGGCTCTGCCTCTCTGCCGCCATGCGTTCAGCTGTCATCCGGAAGGGATAAATCTGCACGGGAATAAACTTAACTCCGGCTGAGAACGCTTCCTGTACCAGCGTGTAGAGTTCTTCTATCACCGCGTCCGTCATGGCAAAACAGCCAACGGAGGAGCTGCCCCCGTGCACCATGATAAACGAGCCGGTTCGGCCTAGCATTTTATCATAGCTATTCGGGTAGCCAATGTTAAATGCCAAATAAAATCGGCTGCGGGGATTCATAGCAGCCGGGTGCAGGCGGTAGAAGCCTTCCGGTGCTTGGTGGTCTCCCTCGCGCGTTTTAGGGCCGATTGTGCCGCTCATAGCGGCGATTGAGTAGGTTTTCAGGTGTTCCCAATGTCGGGATGCTTCCTGCACGTAGAGCTCCAGTATGCGCTCTTCTTTGATAATGCGGAGGAAAACCGGTTTTCCAAAGTGCGCTCCCAGCTCGGCGAGGCAGTGCTGCCTCGCCATAGCTACACGGAGCTCCGGTGGGATGATGGTAGGCTCCGTCTTCATGCGGATAAGTAGGTTATGATTTGCTGCGCTTTATGCAGGCTTCAAAAATGGCCATCATCAGCGCATAGATGAGCAGGAAGCAGGCGGGAAGGGCAGAGGAGAGCCACGGGGCCATGCGGAAAGAGGCCGCCAGCCCTTCGGGCTGAGGGCGGCCCATGCTCAGCCATGTGTCTACGCTGGAACCGAGAATCCATGACAGCAGCAGCCAGAGAGCATAACAGCAAATGGCTGTCAGGAAGACTCGCACTTGGTCTTTGGCGCAGAAGCAACTCAGTAACCACAGCACGGGCACCAGCCAGTAGATGACAGGGAACTTCACTGAGATGTCCGCATAGCCGGCTGCTTTCACTAGCTCGAAAAATTTAGGGGTGATGGCCGCTTCCAGTCCGCCGGCTATCATTACCAGCTCAGCGAGCAGCAGGAAACTCATGATGCTGAAAATAACATTCCAGACACCGCCCAGCCACTTCATCGCGAGAAACTGTAGAGCAATGATGATAATCCAGCCATATTTGGCCGGGGAATTGCTGAGCATATTGAGAAAATTTTTCCAGAGTTCGCTAGAGGTCAGCCCTGTTACTGCATCCTGGCAGGCGGAGGCAAGCATGACCAGAAGAATGAGCAGCAGAACCTGAGAAGATGTCTTTACAATCGCCATAACTACTACATTCTAATCCATCGCCCCCCCGTGAGTCAAGGGCAATATTTGCAAAAGTGTGGCCTGATGCCACGTGGGCGCAATAAAGTGTTGCTAAATCATGCCTGACGGGGTATACTCGGGAGCGTATGAGCGAAGAGCCTGAGGATTACAATGCATTTGGAAAGTGGGATGCTGTGGGTGCTGCGGCAATGCTTGGTATTGTGCCGGCAGTGTTTCATTTCATTTTCAATGATCATGATATTCCCGGCACCATTTCTTGGGCGATTATATCACCGATTGCTGCTGCAGGCGTGTATCTGCTTGGCTTTGTGATGGATGGCAAGGCTGTGGGGCGAATTGTAAACCTTGTCGGCATGGTGCTGACGGTCATCTATATCATCATCGGTTATTTTCTGTGGCGGGAGGCCGTGGAGCGTATTTTCCCGACGTCGCTGCCCGCGCAGGAGGAAGCCGCCGCTTCCGCTGAGGCGGCGTCCACTACGAGCCAATCTCAATGATATTGATTTCCGGCGGGCAGAAGAAGCGCATGCCCCATATACTGCCCACACCACGTGAAACATATACGCGCCGTTCGCCCTCAAAGGTGTAGAGGCCGGCAGGCATGGAGGATCGGAAGCTGACGTACCTATCCGCAAAGGGGATTCCCAGCTGGCCGCCGTGGGTGTGCCCGGAGAGCATGAGGTCCCAGTCGTACTGGCGAAGCAGCCAGCGGCTTTCGGGATCATGAGAGAGCAGAAGCACGGCCGTGGGCTCTTCGCCGACCGATTTCATGCAGAGCTGCGGGGCTTCATCTCCTTCATTCCAGTCTCCCAGCCCGACGATCCTTATTTTTCCTTGCTGGGGCGTTTCAAAATCCACAGCCTGATTGTGCAGTAGAGTAACGCCGGCGGTGTTTAGCACGCGTTCTACTTGTTCCTGTTTCTCGTAATCATGATTTCCGAGAATGGCGTATGTGGGGGCAATGGCTGTCAGCTCGCGGAAGCCGTTTACTACCCAGCGTGTACGGCGGAAGCGTTCATCTGCCGTCACCAAATCACCGCAAAAGACGATGAGGTTCGGCTTTTGCCTGCGCAGCTCTTCCACTACCAGAGCTAATAGCTTGGGATTATTATGCAGGTCCGATATAAGGGCAATCCGCAGAGGCCCTGAGCCAGGTAGAGCTTCTGCGGGTAAGGTGATGGTGTTGCACTCCGGATGCGCCGCCTCCCAGCCGCCTATGACTTCTGCTCCGCATTTGCAGAGCAGGGCTGCCAGCGCCAGCGTTACATAACGGTATTTATTCCGTATAACGTGGTCTGTGCCGCGGCGGATGAGGTGGGGATTCCTCATGGAGTGCTGTGGGGATTACTGTTTGGCGTTGAAAAGGGACAGCTCAGGGTCTAAGAAGACGCCATCCTTGCGGATGAGCTTGCCATCAAAGTAAATCTCGCCGCCACCATATTCCGGGCGCTGAATGCAGACCAAATCCCAGTGAATGGCGGATTCATTGCCATTTGGGGCTTCGTCGTAGCACTGCCCGGGAGTCAGGTGGAAGGAGCCTGCAATCTTCTCGTCAAAGAGAATATCGCGCATGGGGTGAAGCACGTGCGGATTCACACCGAGCGCGAACTCGCCGATGTAGCGGGCACCATCATCCGTATCCAGAATCTTGTTCAGGGCCTCATCATTGCCATTGCAGTGGGCCTCCACAATTTTGCCGTTTTCGAAGCGGAAGCTCACGCCGTCAAAGGGAATGCCGTGGTAAATGGTGGGGGCGTTGTAAGTGATGGTGCCGTTAATGCTGTCACGCACGGGAGCAGTGTACACCTCGCCATCCGGTATATTGCAGTCACCGGCGCAGAGAATAGCCGGTATTCCCTTGATGCTGAAGCGTAAATCCGTGCCGGGACCAACGATGCGTACCTCATCCGTGGCCTCCATCATGGCCTTGAGTTTCAGCATGCCCTCCTTCATAGCGGCGTAGTCAGCCAAGCAGCAGCGGAAGTAGAAGTCCTCGAAATCTTCCGTGCTCATGCCGGCAGCCTGAGCCATGCTGGGGGTGGGCCATGCAAGCACCGTCCATTTGCGCTGATTGACGGTGAGGTCACTGGCGGGCTTCATGTGCTTGCTAACGATTTTCATGCACTCAGCGGGCACGTCAGCTAACTCGAAGCTATTATAATCACCATAGAATACAATGTTTACGGCCATGTCCTGAGCGCGCTGCAGGCGGTAACGGCCTTCCAGCTCGTATTGCTCCTCAGTGGCGGCCATCTGGAGCTCGCGGTTAATGGCGGCATGGCTGATATCCACATGGGGGATACCTCCTGCACGACGCACGGCGCGGATAAGCTCCACGACCATGGCGTCCGGGATGTCCAGCATGCGCAGGTTGACGTGCTCACCGGGTTGTACTCGTACAGCGTAACCTACTACCTGCTCAGCGAGTTTCTGATAACGGGGATCTTTCATGATATCAGTCCATTACGGGGTTGAGAATAGCCAGCTCGGGATCGGTGAAGATGCCGTCCATACGGATGAGCTCGCCATCAAAGTAAATTTCACCGCCGCCGTAGTCTGCACGCTGGATGCATACCATATCCCAGTGCACCTGAGAGCGGTTTCCGTTGTCGCAGTTTTCGTAGGCCTGACCGGGGGTGAAGTGGAAGGAACCACCGATTTTCTCGTCGAAGAGAATGTCGCGCATCGGCTTCAGGATGAAGGGGTTCACGCCGAGGGCGAACTCGCCGATGAAGCGTGCACCTTCGTCGGAATCCAGAATCTTGTTCAGGGCCTCGTCATTGCCATTGCAGTGGGCTTCCACAATCTTGCCGTCCTTGAAGGTGAGGCGGATGCCGTCAAAGGGAATACCTTGGAAGAGAGTGGGGGCAGTGTAGTGAATGGTGCCGTTCACGCTGTCCTTAATGGGGGCGGTGAATACCTCGCCATCCGGTATGTTCATCTCACCGGCGCAGGGGATGGCAGGCATACCCTTGATGCTGAAGCGCAGGTCCGTACCCGGGCCCACGATGTGCACCTCATCGGTCTTCATCATGCGCTCGGCTAGCTTGTCCATGGCTGCTTTCAGGGCATCATAGTCAGCCAAGCAGCAGCGGAAGTAGAAGTCCTCAAAGGATTCCGTGCTCATGCCGGCTCCCTGTGCCATGGAAGGGGTGGGCCAGCGCAGCACGCACCACTTGGTCTTGCAAACGCGGTGGTTATGTACGGGGCGCATGTGCTTCATAGCCAGCTTCATGGCCTCTGCAGGCACGGAGGAGTTCTCGAAGCTGTTGCTACCGCCACGGATGGCGATGTAGGCGTCCATTTTCTGCATTTCTGCCAGCTCGAGGCCGGCGATGCTTTCGTACTGGTCATCCGTGGCACCGGCGAGCATTTCGCGGGTTACGCGGCTGTGGCGCAGATTGATGTGCGGGTGGCCACCGGCGGCACGCACGGCGCGGATGAGTTCGATGGCGATTTCATCCGGCGCGTCGATAATCTCCAGCAGCACGTGCTCACCGGGTTGCACACGGCAGGAGTGGGATATGAGGCTCTGGGCGAGCTGAGTCGTTCTCGGATCTGTCATGATTGTTTCTCGTGGTGTGGATTAAAAGATATATTAAATTTTGGTGGTGAGTAGTTTCATGGCTTCGCAGAGGTCTTCCTTTGTTACCTCGTTGGAGAGCACCGGTTCTCCGAGGGCTTTTAGCAGCACGAATCGGATAGTGCCGCCGCTGAACTTCTTATCACTTGCCGTGAACTTCAGTGCGCGTTCCACGCTTACATGCTCCGGCAGTGTCAGCGGAAGCTCCAGTGCAGCTAGGGTGTCCAGTATCTCTTTCTCATCTGTTGCACTCAGGCCGCAGTATTTACGGGAGAGCCACAGCGCTCCGCGCAGCCCTAAGCTCACTACTTCGCCGTGCAGCAGCTCGCCATACGGTACGCTGGCTTCAACGCCGTGGCCGAGGGTGTGGCCGAGGTTCAGGAAAGCACGCACTCCCTGCGTTTCCTTCTCGTCTTCTTCCACGATACGGGCTTTAATGGCGATATTTTCTGCGATGATATTAGGAAGTCTGTCGATGGTGTTCAGGGTGAAGCCGAGGTCTATTTCATCAGCCAGTTGGCGCAGTGTTTGCAGCATGCGGGGCTTGCGGATGGCCGCGTGTTTCACCATCTCGGCCATACCTTCTCGCAGCACGCGGGGGGGCAGCGAGAGCAGGGTGGTGGGATCCGCTATCACCATGGACGGCTGGTGGAACGCACCGATGAGATTTTTGCCGCCCTCGATATCCACGGCGGTTTTTCCGCCCACGGAGCTGTCCACCTGTGCCATCACGGTTGTGGGAATCTGGATGAAGGGAATGCCTCGGTAGTAAATGGAGGCGATGAAGCCAGCCATGTCACCCACCACGCCACCGCCCAGAGCCACCACGAAGCTGCTGCGGTCATGGCCTTCTTCCACCATTTCATTCACAATCTGCTCCACGGTGGTGAGGTTCTTGCTCTGCTCCCCGGCCTCGAAGACATGCAGTGAGGTGCTGAACCCTGAGTCAGTGAGGCTCTGGATGACTTTTTCGCCGTAAAGCGGGTATACATTGCTGTCCGTAATGACGGCGGCTTTTCCGGTCATGCGCAGGCGACCGGTGAGGTACCCCACGGCGTCCAGTGAGTTGTTTTCCACGTGCACGTTGTAGGAGCGCGCACCGAGTGACAGGGTGACTGTAGGCATGGGCGGCATTATACGCGCGCGCAGCGCAACCTGCAAGGCTTTATTGTGTACGTTGATCGGAAATCACGCTTGACGTGAGGCAGGGCCGTTTGCTAGAATATGGCCATGCATAACATGCTGGAAAAGTTTCTTTTGAAGGGAGGTTGGGTGCTTCTTTTTTTCATCGTCAGTTTTGTATGGGCATGGTTGAGATATACGAAACGTACCAAGAAGATGGTGGAGGCCATTGAGGCTGGGAACGCGAAGCTCCTTCGTGTTGAGGTGCAAAGGCTGCGCTCGGAGCTGCAGGAAGATGACTTTGAGATGCTGACGCCTTTTCTGGAGCTGGCCGTTATTCAGAATCAGCCTGAGTGCATGAAGGTGCTGCTGGAGCTGGGGGATGCCGCTCGCCTGCAGCTGCGTACCAAGGAAGAGGAGGATGCTGATTTGCTGAGTCTTGCCGTGGAGTACTCCTCGCCTGAGATGCTGCGCTTGTTGCTCTCTGCCGGTATGAGGCCTGAGGTGGAAGATGGATCGCCGCCGTGGATGCGATGCTGCCTGAAGGGGGATGTGGCAAGTGCTCGGGTGCTGGCGGAGTTTGGCGCGGATGTGATGACGCCGGAGCAGATGGAGGAAAACTCCGGTCTGTCTGCTCTTCATGCTGTGGTATATGGCTGGTACTATAATCCTACGGCCTCAGCGGCAATGGCGCGTTATCTGCTTGAGGAGCACGGGGATGACGTGAATGCCTGTTCTCCTGCCGGTAATACCCCCTTGGATCTCGCTTGTGATGAGACTCACGTGGGCTATGAAGGTAATGATGAGCTGCAGCGCATCCTGAAGGCTGCCGGCGGTCTCCGTGGTCGTAGCTTGCGTGTGCCGCAGCCCGCTTATGCCGGTCGCGTCTTTGTGGCGGGGGCATTGCCGGAGCATACTCATTTATGCTCAGAACTTCCTGCCGGAGTGCGAGTGACTCCGCATGAGGGGGCATGGAAGAAGGGTACGCTGGCGGATGAACTGGCATCCACAGCGCTTGGGGAGGATATTGTGGCCGGTATTCTGACTCACACGGCCTATATTGAAGTTTCCGTGCAGGGGGAAATGTGGGAGGATCCGATTGCTGTGGCCGAGCGCGCTTGCAGTGTGTTACAGCGCCTTTCAGTGCTGGACGGCGTGGTGGGGTTGCAATTCCAGCATTTTTACGGACGCCGCTTCAATGAGGATGATGAGGGCTTCAATCCCCTGAACCTTGTGGAGCTTTGTCCCGGCAAGGCGGAGGATGGTACCTGTGTCATCGGAACAAATGATATGACCGACTACGGCTTGCAGGAGTTTGAAGTCGTGGTGCCGGCAGAAGTGGTGGCGGGGAGAAATCTTTCTCCGTTTGAACCGCTGTACGTGCTTCTGAAACAGGCCGTGGACGGTACGACTGCGCTGGAGGTGAACCATACCCTCACCCTTTGCGGGCTCTTCTCCACTCTTGATTGGGGGGAGCATGTGAGCTCGCGTAATACAGGCTTCCGCGTGTTTCTCAGCGCAGAGGAAACGCCGGAATCGTACCTCCGTGTTATGGATGAGCCTGAGGCGTAAGTTTGTGCTGGACAGGGCGTGAGCCCTCTGCTATAAGTGGGGGTGATATGAAAGACTTCGTGAATCCGTTAGTCCTGCTGATAGTGGTGGCTCTGCTGTCCTTCCGCGTGTGTGGTGTGGGAGAGCCGGACGCCTTGCAGATGTGGCTGCTGGTGCTGTGTGCTACGGCTTTTATTGTGGACAGCGCGCTGGCGGTGGCTCGAGGAATGACTCGACGTCCGGCACTCATGAGCGTGGTGTGGAGCGTGGTGTTCCTCATAGTGGGCTGCACAGGTTGGTTAATGGGGGATGCTGATTCTTCTGCCTCTGAGGAGGATTATCAGGCGTATCGTTCTCTCTATGAAGCATACCGGCAGGGAGGAAATCCGTATGAGGCCAATGCTGAAGGTGATTCCCTGTTGGCAATGGCCGCATACTTGGGCAAGAAGCGCGTGGTGGAAGAGCTGTTGTCACGCGGAAATATCCCCGCCGGGCAGATGGAGGTGGCGGCTTGCCGTGCCGCTGAGGCGGGGCGTGTAGACGTGCTGGAGCTGCTGCTTGCGGGCGGTGTGCAGGCGAACTCGAAAGCCGCTGATACCACGTTGCTCTGTGCAGCTGTTCAGAACGGCCAGCGAGCTACTGTGGAGCTTTTATTGCAGGCCGGGGCGGATGCTAATCTGGCGGATGCTGAGGGAACTCCTCCCTTGGTGCACGCTGTGCTGGCTGAGTCCATTCCGGTGGTGCGCCTTCTCCTGAAAGCCGGGGCGGATGTTAGCCGTACGGATGCTGCCGGGCGCGACCCTCTCAGTTACAGCCGCTCTCCTTCCATGGATTCTGTCCTGACCACGCCTCCTTCAGAGTGACGCGCGGCTCCGGTACTTTTTTCTTATTAATGAAATCGGCGAGCTTTATAGGAACTCGCCGATTTTATTTTTTATCTGTAGGTGTTGCAGCGGTTAAGCCAGCCAGCAAGCCAGCGTTGCTCTCCGCGAGCTGCTGGCGAGTTTGCCACGCGGCGGCGCATCACCTCTGAGGCTGCGCGGGAGAACTCAGCCGTCGCGGCACGCCCCTGAGGATATCCGCGCATTTCTTCTAGCACTTGCAGCAGGCCCCAGCCTTCCCCCTGATAGCGCTCTGTGGGTTTCAGGCCTTCGCCCTTGAAGTTGACGTAATCTACGAGGCAGTACAGCCCCTGAGTGGTGGCTGCAAGTGCCTGATAACGCGCTTGAACAGCTTGCGGGTTGCGGCTGGCTTGCATCATGCGGGGCAGGGCTGCGCGTGAACGCAGGATGATGAACTCCGTCTGCAGCTGCACATGGCCCGCAAGCCAGCGGCGCATGGCATCAGCTCGGCCGCTGCGGTCCGCCTGAAAAGCCGCTTTATTCGGCCAAGGTGCAGGCCCGTGGAAGTAGGCCGGTACCTGCACGCCTCGGGAGGCTGCGTAGCGCACAAAGGTTGGGAAGCTTTCATCAAAGGGGCCGCTATACCCGGCCGGGTACCAGATGAAGTGCCCTATACCCAGTGAAGGGAAGTCTTCGCCGGCGTTCCAGCTTACGAGCCCGGGCACGCTGCCTGCACATTCATTCTGCCATATGCGCTGGCCTAACCAGTTGAGATCTATGCCGTTAAAGTTTGCCGCTGCGGCGGCACGTGGGGCGCGCACTGAGCGGTTAGTGGGGTGGTGAGGCTGGGCGCAGGCCGTTAGTAGCAAGGGAAGACAAAGCAGAATGTAACTCTTCATGCCACTCATTCTATCGCGGAGTGCCTGTTGCTGTAAAGCGTGAATTGTGCCTTATTTTGACGTACTGAAAACTTTTTTTTGACTTTATGCTTGACATTGATGCGTTGCTGTGGTAACTTGGCGTCCCACCTTGCCGCCGTGCACAATCAGAATATCACATGCCGCGGCTCGGGGAACAACCAATCTCATTCATTTTACTATGGTAGCAATCCGTCTCAACCGTCAGGGGTCTAAGGACCGTCCTTACTACAAAATCGTTGTCGTTGACAGCCGCGCTCGCCGTGATGGCGACTTCATTGAACAGGTGGGTACCTACAACCCCATGGCCGAGGGTGAGAATTACACCCTTGATATGGAGAAGGTTGAAAAGTGGATTTCCAACGGCGCCCAGCCCAGTGAGACTGTGGCTTCCATGATCAAGAAGGCTCGCGCTGCTAAGGCCTGAGCCCACCACTGACCAAAGATTTTCTTGGTTGTTTCTAATTGAGTCTGCTGTACTTTAGGGTGCAGCAGGCTTAGTTTTTTTCTTTGTTCAGAGCTAGGGGGCGTGGTATGCTCTTCTCCGAGGCGTTACAGCGGCGCCGCTGTTCGTGTGCCGACAGTAGTGAGGCTGTATATCAGGGTGGCATCATCCAGTTCGCTGGCACGTACTAACACCAGCCCTTGTTGTTGGAGCTGGGTGAGCAGATGTCGGGTTTGGTTGAAGTTTAGCTTCAACCCTGAACTTAATTGTCGCAGAGAGCTGTGACCACCTGCTGCCAATAATTGCTTTAAAATCAGCTGCTCGTATATGGATAAGGCGGTGTTTTCTGTTGAGGTCGCCTGAAATCGGCCTGGCTGGGAATAAGGATGCGGGTTTCTCATGCTCTTTTTATAACCCACTGTATTCTAGTTGTCAAAATGTTAAAAAATTAACATTTTTTAACATTCGAACGGGGTGGAAAAGGCTTGACAAATGAAGTATGCTTCATAAAATAGGGCTATACGTTATGAGCAATGAGAAACACATCACCCGTTACGGGCAGGAGAAAGGACAGGGCTATACCTTTAAGGGGTGGCGCTTGTGTATCACCAGAGATGGTAATCGGTTTGTGCGTTATTTTTCTGATTTGAAGAGTGGAGGTCCCGAACAAGGCTTAGCTCAGGCTGTAGAAATGCGTGATGCCATTCTGCGCGAATTGACTGCCGCGAATGCGGACAGGAAGGAGATTTTCAACCGCTATCGTCGAATGGGGAACGAGTGTTGAAATGGTAGAAAATGCTTTAAAAAGTTTGACAATTTTTCTTGACTTTTCGGCTCAGGAGACTATACTTGTCGCTGTAATATGAAGCTAGCTTCATATTGTTTGAAGATATGGAAACGATGCAAAGAAGACAGGCTATATCATTCCTGATGAAGCTGATAGCGGATCGGGTATCGACGCTGTTTTCTCTGCATGCCGACATGCCGGTGACGGCAGCTCAAAGCCGTGTACTGATGTATCTGGAGGTGAAGGGCGGAGGCCCTATGTCACAGCGTGAACTGGAGGAGTATCTTAACGTATCGCATACCACAGCGAAAGGCCTACTGCAGCGCTTGGAAGAGAAGGGGTATGTTCGTACCGCGTTTGATAGTAAGGATGGGAGAGTGAAGAATGCATATCTCACGGATAAGGCTAGCCAGTGCCGTGAAGAGCTCTCCAGTCTCATTAATGCCCTGACCGAGCGAATGATGTCAGGGTTAGCCCCCGAAGAAGAAGAGCAGCTTTTCGAGCTGCTGAGGCGAGTGTTCAGGAATATCAAGTAATTTTTAGATTAGGTTAGCAATGAAAGCAAAACATATAGTGACAATGGCGCTTAGCGCGGTGGTGGTAACCGGTTTGACCGGTTGTGGCGAGAGTGAGGATGGTAAGCCTGGCTTTCTGACACGTGTATATAATGATTTTATTGGAGGTGAGCAGGAAGAGGCTCGCCAGCCCATGCCACCTTTGCAGGTGTCCGTGATGAAGCTGCGCCGCCAGAACGTGCCCGTGTATGCCACATGGTTCGGTCAGTTGCGTGGTACGGAGCAGGCGGATATTCGTCCTGAGGTGAGCGGACGCATCGTGGAGCAGGTGTATATAGACGGCTCTCCTTGCGAGAAGGACGATGTGCTTTTCCGTATTGATGATGTGACATATCAGGCCGCCGTGAACATGGCCATGGCCAACCTTGAGGCTGCCCGCGCCACCGTGCTGCAGGCCGAAGCTGCTGATGCTCAGGCTCAGCAGGATTTGGATCGTAATGCCGCGCTTGTGCGTAACGGTTCCGTATCCGAAAAAGTTTTCCAGGACGCTGAGCTGGCTAAGCGCCGCACGGGGGCTGCTCTGGCAGCTGCTAATGCTCAGGTGCGTCAGGCTGAAGCTGCGCTGGACAATGCCCGCATTAACCTGAATCGTTGCACCATTCGTGCTCCTTTCGCCGGTTACGCTTCCGCCGCTACCGTGAGTGTGGGTGACCACGTGAGCCCCGGTGCCGTGGTGCTGACTCACATGAGCGCCATTACTCCCATCCGCGTGGACTTTGTTGTGACCGGCAAGCACGTGCTGGATATTGTGACTCAGACCGGCTTCCGCGATGGGCAGGATATGGATGCACCCTTCACAGAGTTTGACGTGATTCTAGAGGATGGTACACTGTACCCGCACCGGGGTGTGGTGCGCACCATGGATAGTCAGGTGAACACCTCCACCGGTACAGTGAATTTTATCGGCACCATTCCGAACGATGAGCTGCGCCTGCGCTCCGGTGCTTCCGTGCAGATTCGTGCAAAGGTGGCCGAGATTGAGAATGCCCTTCTGGTGCCTCGCGCTTCTCTGCTTTCTTCCATGAACCACCGCTTCATTTATGTGGTGGGGCCTGATAATCAGCCTTATGGTATTGACGTTATTGTTGGGCAGGAAATTGAGGTTGAAGTTCCCACGGCTGATGGTGGCACCGGCATGATGCCCATGGTTGCGGTGACGGCCCGCCCCATAACGAATGAGGCCGGCGAGACGCTGGATATGGCCGCCATTCTGAAGAATATCGGCTATGATAACCCGCTGGATGCACCTGTTATCGTAGAGGGTGGGCAGATGGCCCAGATTTATGCGAATGCTAATCTCGGCATGAAGCGCGCCGGTATGACAGCCGGATTCGCGCAGATTGCACCGAATCCCGCCACGTATAGCTACACGGAACCCCGCACAACGACGCCTTCCGTCACTGCTAAGTCTGAGTAAGCTTCCGCCCTGTTTCTCTGAAAAAACTGTAAGGTTTATATATGAGTGCCTATTTCATTAAACACCCGGTTATAGCTACGGTTATCGCCGTGCTTACGACTGTGCTGGGTGTGGTCTGCATGATGAATCTTCCCATCGAGCAGTACCCGGAGATTACCCCTCGCACCATTAATCTCACCGCGGTGTATCCGGGCGCAGATGCTCAGGCCGTGGCAGATTCAGTTGGTACGCCCATTGAGCGCCAGATGAATGGCGTGAATCACATGGATTACATGACGTCCGTTTCCTCGAATAACGGTGTTTATAACCTCCAGATTGTGTTCGAGCCCGGCTCTGATACGGACTTGGATCAAGTGCTTACCAACATGCGCTACGGTCAGGCTCAGTCTCAGGTGCCCACGGAAGTGCTGAACTCAGGCATCACTATTCGCCAGCAGCCCGGTCTGCCGTTGATGCTCTATTCCCTTACCTCCCCGGATGGCTCCTATGATTCCGTGGACCTCGCTAACTACGCTCAGGTTAAGCTTTTGGATGAGATTAAGCGCGTACCCGGCGTGGGTGAGGTGACGGTGTATGGTGCCGGCCGTTATGCTATCCGCATCTGGCTGAACACGGTGAAGATGTCCCACTTCGGTATTTCTGTTAACGAAGTGCAGGGCGCTATCCGCCAGCAGAACGTCACGAACCCCGGCGGTAAGGTGGGCGCTGACCCTGTGCCCGATGGTCAGGAATGCACCATCACTATCCGCACGGAGGGCCGCCTCTCCACCCCCGAGCAATTTGAGCAGATTATTGTGCGCCAGCGCGGTGATGAAGTGGTGTACCTGAAGGATATCGCCACCATTGAGCTCGGCTCGGCGGACTATTCCGTCACCGGCCGTTTGAATCGTCGCCCGGCTGCCAGTGTGGTGATTTTCCAGTCCCCCGGCTCGAATGCTATTGAGACGGTGGATCGTGTGAGTGCCCTATTGGCGAGTAAGGCCCTTCCTCCGGGCATCGAGGGCAACGTATCGCTGGATACGACCACCTCTGTGCGTTACTCCATTGAGGAGATTAAGCAGACCTTCATTGAGGCTATCGTGCTGGTGGCTCTGGTGGTGTTCCTTTTCCTGCAGAGCTGGCGCGCTACGGCCATTCCGCTCATCGCAGTGCCGGTGTCCCTTATTTCCACCTTCTGTGTGTTCCCCTTGCTGGGCTTCACGCTGAACACTATCTCCCTGCTGGGTATGGTGCTTGCTATCGGTCTGGTGGTGGATGACGCCATCGTGGTGGTGGAAGCTGTGCAGCACCACATTGAGAAGGGGTTGAACCCCCGCATGGCCTCCTTTGCTGCCATGCAGGAAGTGAGTGGCCCGGTAATCGCCATTGCTTTGGTGCTGGCTGCCGTGTTCCTTCCCTCACTGATGCTGGAAGGTATTACCGGTACGCTCTTTAAGCAGTTTGCCATCACCATCGCTATCTCGATGCTCATATCGGCATTCAATGCTCTTACTCTCTCTCCCGCACTCTGCGCACTTATGCTCAAGAGCAAGGAGGAGAATAATACAATGCCCAAGAATGTGCTGCGCCGCATTGTGTTCAAACTCAATCACGGCATTGCTAAGCCGTTCTTCCGTGTGTTCAATAAGTGCTATGATTGCACGGCCAGTGTTTACACCCGCATCTGCGGTGGTCTGGCCCGCAAGCTTATCATCTCCATGCCTTTGCTGCTGCTCTTCTGGGTAGCTATTAAGCCTGTGAGTGATGAAGTGCCCGGCGCCTTCCTTCCGGATGAAGACCAGGGCTTCCTGCTGGCAGCACTTGTCATGAAGCCTGAGACATCCCTGCAGCGTGCCATGGTTCAGGCTCAGCGCTTTGAGGATGCCCTTGGCGGTTCCGCTGATAATCCTGATCCCGCTATTAAGAACCTCACCGCTGTGGTCGGCATCAATATCCTGAACATGGTGCAGACTCCCGGTGCCGCCATTGCCTTCGTACAGCTGAAGGATTGGAGTGAGCGCGAGGAAAGCGCTGAGGAGGTGCAGAAGCGCCTGAGTGCCCGCTGTGCTCAGGCCGGTCTTGATGGCATCAGCATGGTGCTCATTCCCCCGGCAATTCCCGGCGTAGGTACGGCAAATGGTGTTACCATGGTGCTGACGGACTTGGAAGGCCAGGGCGTGGAGTTCCTGTACCAGCAGGTGCAGAAATTTAATCAGGCCGCTGCGGCCCGCAAAGAGGTGGCTTTGTGCCGTGATATGATGATGGCGGATGTTCCCCAGCGCCACATCTCGCTGGATCGCGCCAAGTGCCAGAAGTTCGGCGTCAATATTAGTGATGCTTACGGTGTGCTGGCCTCCTATTATGGTTCATCCTTCGTGAACTTCTTTAATGCCTTCGGCCAGCAGTGGCAGGTGTTTATGCAGGCTCGCGGTGAGGACCGCGTCAGTCTGGACCAGATGAAGGGCTTCTTCGTGATTAACAATCGCGGCGAGCGTGTGCCGCTGGATGCTATCGTGAGTATTTCCGAAATCGCTGATACTGAGTTCGTGATGCACCACAACGGTTATAACGCGGCTAAGCTCAATGTCATGCCTCGTCCCGGTGTATCCACCCAGCAGCTCATGGTTGCCATGGAGGAAGTTTTCGAGGAGACGATGGATAAGACCAAGGTGGGCATGGACTATCAGGATATGTCCTTCCAGGAAAACAAGGTGCGTAACAGTACCGGCCTTGGCACTATTTTCCTCATGTCCGGCTTCTTTGCCTTCCTTATTCTCGTGGCTCTGTATGAGAAGTGGACGCTGCCCATCTCCGTGTTCATGACGGTGCCCATCGCCGTGCTTGGTGCCTATATGGGCCTCTATGTCTGGGAGCTTGACCTTACGCTGTATGCTCAGGTGGGCCTCATCATGCTGGTGGGTCTTGCCGCTAAGAATGCCATTCTTATCGTGGAGTTTGCTAATCTTGAAATGGAGCGTGGCAAGAGCCTGATGGAGTCTACTCTCACGGCTGCACGCCTGCGCCTGCGTCCCATTATCATGACTTCCTTTGCCTTCATTCTGGGCTGTGTGCCGCTCCTGCTTTCCAGTGGTTCCGGTGCCTTGGCCCGAAACGCCATCGGCGTGGTGGTGGTGGCTGGTATGACGGTGGCCACTCTTGTGGGTGTGTTCCTCATTCCCTGTTCCTATGTCTTCATCATGCGCCTCTTCCGCATTACCTTCAAGAAGAAGACTCTTGCTGAGGATCCGGATGAGGAAGGCGCCCGCCGCTACCTCGTGGAGCATGAAAATGAGGTAATCTAAACTTTCTCAACTTCTTTTCTTAACTCTTAATCCCCCATAATAAAATATGAGAAAAAGCGCATTAATGACCCTTGCCGGTGCTGTGGTGCTCACTACGGCCTGTACACTCGGCCCGAGCTGGGAAAAACCGCAGATGGAAGTACCTGCCGTATTCCGCGGAGCCGGTGTAGGTGATGGTAATATGGCGGATCTGCCTTGGCAGGCTGTCATGAAAGACCGCAACCTTCAGGCCCTGCTGACGGATGTTTTCAATAACAATCGTAACCTCGAGTCCCTTCAGCATAATGTGGAAGCGGCTCGCCAGTATGTCACCGTAGCTCGTGCGCCCATCTTCCCTTGGTTTGGGTACAGTGCTTCTACCTCCAAGGGTATGAACTCTGCCGGCGGTGCCAACATCACGAATACCGGCAGTGTTACCACGAACCCCGGCTCTGCAGCGCTGAGCGCTAGCTGGGAGATTGATATTTGGGGTAAGACTCGCCGTGAGGTGGAAGGCGCAGAGGCCTCCGCTCAGGAAGCCCAAGAGCAGCTTAATAACCTCCGCATTTCCCTGATGCGCCAGGTGGCTACCGGCTATCTCCAGCTTATCATGCTGGATGAGCAGTTGCGCATTACTCGCAATAGCGTGGAGTCCTACAGCGATACGCTGAAGCTCTTCAACGACCAGCTGCAGGAAGGTGTGGTAGACCGCTTGCAGGTGGCTAGCGCTCAGGCCGCTCTCGCCTCTGCTCAGGCTGAGGCTCCTGCTTTGGAAATGCAGATTGCTGCGCTGGAGAACTCGCTCTCTGTGCTGGCCGGTCGTATGCCCGGCCGTATTGCCCGCAGCGGCTCTCTGCGCTCCTATATGAATGCCTCCCGTGTGGCTCCCGGCATCCCGGCAGATGTCCTTTCCCGCCGCCCGGATATCCGCGCTAAGGAGCAGGCCATGCGCGCCGCAAATGCTGATGTAGGCGTGGCAATCGCCAGCTACTTCCCCTCCATTAGCCTTACCGGTGCCGCCGGTTATGCCTCCTCTGATTTGCGCCATTCCGTCTTCGGCCGCAGACACGGCTGGGGAATAGGTGCTAACCTTACCGGTCCTCTCTTCCAGGCCGGCCGTCTCAGTGCCACGGAAAATGCCCGCCGTGAGGCTTTCCTTGCCGCTAAGGCTGAATATGAGCAGACGGTGCTGAGTGCCATGGCTGAGGTGGCCACCACTCTGGTGCAGCGTGAAAAGCTTCGTGAAGCCATTGCTCGTCAGGAGGCCGCTGTGGCCGCTTATGAGCAGAGCGTGAACCTCGCTAAGGATCGTTATTCTGCGGGTTATTCCGCCTACTTCGAGGTGCTGGATAACCAGCTGCGCCTCTTCCCGGCTCAGAAGCAGCTCGCTTCTTACCGTTATCAGTATGCCGCCTGCATTCCCACTCTGTACACGCAGCTGGGTGGCGGCTGGCAGAATTAAGCGCTTTTCTACCACCTGAAAATAAAGTAGAGCTCCGTCTTTCGGAGCTCTGCTTTTTTATGACGATTCTGCGCCCTTTCCTGAGCCTTTAGATGAGGCTTGCTATCCCTTATGCCCTTCTGGCTGGTAAGGGGACAGAGCAGGCATAGAGCGCGTGGAATACAGGGGAGGGGAGTAGCTTCTTGTGTGCTTCTGAGAGACGGCGGAATACCCGCCGCCTTGTTCTTGCGAGGATGATTAAGCCGCATATAAAAAACGCGCAGAGAAGTCTCTCTGCGCGTTTTTGATGAATGGTGTAAGGGGGGCTTTACAGCTCGGGAGTCACAACGACGTAGTTCGGGGCTGTAGCATTGCCGCGGCGGCTCTCAGGGAAGGGAGAGTAGTTATCAGTGAATACGCTGCGGGATTCATCCTCAGCATCTTCGGTCAGCTTGTCCTTCAGGTCAACGGTAGAACCGTCGATGCGTACCATGAAGGCGTGAGCGTAGAAGAGGTCGCGGTTGAAGTAAAGCTTGTCACCGGGGATGGGGTTAGCGGTGGAGGGCACGCAGGAAAAAGCGAGCGGTACGCCGCTGGGGGTATCAGCCACGGAGCGGAGACCGGGAGCGTCCTCAGCATTGTTGCTTTCCTTGCGGAGCACGTAGGCGAAAGCATTTTCGCCACGGGCAAGGCACTGGCCATTAGCGATACGGCCATCGGGCTCACGGGTGCCGGCGTGCTTGGCGAAGAAGGTTGTCTCGGAGGTGCTGCTGCCGTAGAAGAGCTGGCGCAGGTAGGCGTTGGACTTAGCACCGGTGAGTTCACCGAAGTCCAAATCTGCGTGCTCTGTGCGGAGGTTCTCAGCGGTAGCATCACAGGGATACTGGCCGTTCTCCTGACGGAAGGTGAAGAGCATCTTCTGCAGCTGGCTCAGGTTGGAGCTAGCCTGCTGGCGGTCACCGTCGTTCATGTGCTCCATGATGGGGCCATAACCCACTGCTGCCAGAGAGGCAAGAATGGCGATAACCACCATAAGCTCAATCAGGGTGAACCCTTTTTTCTGTCTGTTAAGTTGAATTTTCATGCTATATGCGTTGTGTTGACTTCTTATGTATACCATGAACACCACGCCGTTGCAAGCGGTAAATGCATTTTTTTCTTAAAAAACAGGTTTTTACCGTAATAGAATGGGGGACTTTTTTACCTGATATAAAAAAAATCCGCGCGGAGCAGGAGTGCTTCCGCGCGGAATGTATGATGTTAAAAATAATGCTTTAGTTCCGGCCAAGGTCACATGTGTCCCAAAGTTTGGGGGAATATAGCCATTGTGTACACAAAATCAGCGTGTTTTGCCGAATTCTCCTTGGCCGGGTATCATACAGCCCGTTCATTGGCACAATTTTTCTTTTATCCCAACATCGGCGTAAGCCGC
>JAFWZG010000124.1 GCA_017517385.1 Akkermansia sp.
ACCCGCAGTTGACCAGTCTGGACATCCGCGAGGCTCTCTCGGATGCCGCCGGAGCTGTTCGGCCAAGGGCTTAGTTCCAGATTCGTCATGCCGTACATAATACGCGCATTTTTACCTGCTGCAAAGAATAAAAAGCACAATTTTACCGCTTTTTGTGTTAAAGCTCAATGCTTTCTGGGAATGCGGAGTGGCGCATGATGCCCCACATTTTGTCGATGTAGGCGAGGGTATAGAAGTTTTCGAAATAATGGAAATAGTATGCCCCCCGCGGTGTAAGGCGGTAGCCATCATCTTCATGCTGTATGTAGCCCAGCAGGCGGGCGAGGCAGAAGGCGGTTCTGAATTCGGTGTCGAGTTTCGTGCCGAAGAAATCTTTGAAATCCGATTTGGATACAAAGGTGCTGTATGCGCGCCAGAAGAGGTAATAAACCATGCGTTGGCGACGAGTGAAGCGCGTGGTGAGCGCGGTCGGTAGCTGGCCGTTGCGGATACGTTCGATATAGGCCGGTACGGAGAATGTATTGATTTTGAAGGAGTCGCGCAGCAGAGTGGTGGCGGAACAGCCGAAGCCGAGGAAGGTATCGCGGGTCATGCTGGAGTAGCGGTGATTTCCCGGCAAGGCAAAGGTCCAGATGGAATCACGCACCAGGCCGCGAGTTTTGCAATACTCGGTCAGATTATCCAGCAGCTGGTGTTTTTCGCGGCCGGGCATGGCGTGTACCGGGCTGCCCGTGAAGGAAAAATCGATGAAGGGGTACACGGCCACGTGGTTGGCACCATGCGCGAAAGCTGTGTCCAAGTCCTGCCGTATGTGCTCTATTTTCTGGCCAGGCAGGGCAAAGATGAAGTCCATGCTGACTGTCTCGAATGGCACAAGTGCCAAGGCCGCCGCCAGTTTCTCCGGTTGCGGTGCCGGTCTACCCAGGCAGTGGGCGAACTCCGGCAAAAAGCTCTGAATGCCAATGCTGATTCGTGTCACACCGGCAGCCTTCAGCTGTGTGAGTGTTTTTTCGTTCACATCGGCCGGGTGCAGTTCGGCGCCAATGCCATCGGTGATTTCATAATACTCCTGTAGCGTGGCAATGATGTCGCGGAGTTGGGGCGCCAGCAAGGCCGGTGTGCCGCCACCGAAATAGAGGCTACCCACCCGTGTGCGGCCGCTTTGCATTCGCCCGACCATGTGGATTTCCTGCAAGAGGGCGGCGGTATATGCCTGTGCTGCTTCAGGTGTGTAGCGCTCCTTGCAATAGGGGCAGAAATTGCAGATGCTTCGGCAGAAGGGGATGTGTACGTATAGCCCCAGGCCGGGGCAGTCATCGTAGCGCAGGATGCTGTCATTCTCCGCCGTGAAACGATAAGGCGCCGGTGTGTGGGTGAGCCAGGTGCGCGCAGCTGTCGTCAGCAGTTTCATGATTAAACGTAGCGGGTGTAGGTGCGCAGCATTTCAAAAATCACACGAAGATTGCCACGGAATACGAGTGCATATTCCGCGGCAAAGAAATACCCGCATTCATCGCACAGGCCGGGTACATGGATACAGCGTCCGCAGGTGGAGAGCTGCCCGTTTTCCATCACAACGCATTGGTAACAGGGCGTGGGGAAGTTGTTATCAATCACGTAGGGGAAGGCGCTGCGCAGGTTGAATATCGGGTATCCTTCATCCATCAATTGCTCGATTTCGGCGCAGCATGCCACCTTGTCTTCGCGGGT
>JAFWZG010000068.1 GCA_017517385.1 Akkermansia sp.
ATAGGTCTAATAAATTGAACCGTCTGGAGTGTACTGAGCGTTTTTTAGGAACATATTGCCGCTTTTTGCGCCTTTCGTATCAACGCAGATACTTTCTTTGCTATACTTACAGTGTCGTTGGTAGTAGGAAGTGTTAGCCAAAGGCAAAGGTGTTCTCCGCGAAGGGAAATCTGAAGGAAGCCGGAGGCAAAGTTCTGAGTCGACGAACAGAAATCGTATAAAAAGGCGGAGCAGAGCGTACGAGACTGCAAGGGAAGTCGAAGTCCCATACTACCCGGACTCTGTAACGTAAATGCGGCATCTACATGGAACGAAGGCTATTGCACCTTAAGCGGGGAGAACTGTGGGGAACGCGTAGAAATGCGTAACCCACATCGAAAGGTTCGGCTGAGCCCACAGAAGTCAGTCTGAGCCATAGTTCCGGAGAAGTCGGTAAAAGTCGACAGAGGGAAGGGCTTGACGGTTGCTGGTTATGCAGCATGGTAAAGCAGCGGACACCTTGAAAGCAGTTGCTCGGTGAGAGGATATCTGCCGGAGGATAAGTAAGTGACCGAAGATAAGGTAAAATCGCCGAGTACTCTTATGTCTAGCCAAACATGATGTCCATGCCAGTAGCTGAACCGCCGCTTGCGGGCCCGCATGAGCGGTGGTGTGGGAGGACGGGGGAAGCCACTCCTTTCTACCTGATTCACAAGCGTACAAGTATCGATGATCTGTTTGCAGAAAGGACAAAAATGAAACTAATAAAAGAGATTCTCATCACAGCAATATGTCTTTGCCTAACCCTCCCCACCCTCGCGGAGGAGGACAACTTCTGGACGGAGGGCACGCTGAACTACAACGGGCACCCTGTAACCATCCATGCCATTGTCAACGACACTTTGCCGGAACAGTTTCTGCAAATCAAGCTAAAAGGCAAGAAAATCAGCAAAGCCACCCTCATGGAAGCACTGAGTCATCACTTCACGCTGGCAGAAGGCTTTGGCACAGGAGAAAACTATGAAACCGTGGATGATTTCTACATCAGAGCATGCGCGCCCAAGTGCAATATGCTTGGTGCATATATGTCTAAACTAATCATCAACCGCAGCATTGAGGAGTACTATCCTGTCGAAGCCCCTGATCTATCCACGGTTTACGAACAATGTGTTGCTTTTCTTGAAGAGCTGGGATACAAAGCTGCAGAAAACGTGGGTTATGTGACCCACTACTCCTTTGAACCCGACAAAAATCAGGGCTCAGGAGGAGACTGCATTGTTGCATTGCTTCCCTACGAAATTGCAGGCTTAACCACAGAGTACAAAAGTCAGATTGCCAATCGCTCCAGCTTGCAGGCGAAAGGAAAGTCAGGCTCACACATCATGGACTATCCATGGGCGGAATTCACCTTTAACAGCGATCTTCATCTGGTGAAAATGAAAATGTCGACCTATGAAATCGCTTCTTCGTCACCACTAAGCGGAACTCCCATTCCCTGGCAGCAGGCGGCCAAGAAAGTGCTGGAGTATATCATGCTCGATGAAATTGATAACATACAAACTGGCCTGCTCAAGTCAGCGTTTGGAGCGTTGATGGACGACCCCGACTATAGCGAGGAGGATTTCTGGGAGGATTACACGGTGCGCATCACCCGGGTTTTACCCATGTGGATGCCCAACTGGTCGAATGTGTGCATTCCCGGGTGGTGCATCCAATGCGAACTATACAATGAAAAAACGGGGCGCTTCTACGCGCCCAGCTACTGTGTGGACATCTTCACCGGTGAGCTGGCCGCGTACCAGGCGAAGTAAACATTTCTAAATTTCATCCACGAAGGAGGCATAATGTTCATGAAAAACCTTTGGAAGATCACCTTGCTTTCCCTGCTTCTCTGCCTGCCACTCGGCATGGCGCAGGCGGAGTCCCTTTACATTTCCGGCTTCTACGGCGGCCATATGATTCAGGAATATCAGCAGGAAAACCCTGAGGTGGAAGTGACGGTGGGTTACGAGTACTTCGACTCCGTGGAGGAACTCGTCAACGCTATGCTCTTCCAGGAGACGAGCTTCGACATCATGACCCTGTGGACAGGCAACCAGGACATTGATATGCTCATGGAAAAAGGCTACTGCCCCGCGCTGGAAACTTCGGACATCATCGCAGAAAAGATTGGACAGATGTACGACACCATTCAGGACGCTGTGACCATGGACGGCCACCTCTACGCTGTGCCCCTGCAGGTCTGGTGTACGGAACTGGCCTATGACCCACAGTTGCTGGAGGAAATGGGGCTGGATGTGCCGAGCAGCTTCGCTGATATGGCGGAGATCATCAATGGCTGGGAAAACTATCCCCCGGAGATCAGCGAAGACTATCTGCCGGTGCAGTACATTGAGGACTATCCCAGCTGGTTCCTGATGCGCGCCACGGAACACTACATCGACACCCTATCCGCCCGGGGAGAGCAGCTATCCTTCGACACACCCGTCTATCGCGAGCTGATGGCGCTGCAATCCACCATCACCGACGCCCTGAACGACAACCCGGGATGGGAAGATCTGCCCGCGCCTTTTGTCTCCGGTGTGGACATTACCAGCAGTCCCGGCCTGCATCTGGTGCCCATCGAGATGGACGGCGAGATCATCTACCGAGGACAGATGATTGTGGCCATCATCAACCCCTACTCTGAACATAAGGAGGAGGCCGTGGCCTTCCTGGAGTGGGCGGTGCAGCACTATTCTAACGTGGAGAAGCTCTACCTCTTCCCCGGTGAAAGCGAGCCTGTGGAGAACAGCTGGTACGCCACAGAAATCGCCGCGTGGACGAAAACGCACGATGCGCTGTTAAACAAGCTGGAGGCCTGCGAGGAATCGGTACGCCGCGTCGTGCAGGATGAGCTGGATATCCACGAGGCCACGCTGGCCATGATTGAGGCCGATCGCTACGCAGTCTCCTCCGAGGACATCGCGGTCTGGGAGGCGGTCATGCCACATATGGCGTTCATCCCGCCCACGGTGTTCGACCTGTACAGCGATACGTTCTACACGTTGGAGTTCCGCTACCTGGACGGCGAGCTGTCCATGGAGCAGTTCATCACCGAGATGGAGCGCGTGGCCACGATGATTCGTATGGAGAACGGGGAGTAACAGCATCACCCACCGAATCTTTTTCATAGTATGGGTAAAAAACTTTGACCATAATGGATAGATGAACATAACTGTTAAATAGCTTTAATGGAAGCTGGGAAAGCTGTATGTTTAGAAAAGGAAGGGTGTTCCTTTTGTTCCTCCTGCCGGGTCTGCTCCTGCTGCTGATTTTCTACGTCATTCCCCTGTTCAGCGGCATTTTCTACAGCGTGACCGACGGCAGCAAGGCGAACGCATTCGTGGGGCTGAAAAACTATGAATCCCTCTGGCAAAACAAGATGTTCCAGCTTGGACTGAAAAACACGCTGGAATTATCCGTCATCAGCGCGCCGATTTTGTGGGTTGCGTCCTTCTTTCTGGCGTTGCTCCTGCAATCCATCAGCCCGCGCGGCGGATTCTTCCGTTCCTCCGCGCTGCTGCCGTACCTCGCGCCGTCCTCCGCCATGCTGCTGGTGTGGCTCGTTCTCTTTGACTACGGCGGGCCCCTGAACCGTGTGGCGGACGCGCTGGGATTGCAGCGCGTCATGTGGCTGGAAAGCGATGCGCTGCGCGTTCCTATCATTGTCATGTTCATCTGGAAAAATCTCGGCTTCTGCATGGTGATCTTCCTGGCGGCCTTGCAGACGGTCCCACAGTCCCTGTATGAGTACGCCACGCTGGAAGGCGGCGGCTTCTTCGTCAAGGCGTTCCGGGTGGCCCTGCCCCATATTCTGCCCACGGCGTTTTTAGTGTTCGTGCTGGCCTGGATCAACACCTTCAAGATTTTCAAGGAGGTGTACATCATCGCCGGGTCCTACCCGGACCGCTCGGTGTACACCCTCCAACATTACATGAACAATATGTTCTCCCGCCTCGATTATCAGATGGTCACCGCCGCTGCGTATTCCTTTGCGGTTATCGTGCTGGTGCTCTTTGCCATGCTGTTCCTGTTGCAGCGGCGGGCCGCGCAGTAAGGAGGAGCATATGAAAAAAAGGCATATCCTCCTCCGGCTGATCCTGACCTTGCTGGCGCTGCTGATTCTGCTGCCCCTGGTGCTGACGGCGGTGTACTCCTTCTGCGCACCGACGGAAATCAAGGCGTTCATGCAGACCCGGAACCAGTACGGCACAGCCCTCATGGAGCTGAAACTGCGCCCGAACCTCTTCTCCCTGGATCAATACTGGCGCGTCCTCATTCAGGACACCAGCCTCCTGCGCTACTACTTCAACAGCATCGGCTACACGGCGGCGACGCTGCTGGGGCAGATCGTTATCATCCCCATGCTGGCCTACGCCCTGTCCCGGTTTGAATTTCGCGGACGGGACGTGATTTCCTTCGCCGTCATCGTGCTCCTGCTGCTCCCCTTCCAGGTGACCATGGTGCCCACGGTGCTGACCCTGCGCCGCCTGGGCCTGATGGACACCATGTGGGCCATCATCCTGCCCTCGCTGACGTCGCCCTTCTATGTGTTCCTGCTGCGGCAGAGCATGCTGGGCATCCCCGGCGAGCTGTTCGAGGCCGCGCAGATCGACGGCGCAGGACCTGCGCGGTGCTATGTCCACATCGCCCTGCCGGTTTCCCGCGCCATGATCGGCGCGGCGGTGGCGCTGTCCTTCGCGGACTGCTGGAACATGGTGGAGCAGCCGCTGGTGTTCCTGCCCAATCGAACCGATTTGCACCCGCTGTCGGTGGTGTTCAACCAGCTTTCGCAGGAAAGCACCGGCGTGGAGTTCGCGGGCGCGGTGCTGTACCTGCTGCCCGCGCTGCTGATTTACCTGTTTTTCCAGGACGACATCATGACGGGCATTGCGCTATCGGAGATGAAATGATGAAAACAAAAGTATTGAAAGGATTCGCGGCACTGCTGGCTTTGTTGATCGTCTGCTTCTTCTTTTCTGGCACCATCCGAACGCTGACCACCGCGAAGGTCATGCTGGTTACGCCGCGACAGAGGCGGCTGACGGAAAACATTTCCCTGACAGGGATGCTGCACTTTTCAGAAACTGAGGATATCACCCTCGCTTTGCCGGACGGAACAGCCTTGACCGTCACCAAAGTCCATGTGATTCCCGGTATGGCAGTTAAGGCAGGCGATGTTCTCTTTGAAACATCCTTTTCCGGCGTGGAGGTATTGATTGCCGTTCAGGAGCAGTTGTATTCCTCCGCACAGGAGGAATGGCTGGCGCTGAAGCGTCAGCATGCTACTCTTCGCATGCAGCGAACCGATGAAAACTGGCTGGCGGCTTACGACGCGCTGGTCGCTGCTTATGACAAGCTGCACGATGCGGAAATCACGCTTTCTGTGGCGACCGGCCTTCAGGGCGATACGAGCGAAGCACAGGCGGTCTATGACGCGGCACAGCAGGAAGTCACGGAAGCGTTGGCCCTTATGGACAAGGCGGATCGTCTGGGAATCACAGAAGAAGCCTACAGCTACACCATGACACGCCGGGAGCTGGAAGCACAGATGGAAGCTGCGACTGCGGAAATCATCCGCCTCCAGACGCTGGAACAAAGTACCCGGCAGATTGTCGCCACTCATGATGGGTATGTCGTTGATGTCAACATTACAGTCGGGCAGTCCTGGGACGGTGTGCCCCCTGCGATCACCCTCAGCGCTGAGGGTTCGGATATGCTGCTGATCGCCGACACGTCCGGCACCTCCCGCAGCATTTCGGC
>JAFWZG010000008.1 GCA_017517385.1 Akkermansia sp.
ATTACACTGGGTGCTGGATATGGCCTTCAATGAAGATTCCAGTCAGAAGAGAGCTGGTAACTCGGCTGAAAACTTTTCTCGATTACTTCGGTTCGCACGAAACATCCTTAAACGCTACAAGGATACGCACCCAACGAAGTTGTCCTACCGGTCAATGAAATTTAAGGCTGCCTTGCAGGAAGATTTTGCGTTAGAGGTGCTTAAGGCTGTTTTTGTATGACCTGTTTTGCATGACACTACTCCAATGCGTTTGCCCTGGAGGCTTTTGCGGGATGAATGGGTTAATTGGTGGCTGTATGACTTTGCGGTAACTTGTCAGTGGGTGGAGGGATGTGGTAAAATGCCAGCATGACCGATCAGGAAAAAATGAAGAAAGTGATGGGGTACCTCATCGGCTACCGTCTTGGCAGCCAGATGCTGCCCCAGATGCTGCCCGGTATCGAGGCTGATGACGTGGTGGCTGACATGCTCGCTAAGGGTGTGAAGGATGGCATTTCCGGTGATGCTGATATGAGCATTATTGATGAGAAGGTGGAGGAGTATCAGAGCGCCTTCGTCAGCATGCTGCAGGAACGTGGCAAGAAGGCAGGTGAGGCTAACTTGGAAAAGGGCCGCCTGTACATGAAGGAGAATGGTAAGCGCGCTGAGGTGACCACTACTGAAAGCGGTTTGCAGTATGAGGTGCTCGTGCCCGGTGGCAGTGAGAAGTATGATGCCGCTGTGCATGGCGATGCTCCCACCGCTGAGGTGATGTACAAGGGTACGCTTGTGGATGGTACCGTGTTTGATCAGTCTCGCCAGCCCGTTAAGTTTAATATTCGTCAGGTTATCCCCGGTTTCACCGAGGCTCTGAAACTTATGCCCGTGGGTGCTAAGTGGAAGGTTACCATCCCGGCCAATCTTGCATATGGTGCTAATGGCCCCGGCAGCATCGGCCCGAACTCCACTCTCATCTTTGAGATGGAGCTTATCTCCCTGACTAAGTAATCCTTATTCTAATTCATGCCGGCAGGGATGCCCGCCGGCGTTTCCTTCCCCATTATTATGCGTACAAGAACCGGTAAGTTTATTCGCAGCGGCCTTTTCATGGCACTTGGCGTATTCTTTTTGCTTTACGCGCTCGGCATGCCTGCCAGCGGGTATCAGACAGCCTTTTATGCTTTTGCCGCCCTGGATATCATCTGGGCGGTGTGTCTGCTGGTGTCCGCTCTCCGTAATCACTGATTATCTGTGATTACAGGCTTGTCCTCCGCTGTCATGAACCTGTGGCAGCGGATTTTTTTTCATTTTTTTTATTTTTCCTTGAACAGAGGGTTATTTCATAGTGTTTAAATTGGTGATGAGAAGTAGTCTGAGAATCGTTGTAATAATCCTGCTGGCTTTGGCGGGGATTGTTTTCATGCAGTCCCGGACTATTGCATATGGTGAGCTGACGTGGACGCGGATTGGTTTTTACCCACTTGTTAAAAAGAGCATTCACGTGGTGAAGTATGAAGATAAAACGCTTTGCGCAGAAGTGCTGGATGAGGTTGAAGCGCCGTGGGTAAGAGCGAATGCTGACTATACACTTTCCGTATCCTACGGTCGTATTGGCCGTGAGACCACTGTGAATTACTCGGTGATGGCGGATGAGTTTGTGCCTGCCCGCCCTCATGAAGTGTATGGGTATGATTTTAGTTTCACCACGTTGTTGAATGAGCGGGCGGATATGTTTCTCGGTCCCGAGATTGAGGCATTTCGTGAGCGCCTAGCAGCATGGGCTCGTGAGAAATCAGAATTGACAAATGGCTGAAATATGGTAGTCTGAGCGCATGGCCGTTCAGTTTGCAATAGTTTCTCTTGGTTGTGCGAAAAATCTGGTGGATTCTGAGGTGATGGTAGATCGCCTTTTGGCCGCTGGCTATGAAAAGACTGAGCCTGAGAATGCAGCTCTGCTCATCGTTAACACCTGCGCTTTTATTGATCCCGCCAAGCAGGAGGCTATAGATACGATATTCGCGGCAGTGCGAGCTCGTGAGGCCGGAGAGGCTCCCTCTGACCAGAGGATTATGGTGGCCGGCTGTCTTTCTCAGCGCTATGCTCATGACCTCGTTAAGCTGATGCCGGAGGTGGATTGCTTTATCGGCGTGGATAAGGTGTGCGAGGTGGCTGAAATTGCTGAAGCATGTCTGGCCGGGACGGCAGAAAAGGTGTACACCACAAAGGTTTCTACGCTGGTGCCTGATTTCGGAGATACCCGCTATCGCCTTACTGCTCGCCATACGGCCTATGTGAAAATAGCTGAGGGCTGCAACCATGCATGCGCTTATTGCGTGATTCCTCGTATTCGTGGTGGCCACCGCAGCCGCCCTCAGGCTAACATTCTTAGGGAGGTTCGTGCTTTGGTGGAGCAGGGGGTGAAGGAGGTGAACCTTATCGCTCAGGATACGACTTACTACGGCATGGATAAATGGGAAAAGCGTGCGGAGAAAACCAGCGGTGTGGATTCTTCTCGCGGTGAGTCTTTGGCCTCGTTGCTGCGAGAGATTAATGATATCCCCGGGGATTTTTGGGTTCGCGTGTTGTATACGCACCCCGCACACTGGAGCCGTGAGCTGATAGATGTTTTTGCTACCTGCGAGAAGGTGGTGAAGTATGTGGATATTCCCCTGCAGCATATCTCCGCTCACATTCTTGCTGAGCAGAGGAGAAAGACGGATGGTGACTACATCCGCACGCTGATTCGTGATTTGCGTGCAGCTGTGCCCGGAATTGGCCTGCGCACCACTTTTATCAGCGGCCTGCCGGGTGAAACGGAGGAGGACCATGCTGAGCTGCGAGATTTTATCCGCGAGTTCCGTTTTGAGCGCGCCGGCGTCTTCCCTTATTCCCGCGAGGAAGGTTCTCTGGCTGCGAAAATGAAAGGGCAGGTGCACCATGCCACTCGAAAACGCCGTGCGAATGAGCTCTCCATGATAATGGCCGGTATAGCTGATGAAATCGGTCAGGACTGTGTGGGGCAAACCATACGCGTGCTGGTGGATGAGCCGGGACTGGCCCGTGGCCCGTGGGATGCGCCGGATGTAGACGGTACGATTCACGTGGACCCCACATTGCCTGTAGGTGAGTTTGCTGAGGTGGAAATTGTGGATTCCATAGCATACGAGTTGTTCGCTGAAGGAGCGGAAGACGCGATTGAGCCGGACGATGATATGGCTTAAGGCACAAATAGCAAAAAAAAGCGCACTGTACGTATAACTTCCGCACTAATAGCTTGCGGCGCGGAGGGAAAATGTGGTAGAATGCTCTCGTACATGCGTAAATATGTTATCAGGCGCCTGCTTTTGATGCCCGTCACTTTGATAGGCATCACCTTTGTGGTGTTTTGCCTTACACGCATGGTACCCGGTGGCCCTGTGGATAGAATACTTCAGGAGCAGGCTATTGGTGCTTTGTGTGGCGAGCATTCTTCCGGTTCTAGTGGTGCTATGGTTAGTGAGCCGGATATTGAGCGCCTTGAGGAAATTTTTAACCTTCAGGAGCCCGTGTGGCTGGCGTACTTGCAGTGGCTTGGTATTCGCCGCCGTGAGGTGGAAATTGCCAAGGCTGAGTTTGGAGATGACGATATGGCACAGCTTATCGTGACATCTCTGAGCGGGAACTCGTCCGTTATAGAAGTTCACAGAGAGGGAAATACTGTAAATTATAAGACTGAGCCTTGGTTTGAAGAGGAGGGGTGGCGTATACGCTTGGAGGATCCCATGCACCGCGCGGAGCGCCGTGCTCGCCGCCTCGGGGTGACTGATTCTGCTGCTATTAGTGAGATGGCAAAGAGCCCCGCTTGTTCTCGCTGGAGGGTGGTGGCATACAGAAAGGCCTATGATGGTTTGCTGCAGGGCTGCCTCGGCCGTTCATACAAGTATAATGAACCCGTGGCGGATATGATGCTGGAACGCTTGCCGGTATCTCTTTATTTGGGGATATTGGGTGTGTTGATTGCCTATCTTGTGAGTATCCCGTTGGGCGTTTGCAAGGCGTTGAACCATAATGGTATTTTTGATGGTGTATCCAGTCTTTTTATTTTTGTGGGATACGCCGTGCCCGGGTTCGCGCTGGGGGCTGTACTGTTAGTGTATTTGGGGGCTCGTTTGGAGTGGTTCCCCTTGTACGGGCTCACAAGCCCGGATTTTGCGACGATGAGCTGGGGTGATAAGATTAAGGATTTGGCCAGCCATACCGTACTGCCTCTCAGCTGTTACGTGGTATCATCCTTCGCCATGATTACCATGATGATGAAGAACAATCTCATGGGGCATATCTCCGCGGATTATGTTCGCACAGCCGTGGCCAAAGGGGTGCCGTTCCGCAGTGCTGTGTGGCGGCATGCATTCCGCAATTCCATTATTCCCTTGGCGTCCACATTGGGCACGACGCTTTGTGGTGTGGTAGCCGGTTCTCTTCTCATTGAGCGTGTGTTTGATATTCAGGGGTTTGGACTGTTGAGTTTTCAAGCGCTTATGGATAAGGATTACTCTCTTATCATGGGAACCCTGCTACTGAACTCTGTTTTAATCGTGGTGGGAAACTTGGTGTCTGACATTTTGGTAGCCTTCATAGATCCACGCATCCGTTTCGACTGATGAACCGTAAGAATATCATAGGTTTGTTGCTCATATTGGCAGCCGCACTTGGTTGTGTGGCTGAGCTGTGCGGGTGGCTGATACCCACCATTTCGTGGCCATTTACCGTGAGCCGTGAAATGAACCTACTCTCGGCTTCCGGCGATTGGCTACCGCTACTGGAGGTAAATGGGCGCATTCACTGGTTCGGCTGGTTGAGTATGCTGCTGGTCGCCGGTGCGGGGCTTTACTTATTGATGCGCCGCTATGGCAGTATGCGGGTTGCGCCTGCGATAGCTCGCCGCTGGGCTAAGTTCCGTAGTTTCAAACGAGGGTATTGGTCTCTATTGCTGCTGATGCTGCTGCTGGTGGTGGCTGCTCTTGATCAGAGCGTGGTGGGCAAACGAGCTCTGCTTGTGCGCTATGGAGACTCTATCTATCTTCCTGCATTCAGCCGTGATATATATACCGGTGCGGAGTTCGGGCTCACCGGCAATGAGGCACTGGCAGAGGCTGATTATCGCAAGCTGAAGGAGGAGTGCGGTAAGCCCGGTATGCCCTCCCTCGTTATCATGCCGCTGATTCCGTATGACGCCACGATGGACGTCGTTCCTTTCCCCACGGAGTGCCTTCCTATGAAGGGAGGCCGTGTGTATACACCGAAAGGTGAGAGCCTTTATAATGGCCAAGCTTGCCGCCTGTATCCGAATGGGCGCACACATTTGAGGATGCGTTTTCGCCAAGGCGTGCCTGATGGCCATGCTCAGGGCTGGACCGAGGATGGCCGCGAAGTATTCACCGCCACGTATCGTGTGGGCGAGGTGACTGAAAGTTATTACTGGGGAGAAGGTAACCAGCAGGACTTCCTCGCGCTGACCTCTCCGGAAGAGGTATGCCGCGTGTATTATCATCCTGCGCCACCGCTTACAGGCGGGCACCTGCTGGGTACCAACAGCCAGGGGGCAGACATCGCGGCTTATTTGTACGGGGGATTGCAGGTAAACATAAAAGCGGCTCTTTTTTATATACCGGCCATTTACGCTATCGGGTTGACTTTGGGAATGCTCATGGGGTATTTTGGCGGCGCAACGGATTTGCTTACCCAGCGCATTATTGAGGTGTTTTCTCAGCTGCCCTTCCTGTTTGTTGTGATGATTTTGGCCGACTTGGTGCCACATGAGCTGCGCGGTATGTTCCTCATATTAAGCCTTCTGGCTGCTTTTGGGTGGATTCATATCACCTATCTGGTGCGGACTGCCACCATGAAGGAAAAAACGCGTGATTATGTGGCAGCGGCTCGCGTAATGGGTGCCGGCGCCTGCCATATCCTCATCCGTCACATCCTGCCGAATCTCACCGGAATCATCGTCACCCTACTGCCCTTTAGCTTGGCAGCGGTAGTACTTTCTCTCGCATCGTTGGATTACATGGGCTTCGGCCTGCCTGATACGTATGCCAGTTGGGGGCGCTTGCTGAATGATGGGCTTTCCAAATTATCCTGCCCTTGGGTGGTATCTTCTGCTTTCTTCTCGCTGGTCATCGTGCTGGTTCTCGTCACATTTGTGGGGGAGGCCGTGAGAGAATCCGTAGATCCGCGCCGCCACACCTATTACGAATGAAGACTCCCGATACCAGATTGTTTCGTAGTGTAAACCGATGGATGTTGCTCGCCGGTTTGGGGGTGACCACCTTGCTGTGCTGCAGTAGCTGTGATGGTGATGGGGCGGCTGATGGTCCGGCTTGGACGCCGCCGCCGGATTATACCATGCCGGAGGCATTCGTGGCAGGTGAAGATGTGCCTACCTATGCCCGGCTTTGGACGATGCCGAAGGGCTTTCAGGGCTTTACAGAGCGCTGGAACAGGCGTAATGCTGCTCATGTGCAGAAGGCCCTTGAAGAGCGTCGTGAAGAGTGCGTGAATGCATTCGCCCGCCGCCTTGGTGCTTGTCCCGGCACTCGTGAGGCCGGTAGCGCCACTATCTGTACTCGCTCTGCCTTGCGCACGGCGATATCACTTGGAGAGCGCCGCCGGGTGGGGGATTATCTTGTGTACCGAGAGCTGCGGGATATTCCACGCGGGCTTGAATGGCAAGATGGGCAGAATGAACCTGAACTCGGTAGCCCTGAAGCTCGTAAGGGTGGCGTGCTGCGCCGTTCTCTGCAGCGTTCGTTCCCCGGTACGCTTTGCCTTTTTGGGCCGAATAGCAATAATTCTACACGCCGGTATATCTATGATGATTTAGATGTTCCGCTTGTGCGTATTCATCCAGGCACCGGGCGCCTGATACCTGGCATTGCGAAGAAGTGGGCTGTTTCCGAGGATGGTCGTACCGTGTACTTTATGTTGGATGAAAGCGTGCGCTTTTCTAATGGGGCCCCGTTGACATCCCGTGATTTCATCACATCACTTTTCGTCCGCACCTCTGATTACGCCGCGGAACCTTTCTTTGCAAATTATTACCTGAGCCGTTTTTCTCGTATAACCGTATATGGCAATGAGGCCATTGCTGTTACCTTGCAGGAACCAATGCCGGCAGCTCCATACTACGCCTCGATTCCGGCCAGTTGTACCCGCTTTTATGCTGAGTTCGGCCCGGATTATCCCTCGCGTTACCTGTGGCGCCCCGCACCTACTACCGGTGCCTACCGAGTGGCGGCGGATGGTCTGATTATGGGCCGCCAGATTACACTGGAGAGGGTGCCTGACTGGTGGGGATATAATCGCCGCTATACGCGCTATAGCTGTAATGTGGACCGCATCGTCTACTCCTTTATTGCGGAGACGTCTAAAGCCCGAGAGCTGTTCCGCATCGGGCAGCTGGATGTGTTTAACGCTCGAGAGGCAGATTTCTGGTACGAGGGGTTGGAAGTGCAGCCTGTGCATAACGGCTACATTCAGCGAGTTCATTTTAACAATATATGGCCTCGTAACTGCCTAGGGGTATATCTGAATTGCTCCCGACCGCCGTTTAATGATATTAACGTCCGCATAGGTATGCACCATGCGCTGAATATTCAGGAGGTTATCAATACGGTGTTCCGTGGTGATTATGACCGCATGGGCTCATATTTCACAGGCTTTGGCCGCTTCACGAACCCGAATGTTACGGCTAGGCCGTATTCCCCGGAGCTGGCGCGTGAGTATTTTGCCCGAGCCGGGTATACGGAAGAAGGCGAGGATCGCATCCTCAGCCGTCCGGATGGCACTCGCCTGCAGGTAGTCGTCACTTCTCGCATAGACCCCGTGTATGCCAACTGCATGAACTTGCTCCGCGAGGACGCCGCTGCCTGTGGGCTAGATCTTCGCTTTGAGCAGATGGATGACACCGTGTTCTTTAGCAAAGTGCGTGAGAAAAACTACACCGCCGGTATTTTCTCCGGAAATTTCTCACCTATCATCCCTGACCCCTCGCTATACTTCCGTTCTCAGGACGCTTACACGCCGGATGGCACACCGGTGAAAGGCAGCGCAAACGTGACAGCCACGGCTTCGCCAGAGATGGATGACGCTATTCTGGCCTGTCAAACTGCCCGCACGGAAGAGGAGGCTATCACGGCCCATCATCGTGTGCAGCAGCTTATTCATGACGAGGCTTGTTGGGTGCCGGGATGGACTGCCGCATACTGCCGTTTTGCTCAGTGGCGCTGGCTGAAATGGCCGCAGACACCGGATTGCAACTTCTGTCCTCCCCGCTATGCGGATCCGCTGGATAGCCATCTGTACTGGATAGATGAAGAAGAGCGTGCGCGTACCCTTCGAGCCAGAGCCGCAAATGAAAGCTTCCCTGAGCAGGAGATAGATGTGCCGCTGCCTGCTGAACATTAAAGCCCCGCATTTATATTATGTCTGACGAAAATCTGCTGAGAGTTCACAATCTTACCACGGCCTTTGATTCAGAGGTTGGCCTGTTGCATGCGGTGGATGATGTGAGCTTCGATGTGCCGCGTGGACAATGTGTGGGTATTGTAGGCGAAAGCGGTTGCGGTAAGAGCGTGACGGCTATGAGCCTGTTACGCCTGCTACCAAAGCCTCACAGCCATATTCTGGGCGGAAAGGTACTTTTTGATGGTGAAGATATACTGAGAATGAAGCCCCGCAGACTTAATGAGGTGCGAGGCGGCAGAATCGGCTTTATTTTTCAGGAGCCTATGAGTGCTCTGAATCCGGTGCACCGCGTAGGGGATCAGATCGCGGAAACCCTTATGCTGCACCGCGGCATGTCGCGTGATGCCGCTTGGCTAGAGGCCATCAATATGCTGCACTTTGTGCGTATTCCGGATCCGGAATCGCGCGTAAAAGAGTTTCCCGGTTCTCTCTCAGGTGGTATGCGCCAGCGTGTGGTGATTGCCATTGCTTTGGCTTGTCGCCCTGAGCTTATCATTGCTGATGAGCCGACTACCGCATTGGATGTTACCGTTCAGCAGCAGATTCTTGCCCTTATCCGTGAGCTGCGCGAAAAGATGGGCTCTTCCGCTGTGCTTATCACGCATGATTTAGGCGTGATTGCGCAGAACTGTGACCGCGTGGTGGTGATGTATGCCGGCCGCGTGGTGGAAAGTGCCGGGGTGAAGGAGCTCTTTGCTAACCCCAGGCATGCTTATACCAAGGCCTTGCTTGCCTCCATGCCTCGCTTGGAATACCCCAGAAAGAGCCATTTGCCTACCATTCCCGGTCAGGTGGCTGCTATTCGTGATTATGTGCCCGGTTGCCGCTTTTGCCAGCGCTTGTCGCGTACGGGGAATACGTTGGAGAAACGCCCGCCCATGGTGGAGGTTGCTCCCGGGCATCTAGTGGAAGCGTGTCCGCTTTGTGCCCGGCTCTGAAGCGCTTTTTTTGTTTGCCAGATTTTCAATGAAAAACCGCCGCGCGTTGGAACGTGCAGCGGTTTTGGCTTTAATCTCGTTGTGCGGCTTTATTAGGCCTCACTATCCGGGAAGATGAGCTCCTTGGGAGCGGGCTTGATGGCCTTAATTGTCATCTTGACCTGCTCGCCGCCCAGTTCGAGGGGCAGGCGCAGGCTATCACCCACCTTGTAGCCGATGAGCTTGGCACCCAGCTTGGAGGTGTAGGGAACCACGTTCTTCTCGGGCTCGGAATCCCATGCACCCAGAATGGTGTATACCACCTTCTGGCCCTTGTCCGTCTCAAAGTGTACTTCTGTACCCATGCCGGTCTGCTGGCAGGTGGCATTAGAGAAGTCTGTGGGCTCAGCCTGTGAGAGCAGGCGGGAGAGCTCTTCAGAGCGGCGCATGAGCACCTGACGCGTGGCCTTGGCGTCCTGATACCCGCCGTTCTCGCGGAGGTCACCCTCAGCGCGGGTGATTTCCAAGTCATGCTTGTTCTTGGGAATGCGTACGTTGACGATATCCTCGTACTCCGCTTTACGAGCAGCGAAAGAGCGCAGGGATACGTACAGGTTCTGCTTCTCCTTCACCTGCACGCGGGTGAGTACCACCTCCTGCAGAGAAGGATGCACCTTCATCATGTTGGCCAGCAGGAGATTGCGGTCCAAATCCGGCAGCACGGAAGAATCATACAGGGACTTGGCAAAGGGACGAGCCTCCAGCTCTGTGATACCGGTTACCAAATCAGGAGCAAGCTCCTTGTCGTCCATCAGCAGGTTGCGCAGGCGCAGGGCCTTGTTGGGGCCGCCGTCAGCACTGTCCTTCTCGATGGTGGCGATAATAGCTGCGCCCAGAGCCATCTTGGTCTTGTCCACCAGCTCCTTAGCCAAGCCGTTACGCTCCTTGCACACCCAGATGAGCACATCCGGGCTGAGGTTCTGGCGGGAGATGCCGTTCATGATATCAGAGAAGAGCTGCTCCTTGGCGCCCTTGGAGATGATGAAGTCGGCAGCGGCTGCGGTTACTTTGGGGCCACCGAAGAGGAAGATGTTAGTGGTGTAGGTCAGCCAGTTTTCTGGGTAAGCCTCAGGCAGAGCCGTGTATACTGCATTCTGGCGTGCCACGGAGAGCTCGCCGATGTAGTTCACCAGTTCTTCGGAGGGGATGGTCTGAAGCTTGTCAGCCAGAGTGGTGAGCTTCTCAACGCCGGCTCCGGTCAGTGCGGCATCAAACTCGGCCTGCTTAGCCTCATCCTTGCCGTGTGTGCCTTCAAGAATGCCATCGCGGATGATGATGAGTTCCAGCACGTGCTGAGGCTCTGTGCGGTCGCGCTCGATGTCGTCCTCCATAGCTTTTACCAGCTTGGCGGCAATTTCAAACTCGCCGTTCAGGGCTTCAAGGCGGGCCTGATCCAGAATGCGCACGCAGCTCTCCAGTGTGGTGGCGTCCGTATAGTCCGCCAGAAGGGCAGCTGCGGCACTGGTGGCCTCACGGGTTACGATAGCCTCGCCGCGACGGGTGGGCAGGCGGAAGCGGGGATCATCACGCATGGCTGCGCGGGCTTTCTCCCACCAAGTCTTCCAGTTCTCTTCCTCAATGATGCGCCCACTGAGGTATTTCTCCAAATCATCAGGCAGCATTTCCAGTACTTCTTCCACACCTTCGCGCAGGGAGTAATTGTGCTCCAGTACGAAAGCGATGAACTCCAGAATCGTTTCCTTGCCCTCGGCCTTGGCCTTGCAACCGACGGGGTCTTCAAAACACGTGACGAGGAAGTGACCGGCAGGCACCGGCGTAAGCTGATTGAATGCCAGCTTCAGGCCCATCACGTAATTGGGATTTTTCTCGAAATTAATCTTGACGCGCTGCTTGGCAAGAGACCATGCCTCCACCTTGCCGACACCCCATTCCGGGTGCATCACGTAATTGGCGGGGGAGAACTTATCCAGCCTGGCTGCGAAATCGGCCGGAATCTTACCGGCATTCACGAGTTTTTCTAAATCACCATGCATACGTGAATACAGTATAGCATTCATCTTGTCAAATTCAAGCCCCGAATTAGCTTTTTTTGCATTTTTTTTATTTTTTGTGAAAGAAAACGTAAAATAAGGGCGTACCTATTGCAAACACACGCGCCAATTACCCGGTGAAGTGAAGCCCCCCTGAGTGATTCCGTTTGTATTTCATAATAGATAGTTAAAACGTACGCCAGAACGGCGCCGGAAGAGCGGGTGCTCCAACCGGCGCCGTTCTTTCTTGCCGCTCTCGTGTGAGAGGGGTTAGTGAGATAAAATCGCTTGTTCCCAGAGGTCCGGGCGGTGGAAATCCGGCTGGGTGTCACAGGGCAGGGCGGTTGTGAGGAACTCCTGATCCGGAGAATTCAGAATGGCCGCGGCTGTGAGTTTGCAATCAGCCGGGCAGATGCCCACTTCTTCCAGTACAGCGGCAGGGATGAGGGCGCTACAGCTCCAGCCTTCAGCTGTGGCGCAGCCTGTGGCCTGAACGCCCATCGGCTGCCAGTTTTCAAACCCGGGAGCGGTACAGCGGGGAGCACAGAACACAGCGGCCCACCAAGCGCCGTTCGGGCTGAGATTGAACTCCATGTAGCGCCCGCCTTCCGGTGTCGTGATAAAGAACTCCGCCGCATCATAGCGCCATAACTCTGCCTGAAAAACTCCGCATTTGCCTTCCGGGTGAACCAGAGCCGGCGCTTTACGAGCTGCGCTGAACACTAAGCCCTCCGCTGTCAGCTTAAAGTTGTACTCATACGGCGGCTCAATCGACCGTCCGTACCACTCTTGTCCAATGCTTTGTACGTGCGCCTCTCCTGTAGAAATGATGCTTTTCATGCTCTCTATCTTAACACACATCGCATACGCGCGCAAGAGGAGATTTTATTAATTCAGAAAAATACTCTAAAAAATGCCGATATGAGGCAAAAATGGAACAAAATGCGACATTTTATGTAAAAAAGGCTTGCAAATTCAGAGAATTACGTGTATTCTTCGCCGCGCGAGCTGCACAAAACCGACCGTTGGTCCTCCATTTCCACGGAAGTTGGCTCGCATGGAGGGAAACCCGGTCACACCATAAAAACAATATGTCAGACGATCTGAACAACGAGCAGGAGGTCATTGAGTTGGCCCATTTCGAGATTCCGAACACACTCAAGCGCATTGAGGATCCGGAGGACCCCAATCACGTTACTTTCATTGCCGAGCCCATTGAGACGGGCTTCGGTCACACGCTGGGTAACTCCCTGCGTCGTGTGCTGCTCAGCTCCCTTGAGGGTGCCGCCATCACCAGCGTGCGTATCGCCGGTGCTCAGCACGAGTTCACCTCTCTGCCCGGCGTGGTGGAGGACGTGACTGAAATTATCCTTAACCTGAAGAAGATTAAGTTTGCTCACCACGGCAAGGAGCCCCGCACGCTTTCCCTTCGCGTGACCAAGCAGGGCGTTGTTACCGCCGGTGACATTCAGGATGACCATATCTACTCTGTCGTTAACAAGGATCAGGTAATCTGCCACCTGGATCAGAGCACCATCTTTGACTGCGACTTCGAGGTGAATGTGGGCCGTGGCTTCTACACCGCCGAGGATAATAACGATAAGGATCGCGCTATCGGCGTCATTCCGATTGATTCCATCTTCTCCCCCGTTACCCGTGTGAAGTACGCTGTGGATAACGCCCGTGTGGGTCAGATGACTGAGTTCGACAAGCTCGTGCTGGACGTCTGGACGGACGGCCGTGTAAGCCCGAACGATGCTATGCTTCAGGCTGCCAGCATCATGCGCCATCATCTGGACGTGTTCGTGGAGAGCGACAGCCGCCGCGTATCCTTCGACCGCGCTTCCGGTGGCGATGGCGATGCCAACACCGCTCAGCTCCGCAAGCTTCTGAACATGAGCGTGAACGAAATCGAGCTCTCTGTGCGTGCTGCTAACTGCTTGAACAATGCTAACATCACCACGGTGGGCCAGCTCGCCATGAAGACCGAGGCCGAAATGCTCAAGTACCGCAACTTCGGTAAGAAGTCCCTCAACGAAATTAAGGAGAAGCTCGTTCAGCACGGCCTGTCTCTGGGCATGCAGTTTGATTCCAAGCTTCTTTCCGCTCCCGGTGGCAGCCCCCGCCTGCGTGACGCTGATGAGCCCCGTGCTACGGATCTGCAGGCTCTCATCTCCCACAACATCGAGGCTTACGGCTTTGATGATGAGGACGAGGACGATTTCGACGAGTAAAGCTCCCTCCTTCCTATACAAACCTTCATTACTAACATACACATTATAATATAATATTATGAGACACGGCGTCAAAAAGGCCAAGCTGCAGCGTACGGCCTCCCATCGTAAGGCTCTGCTTGCTAACCAGGCTTGCAGCCTCATCTCCCACGGCCGCATCACCACCACTCTGGCCAAGGCTAAGGCTCTTCGTCCCTACGTGGAGAAGCTCATCACCCTCGGCAAGACCGGCACCCTGCACGCTCGCCGTCAGGCCCTGGCCACTCTGCCCCAGCCCAAGGTTGTTACCAAGCTTTTCAGCGTGGTTGCTGAGGCTACCAAGGATCGTCAGGGCGGTTACTGCCGCATCGTGAAGCTTGGTCAGCGCATGACGGACAGCGCTCCCATGGCTCTCATCGAGATTATCGACCTGCCCCAGCTTACCGCCCCCGTGGCTCCCACCACGACTGTGGGTACAGGCTCCACTGAGGCCCCCGCAGAGGAGCAGAAGTAAGCTTTTGCTAGGATTAATCCGTTGTATTGTTAAGAGGCAGAACATAAAGTTCTGCCTCTTCTTTCGTGGATGTTGCAAAACTGGCTTGACATGTAAGCATTGCACCCGTAGTATACATGTGTGCAGACACGGGGAAGAAAAAAAATTGTTATCTTAGCGGATTATCCATGTTGGAATTATTTTGATGGTATATGCCCTGGGTACCATCCAGCGCCGTGGTTGTCTGCTTTACATCGTGCCTTTGCTGAAGAAGAGGTTGCGGAGTATGAGTTTCATTGGATTACTCTTTCTAAGGCTGTAAAAAAACATCAAACAACGGTAGCCGGGGGGCAATACATGCACGTTCTGCCTACCGGGAGTAAGACCCTCTCTCAATATTTGCATTACCTGCCGGATCGCATGAGAATCGCTAGATGCTTGCGAAAGATAAAACCTGATTTGGTTCATGCATGGGGGACGGAAAGCTGCTATGGGTTAAGTGCGAAAGATTTTAAAGGTAAGAAACTCTTTTCTCTTCAGGGAGCGCTTACGGCGTATGCTCAGCGCTCATACATGCCGCCTTTCATGATTAGGCAGGCCAAGTTTGAAAAGTCGTTATTCCGGGCGATGCCCGTTATAACGACTGAGTCCGAATGGGCTCGTGATCGGGTGTTGGAGCTGGCCCCGAAGGCGGATGTGCGCTTATGGGAATATGCTGCTGAGGAGCGCTTTTTTGGCATTGAGAGGAGTCCTGCCGAGCGTCCGAGATGCCTTCTGGCCGGTACTGATACACCTATTAAAAATTTGGGCTTGGCGATAAAAGCCTTCAGCACTCCTGAATTGAGTCACGTCTCCTTGTATCTTGCCGGTGCAAGGCCTGAAATGTATTCTCATTTGCCTGAAAATATTAAGCCTTTGGGTTTTGTTGATAGAGAAACAATGGTTGAGTTGCTTCGGGAAACATGGTGCTTAGTGCACCCTAGCTTGGCTGATAGCTGCCCTAATATAGTAAAAGAGGCACGTGCAATGGGGGTTCCTTGCGTTGTGACAACGGATTGTGGTGCTAAGCAGTACATTGCTGATGGAAAGTCTGGTGTTATTCTCGAACCGAATAATGTACAGAAACTTGTGGAGGCTGTGCTTATGATAACAAAAGACGCTCGTACGTCCATAGATATGGGCCAATATGATAGAGAACGCTGTCGCAAGGAATTGTCTCGTGGCGTCATGCATCGCAAAATAATGGCACTGTATAAGGAAATATTAGAAAGCTGATTAGATGACTTTGCGAAAGTTAAAAGTGGGAGTTTTAAGAAAACTGTACGCTATTAAAGCTATAGCGTATAGACTAAAGGGGGTGTGCATAGGGAAAGGCTCATTTATTAGTGGTTTTCCGCATGTATACATGAAGCGGCGTAACCAAATAGTCCTTGGGGATAATGTGACTCTGCATTCTAAGAAAAAGTACAACCCATTAATGACTCATAAGGTTACTCTGGCAGCTGTTACGCCGGACGCAAAAATTGAGTTTGCGGATAATAGTGGCGGTAGCGGTTGCACCATTATATGTGCCAGCCATATTTATGTGGGGCGTTATACTATTTTGGGGGCAGGGTGTGTTTTGTATGATTGTAAAGAACACGAGTATTCTCCCGTAACCGGCTGGTTTTCATGCCGTAAGAAAACAGGTGCTCCTATCCGAATCGGGAGCCGGTGTTATATTGGTATGAATTGTATTATTTTGAAAGGGGTGACGATTGGAGATAATTGCGTTATCTCAGCCGGAACCATTATCAAAGAAGATGTGCCTGCCGGACATTTGGCTCAGGGAAATCCCGCTGTTTATACGCCTTTGCCCGAGCGCTTAGCGAGGGTGGAGGAGCAATAAGCTTATCGCTCTTTAATCTCCCGTTGGGGTATGACCACGCTTTAAATCTGCCGCAAAGGAGTCAGGGAGTCCGGTGCGGGAGATTTTGGCCGCGGCGGAGTCAACATCATAGTCCACTCTGCGCAGGGTGAGGGTGGTTGTATCCTCATCATACAGGCCGTAGGCGGCGCGGTAGTTCAGGTCTCTGGGCTGGCCGACGGAGCCGGGATTGATGAGGTAACGGCATTCAGCCTCCAGCTGTAGGGAGAAGGTGCCGCTTTCATCATAGGCTACGGGAATGATGCTGACCTTGCCCCCGCGCTCGCAGAAAATAGCCGGGCGGTGGGTGTGGCCATAGAAACAAAGTTGACCGTCGAACTGAGCGAACGCGGCGCGGGCTTCCGGCACGGTGGAGATGCGCTGCCATTCCTCACCGGGGGCAGGGGAGGCATGTACTAAAGTGAGCCCATGCCAAGAAGCTTTGCGGGGTAGCGGGCGTACGAGGTTCACCAGTTCGGTGCCGAGCATGGCGGCTGTGCGGTCCATCATAGCTGTGTACAGAGGCACCCCGAAGAGGCCTCGCTGTAGCAGAGCCTGCTCGTGATTGCCGCGTACAGCTACGCTGAACAACGGCATTACAATCTGCATGCAGGCTGCCGGGTCTCCATTGAACCCGATGACATCACCCAGCCCGGCGTAGTGCGTAGCGTGCAGCTGTGCTGCATCTGACAGCACAGCTTGCAAAGCTTCGAGGTTGGCATGAATATCGCTGAGAAGCGCGACTTTCATTTTTACTCCGCAAGCAGGGTTTTCAGGCGGGCTTTGAGTGCGGGGATGCCATCACCCATAGCGGCGGAGATGGGGATAATCTCAATCTTGGGGAAGCGCTGGCGCAATATTTCCAGATTTTCCACAGCGGTGGGGTCATCCATCTTGTTGGCCACGATAATCCAGCGGCGCTCGGCAAGCTCATCTGAGTACAGCTTGACTTCCTTGCGCAGCGTCTGAATGGCCTCCACCGGGTCATGCTCCAAGCCGGTCATATCCACCACAAAAAGTAGCACATGGCAGCGCATGATGTGCCGCAGGAACTCGTGGCCCAGACCGCGGTTCTCGGACGCGCCCTCAATGATACCCGGAATATCAGCTACAATGCAGCGGGAATAATCCTCGAACTCCACCACTCCCACAATCGGCTGCAGCGTGGTGAAGGGGTAACTGGCTACCTTGGGCGTAGCTCGGGAGATGGCGCCCAGTAGGGTGCTCTTGCCGGCGTTCGGATATCCCACAAGTCCGGCATCAGCGATGCGGCGCAACTCAAAGAAGAATACACCGCTTTCAGCCTCCGTGCCGTATTCGAACTTAAGGGGCGCCTGATCCGTGGCGGTGCGGAAGTGCCAGTTGCCACGGCCGCCCTTGCCGCCCTGACAGAGTACGAAGCGCTCACCGGGTTCCGTAAGATCCGCTATCTGCTCGAACTCAATGCCGTCGCCCTCACGCTCCAGCCAAGTGGCCTCCTGCATAGTGGCGGCATTTGTGCGGTACACGATAGTGCCGGGAGGCACTTTGCCGATGACGGTGCGGCCGTCCTTACCATGTTTGCGGGCGTGCATGCCGGGCATGCCATCCGTCGCGACAAGCTTGGGGTCATAGAAATAATTGCGCAGGTCATTCGTGCCTGTGCTTACCTCAAGGATGACGCTGCCGCCGTCACCGCCGTCGCCACCATCAGGGCCGCCACGTGGTACAAACTTCTCGCGTCGGAAACTGGCTAAGCCGTTTCCGCCCTTGCCTGCCTTGGCAAATATACGAATATGATCTACGAACATGGGCGGCAGCTTAATGGATTGCAGCACTAATGTCAAGCGTTATTTACAATTAGTGCGAGACGAAACGTAAAGTATAAGAACTTTGCATTGTCCTTTAGTTGAGAACTTTTCGCGTTGTGGAGAATAAAGCCGGCCCCTTGCTCGGAGCCGGGCGGTGGAAGAGAATGCGACGTATGAGGTGCTATCTCGGGTGGGTATGTGGATATTGGACTTGAAAAGGAAGGGCGAATTTGCTACCATGCATGGGCATGCCCAAGAAGATGTACATATTCCGCTGTCCTCAGCCTGAGTTTGAGGAGATAGAGCGAATCTGCGCGGAGAATGGTACGGATCACTCCCGGGTGGTGAATGCAGCTCTGCTGATGTTCACGGACTGTATGGCTGAGGAGGGTATCTTGGAGCCGCGGCAGCTTCCTCCTTGTGTGCTGGAGGAGGCGCAGCCTGTTCCGGTTGGGCGGGAGTAGATAAATTATCACACATCCGAAATCTGATTCTGACATATCATGGCTAAGATATTAGTGGCATTGAGTGGAGGCGTGGACAGCGCTGCCGCGGCGGCTCTGCTGGTGGAGCAGGGGCATGAAGTCGTGGCGGCATACATGAAGAACTGGGTGAATGAGGAGAATATACCCGGGGAGTGTCCGTGGGAGCGTGATATTGAGGATGCTCTTGGAGTGTGCCGTAAGCTCGGCATAGAGCTGCGCGTGGTGGATCTTATAGAGCAGTACCGCAGCCGAGTGGTGAATTACCTGATAGAAGGTTACCGTGCCGGCTTTACCCCGAATCCTGATGTGCTTTGCAATCGTGAAATGAAGTTCGGAGTGCTGCTGGATTATGCCTTGGAACAGGGCTTCTCCTCCGTGGCTACCGGGCATTATGCCAAGCGGTTGGATGTGCCGGGAGAGGGCAGTTATGTGCTGCGAGGTGCGGACCGTAATAAAGACCAATCATATTTCCTTGCGCTGATGAAGCCGCAGCAGGTGGCCCATGCCGTGTTCCCGGTGGGTGAGTTGACCAAGCCTCAGGTGCGAGAGCTGGCTCGCCGTTTTCAGCTACCGAACGCCGAGAAGAAGGATTCTCAGGGCATTTGCTTTATCGGTCAGGTGAAGATGAGTGATTTCTTGCGCCACTACCTGCCGGATAATCCCGGTGATATTGTGGACTTGAAGGGGCGTAAGCTCGGTCGGCATGATGGCTTGCACCTTTTTACCATGGGGCAGCGAAAGGGGCATCACGTGGCTTCTCCCCGTGAGGGTGTTGCTTATGTGGTGGTTGGGAAGGATTTGAAGCGCAACCGTCTTATCCTCGGTTATGAAGGCGAGGATACCCCCGGGCTTTATGCTCGCAGCGCTGTCATTGGCTCCGTTACGAATCTGTTAACCTCTCTTCCTGAGCGGGTCATGGCGCAGCCTCGTTATCGAGCTCCGGCTGTGCATGCTACTTGTGCTCCGCTGGGAGCCGGGCGGTACAGCCTGCAGTTTGATGAGCCTGTGCGAGCCCTCGCTCTGGGGCAGGTGTGCGCGCTTTACGCGCCGGATGCAGACCGCGGCGAGCGCTTGTTGGGCGGCGGCTTTTTTGAAGAAATCTGCTGATAGCCTGATGTGAGCCGCCTTAAAAGAAGCGTAAATCCTTATGAATCATATGGTAATGCACAGATTTGGGAGACGGATTTGCTTTTTTGGTTGCAAGATGCTGTGTAATATGCTAGACTGTGCTGAAGCATGGATGTTTCTTCAGCCAGTTTAGAGGCGCAGGTCGCGGCACAGAAGACCCGGGTACGGGAGCTTGAGGCGGAGTTGTCAGCAGCCCGCGCGGCATTGGATGTATCGCGTGCAAGGGTGCTGGCTCGGCAGCGTGCGGGCGTGCCGGACACCGGGGTGAGTGCTATGGTGGGCACTGCGGCGGCGGGGCCGCTGCAGGTGCTGCCTCATACTGGGGCCGGTATTTCTGCGAGTTCTCCGGTTGTTAATCGTCCTGCCGTGCTGCTTCAGCCTTTGCCGCTCCATGATTCTTTGCGCCGAAAATGGAAGCTTGGTGCAGGTCTTCCGTCTGCCAGCGGTGCTATAGGTATAGGGCGAGAAGCCGCGGAGGCTGAAATGCCCGCGGTTGGGGTATTGCGCATTTACGGAATGCTTTGTGATGGCTCGCCGTGGGAGTGCGATGTGCCTTTCAGCAGCTTAGTGAAAGAGGGGGGCGTCATTATTGGACGAGATGCCCGCATGTGTGAAGTTGCACTGGAGGATGAAAGTGTGTCTCGTATGCATGCCCGTTTGGAAATCAACCATCTCGGGCTTGTTGTGTCCGATGTAAACTCCATGAATGGTGTTTTTGTGAACTCCACGAGGGTGGATTACCACTGTCCTCAGCTCCAGCTGACGGATGGAGCCGTGCTGACGCTTGGCGAAGTTCCGCTGAGGGTGGAGCTCATATTCCCCACATAATTTTAAGTTTTTTATCTTTTTACTAACTCATCGTATTTTATGAAGAGAGTATATATAAACATGGGATTATCACTTGCCGCCGGCGCAGCGCTGGCCGCCGGTGATTTGTCATCATCTAATCACTTGTGGTATAGACAGCCGGCTGTGGTGCCGAACACACCGCTGCCATGGACAGTTGTGCCGCACAATACAGAAAACCTGCCAGGAAAAGCCAATCGTGATACATGGGAAAGCCAGACTCTCCCCGTGGGTAACGGTCGTGTGGGTGGCACTGTGTATGGTGGTGACCATCTGGATTGTGTTGTGCTGAATGAAGTGAGCCTTTGGAGTGGCGGTGAGAACACTCCCGGAAACGGTAAGAATTATTTGTATGGCCCCGTATCCGGCAGAGAGCAGTTCGGTAGCTATCAGCCTTTTGCCAATCTTTATGTGGCATATGCCTTTTCCGGCGATACTGAGAACTACAGGCGCTCGCTGGATCTGCGCCGCGCTGAAGCTGTGACCAGTTTCTCCGCCCGGGGTGTGAAGCATACTCGTACTTGTTTTGTCAGCCGCCCTGATGATGTGATGGTATACACGGCCCAGGTTGATAAGCCGGGCGGCCTCACGGCCAATATCGCGCTGGCTCCTTATCATAACGTGCAGTACAGTCAGGATGGTGATAACACGCTCATCATGCGTGGTACTCTGGCAAATGGTGAGGTGTTCGAAGGGCGTATGCATGTTCGCACGAGAGGCGGCTCTGCACGCTTGCATCTCCCGCGGGCTGAGGTGCAGGTATCCTATGGTGGCCGCAAGGATGCCATGTTTGCTGCGTGCGCTCCCTCGCACCTGCCGTACGTTGAAGTGAGCGGAGCTGATGCCGTGGAGATTTATGTGACGCTGGCAACCAACTACAAAATGAGCTATGCTGACCACTGGCGCGGTGAGGATCCCGCTGTTCATAACAGCCGTGTGCTTAGCGCTGCTCTGGAAAAGGGGGTAGCTGCTATTCGTGAGAATCACCGCCGGGATTTTGCCTCTTTCTACAATCGTGTGAGCGTGGATTTCGGTGAAACTGTCGGTCCTTTGGCTGATTCCCCTACGGATCTGCGCCTTACGTCATACCGTACTCGCTACGATCGAGGCCTGCCTACGGCTGACCCGGATTTGGAGGAGCTTATCTATAATTACGGCCGTTATGTGCTTATCTCCAGTTCTCAGCCCGGAAACTTGCCTGTAACGCTGCAGGGTATTTGGAATAATAAGGTGCATGCTCCCTGGGCCTGTGACTATCATAACAACATCAATCTCCAGATGTGCTACTGGGGCGCTGAGGTTGCCAACCTTTCTGAGTGTCATCAGCCTCTTATTGACTTCATTCGTGCCATGGAGCAGCCTCTATCCGAGTCCACACGCAAGCAGTTCGGTGAAAATGTGCGCGGCTGGACCACGCGTATTTCCCAGAATCCCTGGGGCGCTGGTGGCTGGGTGAAGTGGAATCCTCCTGTCAATGCTTGGTATGCTCTCCATATCTGGGACCGTTACCTGTATTCTCAGGACGAGACCTACCTGCGAGAGGTTGCATATCCCATGCTGAAGACAATCTGCCATTTCTGGGAAGATGAGCTCAAGGAGGTAGGCGCACAGGGACGCGGCCTGCAGACTCGCCAGAATGAGAATCGCCCCGTGCAGGAGCTGCGTGTGGAGGAACACCCCGAACTTGCTGAAATTAAGGAGGGCGCTTTGGTATGCCCCATGGGCTGGTCTCACGAGTGGGGCCCGCTGGAAGATGGCTGTGCTCATGATCAGCAGCTCATCTGGGAGCTTTTTGATAACACGGTGCGTGCCGCCACTATTCTGGGGGTGGATGCAGAGTGGGCCGCTCAGCTGGCGGCCAAGCGAGACCGCCTCGTGGGGAACCGCATCGGCCGTGATGGTTATCTGCAGGAGTGGATTGTAGACCGCCCGAACATGGTGAGCGGCCAGCGCCACACCTCACACCTCATCGGCGTGTTCCCCGGTACCTCCATCAGCATGGAGCGTACTCCCGAGTTCGCTCAGGCTGCCATGAAGAGCTTGGAGCTTCGCGGGCTCACCAGAGATAACCGTCGCAGCTGGACCTGGCCGTGGCGTACGGCACTCTGGGCTCGCTTCCGTAATGCTGATAAGGCTTACAGCATGGTGCAGCACTATATCCGCTATAATGTGCTGGATAACTTGTTCGGTAACCATCCGCCCATGCAGATGGACGGCACCTATGGTATGACCGGCGGTATGAGCGAGATGCTCGTTCAGAGCCATGCCGGTGTCATTGAGCTTCTGCCGTCCATTCCTTCCTCATGGGCGAATGGTCATGTGCGCGGCATTCGTGCCCGCGGTAATGTCACCGTGGATATGGAATGGCGTAATGGTAAGGTGACGCGTTACCTCCTGACTACTACCACTCCGAATCCCTCTCCGGTGACTGTGGTGGTGAACGGCGAGCGCAAGCAGGTTACACCCAGTGTGCGTCGCTGATACCGTTCTTCTCATTTGTAACTATAATAAAAAAGCCGCAGCTGAGTGCTGCGGCTTTTTTATGGGTAAATTATACGGCTTATGGCTTACTGGATGGCATCGAAAGCCTGCTGGAGATCAGCAATGATATCCTCAGCGGCCTCGATGCCTACGGAGTAGCGGATGAGGTCCGGCTTCACGCCGGCTTCAATAAGCTGCTCATCCGTCAGCTGGCGGTGCGTGTGGCTGGCAGGGTGCAGCACACAGGTGCGGGCATCAGCCACGTGGGTCACTATAGAAGTGAGCTTCAGGCTATCCATGAACTTGATGGCGCGCTCGCGGCCACCCTTGATGCCGAAGGTTACCACGCCGCAAGTGCGGCCACCGTCAAACTGGCGCTGGGCTAGCTCGTAGTAGCGGTTGGAGGGCAGACCTGCGTAGTTAATCCATGCCACGTCCGGCTGCTTTTCCAGATACTCGGCCACCTTCTGGGCGTTCTCGCAGTGGCGGGGTACGCGCAGGTGGAGAGTTTCCAGCCCGAGGTTCAGCAGGAAGGCATTCATGGGGGAGGGGATGGAGCCTAAATCACGCATGAGCTGCACGGTACACTTGGTGATATAGGCGCCCTTGCCAAAGGCATCCGTGTACACCAGCCCGTGGTAGGAATCATCAGGCTGGGTAAGGCTGGGGAACTTGTCCGCGTTGGCCGCCCAGTCAAAGTTACCACCATCCACCACAACACCGCCCACCTGAGTGGCATGGCCATCCATGTACTTGGTGGTGGAGTGCATCACGATATCTGCGCCGTGCTCAAAGGGGCGGCAGTTCATGGGGGTGGCAAAGGTGTTGTCCACAATGAGCGGTACGCCATTCTTGTGTGCAATGTCAGCCATCTTGCGGATATCCAGCACCTGAAGGGAGGGGTTGGAGATTGTCTCTGCGAAGATGCACTTGGTGTTCGGGCGGAAGGCCTTTTGGATTTCTTCTTCCGGTGCGTCTTGGTCCACGAAGGTTACCTCGATGCCAAGCTTCTTGAAGGTAACGGCGAAGAGGTTGTATGTGCCGCCGTAAATGGCGCTTGTGGAGATGAAGTGATCACCGGCTTCGCAGATGTTGAAGATGGAGTAGAAGGACGCTGCCTGACCGGAGGCGGTCAGAATGGCTGCTACGCCACCTTCCAGTTCTGCTATCTTTTTAGCCACGCATTCATTCGTGGGGTTCTGAAGGCGGGTGTAGAAAAAGCCAGCCTCCTCCAGATCGAACAGGCGGGCCATCTGGTCGCTCGTCTCGTACTTAAAGGTGGTGGACTGGAATATCGGCAGCACACGGGCCTCGCCCTTCTTAGGCTGCCAACCGCTCTGTACGCATATGGTGTCTCTGTTCATATCTGTTGAATTATTAGCGTGTGGCGACATGGTAACACGTTATTCCTACCATGACAAGGAGAAATGGCCGGTTTGACTCATGCTGCCACAAAAAAGCCACGCCGTCATAGATGAAATGGCGGCGTGGGCGCATGTTTTAGAGGAGTTCGTTACCAGCCAAAGATGCGGCCACGCAGGCCGCCGGAGTTATTCTGCTCGTTATCGGAGTCTTCCTGCGATTTTTCCTGCTGTTCATCCTCGCGACGGGAGGTGCCCATGGCTGTGTCGCGGTTTCTGCCGGTGATTTTGCCGAAGAGAGAGGCAAAGAGTCCCTGTTTTTCAGCTTCATCGAAATTGACACGCCAGATGAGGCTATCCTCGCGGAAAGGAGGGCCCTCTGTGCTGTTGTTGATGCTGTAATCTACGCTGCCTCGGGTAAGTGCTCTGGAAATGTTGCGGGGGGAGGGCAGGGAATCATTCGTGCGGAAGAGGTGCAGCGTAGGAGATTCTGACGGCGGGACAATACCGTAGCGGGCGCGTCCGGCATTACGGAGCTCCTCAATGAGAAGGCAGAAGCCGAACTCGTTACCGGGAATTTCGGAGACAAGAATCTCAATGGGGTAACTCTTACCTTCCTGTACGCGGAATGGCGTGCCGCTGGGGATGCCGCCCAGCATGCGGTTCCAGTGCGGGGTGGACTCGTACTGGTAAATGGCGCGCCTTGCACGGCGGGAGGTAATCTCTTGCTGGTAAGCTCGGTCTGTTCCGAGAGTCATGTTATTGCGGGAGGGAATGCTCCAGCCGCTTTCCAGTACGAGCTTGTTGTCAAAGCGTACCATGATGACATCATCACCCATGCCGACGAAGCGGAAGGTGCCGCTCTTCGGGGCCGTGACCACGCCGCGGTATATCACCACCCAGTCAGAGGGCTGCACTTTAGGGGCGTCCTCGTTTTCGTTGCATTGGAAAGCTTCCGGGCCGTATGCTGCGCGGCAGCGGGGCAGGTAGAAGTACGGCGCGTAGAGTCGCACGGCCGGGGAATAATAGTTTTCCAGCAGGCCCTGATTCCAGTCTCTTTCATTGAACTTATGAAAAAGCTCGACGACTTGCTGCCTGCTCAGCGGGCGGGCTCCGCTGCCCTCCACCGGGCGCTTCAAATCATAGAATCGGCCCACGAGGGCGGATTGTTCATCCACATTCCCACCGAAAGCCTGTAGAAGTTCGTGGTTGATATCCAGCTTATCCCATTCATTTTTTGCTTCTTCCCAGGCGCGTTCACCCAGCTCTTGGGCATCTCTTCCGATCGATTCCACTTCACCCCATATGGAATCCCAATCAGCTTGGGCCGAAGGAGTGCAAGTTATGGCCGCAGCAAGTGAAATAATGAATGTGTTGCAGAGCTTTTTCATGCTCTACAGTCTATCAGAGCGGCTGTGAGCAGGCAAGCGTAAAATAGAACGCGGATGTAGGTAATTCTTTCATGACACAACGTGAGGGGCTGAAATCTGGGGTTGTGCTTGCTTCATCCGGTTGATTGTGCTACAATTCGCGACCGCGTGTGCCGCCCGGGCTCGCTTTACCGTCAATTTTAACCGTCAAAGATAATGATTAAGTGGATTCTGAATAAAATCGTGGGTTCCAAGAACCAGCGCGAAGTGCGCAAGCTGCGCCCCATCGTGAAAAAGATGCTTGATATTGAAAAGAGCTGGCAGGGAAAGGATCGCGATTTTCTGGTGGGCAAGACTGCTGAGTGGCAGAAGTATCTGCACCGCTTCACCCCCATTGACCTGCCCACCCGCGGTGTGATTCTTTCTTCCTCTGAAGCTGAGCTTAAGGCTTATGCTGAAACTCTTAATACTCGCTTCTCCGCGCTGAGTGATATCTTCCCTAAGCTTCCCACCGTGGAGGCAACCCCGGATTCCATTGAAGCCGGTAAGAAGGCTTTTGCTGAGATTGAGCCCAAGTTTGACAAGCTGCGTGCCAAGTACTTGGAGCAGATTATGCCTGAGGCTTTTGCTGTGGCCAAGTGCGCTGCTCGTAACCTGTGCGGCACGGAGGTGGATGTTTGTGGTACTCCCATTAAGTGGGATATGGTACACTTTGATGTGCAGCTGATTGGCGGTATTGCGCTGCACCGCGGTTTCATCGCTGAGATGGCCACGGGTGAAGGTAAGACCCTCGTGGCTACCTTGCCTGTTTACCTGAATGCTCTGACCGGTTTGGGGGTACACGTGGTGACGGTGAATGATTATCTCGCCCGCCGTGACTCCATGTGGATGGGTGCGCTCTTCAAGTATCTTGGCCTGACGGTGGGCTGCATTCAGAGCATGATGCCCAACGACCTCCGCCGCCAGATGTACGCATGTGATATCACCTACGGTACTAACGCTGAATTCGGCTTCGACTACCTGCGTGATAATGGCATGGCCTCCACCCGCAGCGCTCAGGTGCAGCGTGGTCATTACTTCGCAATCATTGACGAGGTGGACTCCATTCTTATTGACGAAGCTCGTACCCCGCTCATCATTTCCGGCCCTGCCGTGGTGGAGCGTGAGCAGCAGTATGATGTGCTTAAGCCCCTCATTGAGAAGGTGGTGAAGGCTCAGATTGAGCTGTGCAACAGCCTGATGACCCAAGCTAAGAAGTATGCTAAGGAGGGTGATGCCATGGCTGCTGGCCGTTGTCTGTACAAGGTGAAGCTCGGTATGCCGAGAAATCGCGCTTACATGCGCTCTCAGGAGGATGTGGAGATGCGCCGCATGGTGGAGAAGTACGAACTCTTCCTGCTGCAGGATCCCCGTAAGCTCGAACTCTTCAAGCTGAAGGAAGAACTTTACTTCTGCCTTGATGAGAAACTTCACGATGCGGATCTCATGGAAATGGGCCGTGAGCTCATTAGCCCCGGGAATCCTGAGAACTTCGTGCTGCCGGACCTTGGCACCGAGTTCGTGAACATTGATGAGGATGAAACGCTCACTGAGCGTGAGAGGGAGGCCCGAAAGTCCACGCTCATTAAGCGCTTGGATGAGAACGCTGCCCGCCTGCACACCATTAGTCAGCTGCTGAAGGCCTACACCATTTACGAAAAGGATAAGGAATATGTGGTGAAGGACAGCAAGGTTATCATCATTGACCAGAATACCGGCCGTGAAATGCCCGGCCGCCGTTGGAGCGAAGGCTTGCATCAGGCTGTGGAAGCCAAGGAAGGTGTGGAAGTGGAGGCCGAAAACATGACCTATGCTACCATCACCATCCAGAATTACTTCCGCCTGTATTCCCGCCTTGCCGGTATGACCGGTACTGCTGAGACGGAGGCCGCTGAGTTCCATGATATCTACAAGCTGGACGTGCTGCCTATTCCGACGAACCGTCCTTGCATCCGTCAGGACTACAATGACCTTATCTTCAAGACTCGTCGTGAGAAGTTTAACGCCGTGGTGGCCAAGATTAAGGAGCTGCACGTTAAGGGGCAGCCGGTGCTTGTGGGTACAGCTAGCGTGATTGCGTCCGAGACGCTCTCTCGCATGCTTGCTGGCGCTCGCATCCCCCACGAAGTGCTGAACGCCAAAAACCACCAGCGCGAAGCTGAAATCGTGGCCCGTGCAGGTCAGCGTGGTGCCGTGACCGTGTCCACAAATATGGCCGGCCGTGGTACGGACATTAAGCTGGGTGAAGGCGTGGCTGATTTGGGTGGTTTGTTTGTGTTGGGTACGGAGCGTTATGAATCCCGCCGTATCGACCGCCAGCTGCGTGGCCGCTGTTCCCGTCAGGGTGACCCCGGTGCCTCCCAGTTCTTCCTCTCTTTTGAGGATGATTTGATGCGTAATTTTGGCGGCAGTGAGCGCATGACCCGCGTGATGGACCGCTTCGGTATGGAGGAAGGTGAGGCAGTGGAAAGCGGCCTCATGAACAAGATTATCGAAGGCGCTCAGAAGCGAGTAGAGCAGCGTAACTACATGTGGCGCAAGCACGTGCTGGATTATGATGATGTCATGAATCAGCAGCGTACCATCGTTTACGGTATGCGTAATGAGGCTCTCCTTTGCGAGGAACCCCGTGAGATGATTTACGAGCAGCTGGAAGAGGGTACCAACACCAAGTGTGATCTCTACCTGAATGAGGATAACACCGGCACAGTGCGCCGTACGGACCTGCTGCAGTGGGTGAACTCCACATTCCCCTTCGGCTGGAGTGAGGGTGATGCTGACTTCATTTCCAAAACTCCGGACGAAGCCGCTCAGATTATCACAGCTAAGGTGCGTGAGATGTATGAGAAGAAGGTGGCCGGCGAGCGCTCTGACCGTGTGGATCAGATGGAGCGTTCCATCATGCTTCAGGCCATTGATAAGCTCTGGCAGCAGCATATCACGGACATGGACGCTCTTCGTGAAGGTGTACGCCTGCGTGCTCAGGGGCAGCGTGACCCCCTCGTGGAGTACAAGCGCGAGGCTTATGATATCTTTGAGACCCTCATGAACAATATCCAGTTTGAGATTCTCAATAACCTCTTCCGCAGCACCACAAACCTGAACGCCTTCGAGGACTTCCTCGCCTCTCTGCCCTCCAGCAATGCTGATGAGGAATCTGCTGACGTAACGGATATTCTGGGTAATGGTGACCTGCTGTCTATGCTGCGTGAGCAGATGAGCCAGATTGCCGCCCGTGCTCGTGCTGCTGCTCCCGCGCAGGATATCCTGCCTGAGCCCGCTCCCATTCCTGCCCCTGAGGAGGAGCTTTCCGCCATGCCTGATGGTATGAGCGTGAGCGGTGGCGCTCCCATGCCCGGCGTGCGCATGAAGGCTGAAAAGAAGCTGACCATGCCCCGCAAGAAGGTAATGGGGAAAATTAAGCGTGAGACGAATCCCGCCGTCATGGCGATGAGTGAGGCTGATGAAGCCGACCTTATTGCGGATCCTGCCTCATCTTCTGATAAAGCAGAGTAAATAAAATCCGGTTTTATCCACTCCCGGCGCGGTATGAACGTCCGTTCTGTTCTGGAATACGTACCATACTTTCGCGGTCGCCTCTTCGTGGTGCATATCTGCCACGAGCTGCTGGCCGCGGAGGCGCTGGTGGACGCGCTGCTGGATGTGGACGCCCTGCATGAGATTGGTGTACGCCTTGTGCTGGTTGCGGAAGGAAATGATACTTCTGAGCTGCTGCGCAGAGCCGGCACGTGCGAGGTGCATGCAGCTGCTGCGGAACAGCCGCTCTCTGACGGTGCTCCTGTGGTGGCTCGTGTGGAGGAAATTGTACAGCGGCGTCAGGTGGCCATTGTGGCTTCCGGTACCGGTGGCCGCTTTGATGAGGGCAGCGTATCTCTAGCTGTGGCTCTTGGTGCAGCCAAATACATCTCTCTCCAGGTGGCCGGTGTGCCGTGCCGAAGCGGGCAGCCCATTTTTGCTATACGTGAGAGTGAGGTGTCGGCTGATACATGTGCAGACTGCACCCATGCGGAGGTGCTGATGCAGGCGGCGGAAGTCTGCCGCAGAGGGATTCCTCGCGTGCATATTCTGGATGGTTTGCACCGCGGCGTGTTGCTGGATGAAATCTTCTCGGAGGAAGGCGTGGGCACCATGGTGCACACGGACTCTTACTACGAGATTCGCGCTCTGAAGGAGGACGATATCCCCGAACTGCTTTCCATGATTGCTCGCTGTGTGGTGGACGCCAAATTGGTGGAGCGCACGTACGAAAGCATTCGTGAAAAGCTGGAGAGCTATTACGTATATACGCTGGATGATACCATTGTCGGTTGCGTGGCCCTTTATCCATATACCGAGAATGGCTGTGCTGAGCTTGGCTGCCTCTTTATCAAAAAGAATTACGAAGGCCATGGGTATGGTCGTGCTATGTGCCGCTTCGTGGAAGAGCAGGCACGTCATCTCGGCTTTGAATGGATTTTCGCCATTTCCCAGAGTGCTGTGGCATACTTCCGTGATAGGTTGGGGTATGCAGAGCTTTCCCGTGATGTTCTTCCCGCTGCGCGTCGGGCCTTGCTGGAGGCTAGTGGCCGCTCTTCTGCTGTTTTCGGACGCAGATTAGGCTGAAAACGCTGATTTTAGGGGGCAAAAGCTCCCTTTTTTGTTTTTTGCGGTTGTTTTGGCGTTGACAATCTGCGTATTCTCCTTCTATAATAGTGGTTAATGATGGAGCCCCTGCTCAAATTTCTGCGCCAACCTTGGCTTATCACCTCGCGTCGCCTGGTGCTGCTGATGTTTGTCTTCGTAGAGCTTGGTATTTTGGCCGAGTCTGTGTACAGCTGGGAGTGTAATTTATATGGAATCTGGTATGCTTCCCCGTGGCTGTTTGGGGTATCAGAGGGTGGATGCTGGCTTATAGGATGTGTAGCGACTGTCTTGCTGTTGTACTGGGGCTGGATAGAATGGCGGCGTTATCGCGCGACTAAATCCGCTAAGGCTGGGGAAGCTGGTTCAGAGGTTCAGAAGGAACAGCCTCTTCCTGATTCGGGTAATGTTAAAGTTAGGTGCTCATGGCTGAGGCACTGGTGGGATGTATGGGTGCTGCTGCTGGTTCTGCTGGTGTGCCGCCCATTGGAATACTGGTTTGATTATTTATCCGGAAACCGCAGTTTGCTTGTTGTGAGCTGTTCCTCAGTTCATGGGGATAGTAATTCTGCTCGGGCTGAATGGCTGAGTGCTAGCGCTCGCGCTGAAGGGGTGCTGGCCAGTACACCGAAGGAGCAAGGGACGCATCTTCACTCATTTAATTTGCCGGAAGGTGACTTCAAAGTAAGCTGTGATTCCTCTCTCACATATTTTGCTCTCAGTCATGTTCGCCGCACGCGCCGCTTTACGCTCCGCCCTCACTTTGATATCCCCGGGGAGATTGATTTGTATATCTGCCCGCTGAATACGGAACAGGACCGCCAAAGGGTGCTGTCGCTGTTGGCACGATATGCTGAAAATCCTCAGGCGCCCCGGCCGCGTATCCGCCGTATGCCGTTTACTCTCTGCCAGGATTCCGCTGTGCTTTATCTGGATTACGGAGAGTATGCATTCCTCCCGGTGCCTAAAGGTACTGAGCCTTCAGATGTGCCTGCTCTGATATACTTTTCTCTGCAGCCTCAATGATGAGGAGAGGCGGCGGTGAGTGGCCTTGCCGTTCGTATTAATAAGCTTTGCTGTACTTTTGAATGATATACTGAAGAAAGCCGGCGCAACCGGATAAATACTAGATATGATGATTTTATCTTTGAAGAAGAAGTGTAGTGCCCTGCTGTTAGCTCTGGTCGCACTGACTGGAGTGAGCGATGCTGCGAGTTCGCACCCTGTCGTGTTAGATATTGGGCACCAGTCCACCTCCCGTGGAGCTGGGGCGCCGGATGGTTCCGTGAATGAGTATGAGTTTTGGAGTATGTACGCCGGGGAGGTGAAGGCCGCCATTGAGGAAGCCGGGTACTCCTGTGTGATAGTCAATCGCGGCAATGCTCCTACGAAAATAGCCATTGCGGAAGCCTGTGAGGCCGCTGGTGTGGTGCAGCTGAACCGCCCGGACCGTGGCGCGAAGCGTTATCCTTCCACTCATTATCCCGAGCACATTGGCTGTGGAATGGTGAGTGCGGACTATGCGATTGATCTTGCGGCTCGCTGTGTGGTGTTCCTTCATCTTAACAGCGTGGGCAACTCATGGAGTACCACGCCGCCGAGGGGGCTGATTATCTGTAACCGTCGCCATGGTAATGCTCTCGCTGAAAGTGTATGTGAAGCTATGCGACGCGATATTTTGGACCGCCCCGGAGGCATGCCGAACGCCGGGAAGGGGATTAGCGTGTTGCCCCGTTATATTGGTTCTCAGCCATCTGCCGGCTGGATGAACGCTCTGGATGAAGCCGGTATTCCGGCAATCGTCTTTGAGGCTGTGTATGTGAATAATCGCGGCCATGTCACGTTTATCCGGAATGATACTAATGCTCGTAAGCTTGCCCGGACTATTGGCACAGGGGTAGTCAATTGGTTGGAAAATCAGGATTGATTATTGCTAAGGAGTAAAACGCTGTCTGAGGCGGGTTTTCGTAGTTTTTTCTTTCCGCGCTCCGGCTCACCGAGCCGTGGGCGCGCATTTTTTTTTGCTTGCCATGCGGTGATGAATATGCTAAATAGTACGGAACGCGTTCGCGCGTTATAGTTATTTAACAAAAGCCATGATAGCAAAATACATAATCCCACTGATGGCGCTGAGCTGTGCAGCATTGCAGGCCGGCGAACGTGAGACGTTTGACTTCGGCTGGAAATTCAGATACTTTGGAGGCTATGATCCTGCAGACGCCGGTTCACCCGCGTGGGCCGATGCCTATCAGGGTGGACACCCCGCCTCATATGCTGTGGATGGTAACATGGATACCCGTTGGTGCGCTCCGAATTCCGAGAGCGGCCACAGGCTTGTCATTGCCCCCGGTTTTGAGGACCCTGTTAAGCTTTTCCTTGTATACTGGGAGCAACCCAGTACCTTTGATGTGCATATTAAGGTCGTTTGTCAGGACGAAAGCAAGAACTTCGAGCTATCCTTCAATCAGGGCGGTCAGGCCGCCAGTTTCGTGGAAATGCCGGAGCCTACAGCCATTCGTTACATCATTGTTACGGTGCCCAGTGGAACAAACACTCGCCAGTGGATGAGCGTGCGCGAGGTGCTCTTTACCGGTGCTGATAATACTCCGCTGAAAGCGCGCCGTGGACCGGGAGCTCTCGTTCACGCTGAGGTGAATGCCAGTGAGGCTGGGTATAAGGATGTGCAGCTTCCTCATGACTGGGCCATCGAGAGCCCCTTCTTGGCCTCTGAGCCGAATGAAACAGGTAAGCTCCCTTGGAATGGCTGGGGCTGGTACCGCAAGCACTTTGATGTGCCTGCCGATTTTGATCCCGCCACTCAGCGCTGGTATCTGGACTTCGATGGCGTTATGTCACGCCCGCAGATTTATGTGAACGGTCAGAAGGCCGGTGAATGGGTATATGGCTATAACTCTTTCCGTGTGGACATTACGCCCTTCCTCAAGCCCGGGGAGGATAATCTCGTGGCAGTAATGGCTAGTAACCTGCCGCTGTCCACTCGCTGGTATCCCGGTGCCGGTATTTACCGCCACGTGTGGCTGGAGCGCACGGGCCCCGTACACCTCACTCAGTGGCCTACATATGTCACCACTCCTGAGGTTACTCGAGATTATGCCGTGGTGAAAGTGCAGACTACAGTGAAGAACACCAGTGATGCTCCGGCTTCCGTTACCGTGCATCAGACGGTGGAAGGGGCTGCCTCTGCACCTTCTACTATTACCATCGCACCTCATTCCGAGAACGTGGTGGAGCAGGAGCTTCGCATCGCGAATCCCCGCCTTTGGAGCTGTGAAACGCCCAATCTCTACAAACTTCAGACCCGCGTGCTCATGGATGGTTCTGAGATTGACCGCAAAGAGACGACCTTCGGTGTGCGCACTATTGAGTGGCGCAAAGAAGGCTTCTTCCTGAATGGAGAGCGCGTGCGCCTGCAGGGCGTGTGTGAGCACCATGACCTTGGTGCTCTGGGTGCTGCTTTCCATGCCCGTGCTTATGAGCGTAAGATTGAACTTCTGCGCGCCATGGGGTGTAACTCTATCCGCATGACTCATAATCCTCCCGCTCCGGAGGTGCTGGATTTGTGCGATAAGCATGGTATTCTCGTCATTGATGAGCTCTTTGATATATGGAAGCGTCAGAAGTACGAGAAGGTGAATGGTTACCACATTTACTGGGATGAATGGTGGGAGAGGGACGTGCGCAACTTCATGTTGCGTGATCGTAATCACCCCTGCATTATCGCATGGAGTGGTGGTAACGAAATCATGGAGCAGACCATGACTGATGTGGAGGCCATTCGCGCCAACAGAAATAATCGTTATCCCAACCCCGGCCGCTTGGCTAGAGCTGTGCGCGAGGCTGAGGAGTGGAATGCCTTCAATCTTCGCATCGCTCATAGCCTGCGTAACGAGATTCGCCGTTATGATGTGACTCGCCCCTATACCGTGGGCTGTAATGACCAGAACGCCTTCCGCAATGGCTTTGAGCAGACGGTGGACGTGTATGGCTTCAACTATAAGCCGCATCTGTACTCCCTGTTCCGCCGCACGCATCCCGATATGCCCTATTATGGCTCCGAGACCTGCTCTTGCGTCGGTACGCGTGATACGTACAACTTCCCGCTGGATTGGAGCGTGCGCGGTGGCTATTTCAAGCCCGGCTTTGTGCCGCATCAGGTGAGTGCTTATGGCTTGGCCAGTACGCACTGGGGTAACAGCCCGGATATCGAAATGCATGCCCATACTCTTGCTCCGGATATTGCCGGTGAGTATGTATGGACCGGTTTCGATTACCTCGGCGAGCCCACTCCTTACAATCAGGACGCCTCTATCGAGAACAACATCAAACACTTGCCGGCCGCAGAGCGTGAGGCTATCATGCGCGAATATGCTGCCATGGGCAGCCGGGCCATTAGCCGCAGCTCCTACTTCGGTATTATTGACCTCGCCGGCTTCCCGAAGGATATTTACTACCTCTATCAGAGTCAGTGGAATCCTGATGTGCCTCAGGCTCACATCCTGCCGCACTGGAATTGGCGAGGCCATGAGGGCCGCACCACTCCTGTGATGGTATTCACCAGTGGTGATGAGGCTGAGCTCTTCGTGAATGGCCGCAGTCAGGGCGTGCGCCGTCGTGGTGATGGCCCCACTTTCACTCAGAAGGACCGCTCTCTGGTGGTGAGCCGTAATCAGTACCGCTTCACTTGGGAAAATGTGGTATATGAGCCCGGCGTGGTGGAAGTGGTGGTGCGAAAGAACGGACAGCCTTGGGCTACTGCCCGCCGTGTGACGGCCGGTGATGCGGCCGCTGTGAAGGCTGAGGTGGATCGTGACACCATCGTGGCTGATGGTCATGACCTGTCCTTCATCTCACTTACTCTGACGGATGCTGAGGGGAACGTGATGCCTATTGACAGCCGCAAGGTGAGCTTCTCCATCGAAGGGCCTGCAGTCCTTGCCGGTTTCTGTAATGGTGACCCCACGGACTGGACATGCATGCAGGATACTAACCAGCGCTTCTTCAACGGTCGTCTTCTTGCCGTGGTGCGCAGTAAGCCCGGTGAGACCGGTACGGCTACCATTACGGTGAAGCCTGAAGGCCTGCCGGAGATTAAGGTGCCCGTCACCATTAATCCTGCTCCATGAGGCGTTCATTAGGTTCAATCTCTAATCTTAACACCCCGCCATGGAAACGTGGCGGGGTGTTAGATTAATCTGTTGAATTAACTCCTTGACTCACGGAATTTGGCTGAGTAGAATAGGCGTATGATAAAATTCTCGCTTCTGAAACGGCTGTGCCTTTTTGCCGGTGTATCACTCAGCGCCGTCTTTCTGGATGGCTGTTCTGCGCCACTGGTGCCGAGTCCGTATGTGAGCGAGCGGCTTCGCGAGCGAGAGCCTGATGCCGAGCTGATGGCTCAGATGCGTAGCAGCTGGTTTGCCCTTCAGAAGCCGGGGATTTCATCAGAGGAGTATAGCCGCCATGTGTCTGGGTATAATCGGGCCTTGCTGCTGATGATGCGCCGTTACCGTGCGGATATGCACCGCGCATTCCGTGAGGGAAACCATAATTATGAGATACCCGGAATTGATTTGCATGACGTGAGGCGGGACGCACATTTGCTGCTTCGGGATATTTTTGAGGATATGGTGCCGGCGGCTGATATCCGTACGCACTCACTTAGCGAGCACTTCATGATACCCGGCCTTGGCTTGCCTATGGTTGGTATTATTCCGGCAGAAAATGTCGATAAGATTGAGGGCAAGAACCCTATTCGTACGCGTGGTACAGTCGCTAACATCACGGCCGTTCTCGAGTTTTCGCCCTCACCTGCGTCCCGCCCGAAACTACGCCTAATTAACCGCAATGCCACGGATTATATCACCTTGCAGGGGAGGCGCCACTCGCTGGCCGGGGATTTTTCGGCGGCTATTGAGATTTACTGGAACCTTACCCGGGTAAAGGAAGATCGCATGCTCGGAATGCTGCGCCCGCAGGAGCTGCGTGATGTAAGCGGGCTTTCCTGTATGGAGGAGTATGATCCGAATAAGATTCCTGTGATTTTGACGCACGGCCTTCTCTCCAGTGCAGGTACCTTCGATAATCTGGTGAACCGCTTGATGTGTGACCCGGTTATTCGCCGTAATTATCAGTTCTGGTACTTCAATTATGCCACCGGTGTGACGTGGACTCTCACAGCCGCGCAATATCGTGAATCCCTTGCGGAGGTGCGTAGGCGCTTGGATCCTCATGGCCGGAATAAAAACTGGGATAATATGGTGCTGGTGGGGCACTCTATGGGTGGCTTGATTACGCATTATAGCCAGTGCACGGAGCCTTGGCTCATGCTGCGAGACCGCCCGCGCTTGGGTGAATATATGGATGCGCGCTATGTGAATGAACCGCTGCCGATAGATCGCGGAGATTACTTCCGGCGTGCATTCTACTTCCGCCCGGTGAAGGCCGGTATGGTGGTGTATATGGCCACGCCGCACCGTGGTGCTCCATTGGCTCGTTATCGTATTGTTACGGCGCTCATGAAGCTGGTGCGTCTGCCTCAGAATCTTATAGAGGAGGTCATTAACATTGCGACACTTCAGCAGGACACGGTGTTGCTGAATCCTGCGCTTCTCACGGAGGCGTTCACCAGCGTGAATCAGCTCGCGCCGGATAGTTACTCCATCAAAGGGCTGCACGGGCTGGAGGTGCTTCGCGTGCCGACTCATTCTATTATTGGAGACGAAGGCGACGGCGATACCCCTAATAGCTCTGATGGCGTTGTGCCGTACTGGTCCAGCCACATCCCGTGGGGAACGGAGACAATCGTGCCCTCGAGCCACTCTGTTCAGGATGTGTCAGAGACGGCCTCAGACTTCGCGCGTGTGCTAGTGGAACACCTCCGGCGCTGTGGCCGCAGCATTGATTGAGACATTATAGCCGGAAAAATTGCACTTCCTGATTGACAATCGTGCGCTTATGGTATATAACGCGCGCACACCTCAACCATGTGAAGTACTATGGCATTGCGTAAACACACCACCATCACTAAGCGTAAAGTAAAGAACTGGACGGCGGCGGATTCTGCAGAGTTATACTGTATTGATTCCTGGAGTAACGGATATTTCGGCGTCTCCAGAAATGGTGAGGTGACGGTGAACCTCGTTGATACGGATGGCGAGAAGCGTGCGGTGAGTCTGCATACCATTATGCGCGGCCTTGCTGAGCGCGGCACGGATGCTCCCGTTCTGCTGCGCTTCCGAGACCTGTTGCGAGCCCGCGTTGATGAGCTGAACCAGAGCTTTATCAAAGCCATCAAGGAGGCGGATTATCAGGGCGTTTACCGTGGCGTGTACCCCATTAAGGTGAATCAGCAGCGTGAGATTGTGGAGGAAATCGTTTCCTACGGTGCCCGTTATCACTATGGTCTGGAGGCCGGCAGTAAGCCTGAGCTCATCGCCGCCATGGCTCAGATGAAGGACCCTCAGGCCTTCCTGATGTGTAATGGTTATAAGGATGATGAGTTCATTGACCTTGCTCTGATGGCTCAGCGCATGGGTATCAATATCTGCCTCATTCTTGAAATGCCCAACGAGCTGCCCGCCATTCTGGAGCGTGCCCGTGTGCTGGGCATCGAGCCGAACCTGGGCGTGCGAGTGCGCCTTGCAGCTAAGGGCTCCGGCCATTGGAGCGAATCCGCCGGTGACCGCTCCGTGTTCGGGTTGAATACGGCTCAGGTCATTGAGGTGGTGGATTCTCTTAAAGCTGCTGACAAACTGCACTGCCTCAAGGTGCTTCATTACCACCAAGGCTCTCAGATTCCGAACATTTCCGTGGTGCGTGAGGGGCTCACGGAGGCCTGCCGTATGTACATTGACCTCGTGCGTGAAGGTGCACCCATGGGCACGCTGGATATGGGCGGCGGTCTTGCAGTGGACTATGATGGTTCTCAGACGAATTTCCATTCCTCTTGTAACTATACCATTGAGGAGTACGCCCGAGATATCGTGGAGGTGGTGGGCGAGATGTGCACCAAGTGCGGTGTGCCTCATCCCACGCTGGTGACGGAGTCCGGCCGAGCTGTGGCTGCGTATCATTCTGTGCTCGTGTTCAATATTTTGGATGTGGCCAGTGCCCCGGGGCAGGACGCTCAGGCACCGGCTCTGCCTGAGAATCCCAGTGAAATTCTTAAGGCCTTAGATGAAACGCTCCGCATGCTTTCCCGTAAGAATATTCAGGAGTGTTATAATGATGCCAACTACTACCGCGATCAGCTCCGCATGCAGTTCTTCTATGGGAATGCCAGCCTGCGCGAGCGTGGTGTCGGTGAGGCGTACTACTGGCACATCATGGGGCTGATTTCCCGCCGTATTGCAGAGATGAGTGAAATCCCCGAGGACCTTAAAGAGGTGTCCGATAATATGGTGGACTTCTACTACGGCAACTTCTCCCTCTTCCAGAGTATGCCGGATTCTTGGGCTATCGACCAGCTCTTCCCCGTCATGCCCATTCAGCGCCTTTGTGAGCGCCCCACTCAGAAGACGGTGCTCGTGGATATCACCTGTGATTGTGATGGTAAGGTGGATAACTTCATTGACCGCGAGGACGTGGCACACTCCCTCCCGCTGCATGAGTTTGAAGGGTCGGAGAACTATTATGTGGCCGTATTCCTCGTAGGCGCTTATCAGGAAACCCTCGGTGATATTCACAACCTGTTGGGTGATACGAACGTGGTGAGCGTGCATCTGGAAAACGGCCGCCCTGTTTATACGGATGAAGAGGAGGGCGACAGTGTGGCTGATGTGCTTTCCTACGTGAAGTATGAGACCCGTGACCTCGTAGCTCAGTTCCGCTCTCTGGCGGAGCGTGCCGTGGAGGAAGGGCTTATTACTCCGCGCCAGCGCAGGGATGCTCTGGAGGCTTACCGAACAGGCTTGAACGGTTACACGTACTACGAGCTGTAAGGCATTAATTCCTGGGAGTTAACCCAGTATCAGCTTGATGAGGCGCTGCATGTCTTGCCGCGTGCAGCGATGGTCCAACGGTAGGGGCAGGAGGCTGCGAGCCAGCATATTTTCCGGCTCGTCTGCCGTGGTTGCTTCGATGACCTCCGGCCAGTACAGGGGCAGGGCTATGCCGGCGTCAATTAGTTCATCTCTCAGCCCGGGGATGCCGCAGACGAGGGGATAGCACATGGGGGCGGCTTCCGGGGTGGCCGGTAGCTGCAGGCGGTTGATAGGCGCCAAGGCTGCGTGCAGCTCGGCATAGTTTTCCAGCCGTCGTTTGCTTGCTGCTACCCAGTTGGGGATGGTTAACATTTCCCGGGTGATATCTGACATGCGGCGGTAGAGCATGCTGAGGCTGTCTTCCGCGGCCTGATGGCTCTTAGCTGCAAAACGAGCACCTTTCTCCGTTTGCTCCAGTAGGCCGAGATATCGCTCTATGGAGGAGTCTACTTCATCCGGAAGTATCAGCGGGAAGGGAGCACTCGCCACTCCGCCATCACTCAGCGGGCCGAACTTGCGTGGACTGTAGAACACGGGTATGCCGGGCAGCGGGGCGGAGTACAGAGCGGTGGTGGCGTCCACCACCACCGGGCCCGGGTGTCTCAGGACTGCGGCTCGCACGGCTTCTCCCGTGAGCCCGAAGTAATTCACCAGCAGTAGTAAATCCTGAGTGCCGGAATCAGCAGGTGGGCAGGGGATAAGCTGCTCATTCACTGTGTAACGTTCCACCGGGAGTTCTAGGCGGTTGAGTGGCTCCAGAATGGTATCACATATAAAGCGGGGAACCAGTACACGCCGCGGGCGGGGCATGCTGCGCAGGATGCATTCGAAGGCAGCGCGCCCGCTGTTCAGCATGGCGAAGCCATCTTTCTCCGAGTATGGGAAGTTACCACAGTAATTCCATCGGGCTGCGAAGGGGCCGCCCAGCATTTCTGATTGCTTCATATCTGAATTATGCCGGTGTGTAGGAGAGGTCATCATACGGGTCATCCGGGCGGTCCGGTTCCAGCGGGGCCGGGGGCGTGTCCGGAGTAGTGGGGACGATGATGAGGGTGTTGTGCTGGCCTAATCTGTTGAAGATTCCGCCGAACAGGCGCAGTGAGAAATAGCGCCAAGTTCCAATCTCGCTGCCGTGCTGGCGGCAATCCTCACGGTAGGCCTTGTCTATAGCCCTTCTGCTGATGGGGGCGCCTTCTTTCAGCGCATGGTAAAGAGCATCATGCCTGAGACTAGGCATCAAATCATTCGGTGTGGTGACGCCCACGCTGTTACCATCCCACACGTAACGCCGGTGAAGAATGAAAATGTTCCCCCTCGCTTCCATGAGAACTCGGTGTGGGGGCTGGGGGTGCAGGCCTTTCCAGTAGCCCAAGTCCATGCTGTCATCTTCCCACACAATGGCATGGCGTGTGCGCAGGCAGAAGCCGGGGGCGCGGTGAGGCATGAAGGTATACCAGCTTTCCGGGCTTTGGGCCGCCTGCTGTACTTCAGGGGAAATGCTCTTGTTCAGTGCAAGGTCTATCAGCCCCGTACACCCGCTCAGGAGGCATGTGCCTATGAGCAGCGCTGTGATGGTGAGAAACTTCATGCTTCCACCATTCTACCCGCGGCCTTATATGATGTCAACTTAAAGTTGTTACAGCCGGGCGGAATATCGTCCTCCGGGTAGGGGAATGAGCTTGCCTTCTATTTGTAGGCGCATGAGCTGAGGTGTGAGCTCCATGGCTCCCATGCCAAGAGCCGCACAGAGCGTATCCAGCGTATCATACCCGCCGGATATGGCTGAAAGAATTTCTTCGCGGTTTGCGCAGATATTTGGGTGCTGCACTGCCGGAGCTTCTTCCATATTTTGAGCGGAGGGGAAAAGCTCCATCTGCTGAGGGGCGCCTATCCAGTGCATATCTTGCAGCAGCTCTTGTGCTGTAGTGCAGAGGATAGCGCCATCTCTAATGATGGCGTGGCACCCGGAAGATGTGGGTCGGTCTGCTTGCCCGGGGATAGCAAAGACGGTGCCACCGTAATAATCAGCTGCTATACTGGCCGTGTGCAGGGCTCCGCTGCGGTTTGGGGCTTCTGCCACAAGGACAGCCCGGCTCCATGCTGCCACGATTCGGTTTCTCTGTGGAAAGGTGGTGCGGCCCGGTCTCAGCGTCATGGGGAACTCGCTTACCACAGCTCCGTGGCCCCGGCAGATGCTATCTACCAGTTCCGCATTTTCTTGTGGGAAGATGCTGGCCATTCCGCAGCCCATGACGGCGATGGTACGCCCTCCTGCATCTAGCGCGCCCCAGTGTGCAGCTGTGTCAATCCCACGAGCTAAACCGGAAATGATGGTGCAGCCGGCATCCGCCAGCTCACGGCCGAAGCGCCGCGCCATCGTCATTCCGTACGGCGTGGCCGCGCGAGTGCCCACGATAGCTACGCTTTTTTCGCCGTCCTCCTGCTGCCATTCACCCCGTACATAGAGCACAATGGGCGGGTCTCCCATGCGACGGAGGGCTGCGGGGTAGTCATCATCTGTGATGGTGACCACGCGCACGCCGTAATCTGCCGCGCAGGACAGTTCGGCGTGCACGTTGGTGCATTCTTTCCAGCTGGCAATGATTCTCGCCAGCTTGCTACCTATGCGGGGCGCCCGCTCCAGCACCTGAGCCGGGGCAGCCAGTGCTAGCTCTGCTGAGCCAAAGAACTCCAGCAGGGATTGTATGCGCACTGAGCCCAACCCGGGTATCAGGTTAAGTACGATAAGTGCTTCTCGCGGGCTTAACTCCATGTGTTCGTTAGCGCTCCACCGTGAAGTCCAGCCCCAAATCCATGGAGGGAACGGAGTGAGTCAGGCAGCCGAAGCTCATGTAGTCCACGCCGCTCTCTGCAGCTGCCGGAGCTGTCTCCAGTGTCAGGCCGCCGCTGGCTTCGAAATAAGGCTTCTTGTTCTTACCGCGCATTTTGACGGCCTGAGCCATATCCTCAGGGCTCATGTTATCCAGCAGGATATAATCCACCCCCCGGAGCTTCAGGAAGGCCTCCACCTGTGTCAGATTATCTGCCTCCAGCTCTACTTCCACGCCCGGCTTATCAGCATTCAGCTTATCGATGCAGGCCTGCAGGTGCGCGGTGTCGCCATCTGTCATGAGGTGGTTATCCTTTACCATGGCGCGGTCATAAAGTCCCAAGCGGTGATTGTTGCCACCACCGTGCACCACGGCAGCCTTCTCCAGAAGGCGGTAGCCCGGGGTGGTCTTGCGGGTATCTAGCAGCTTGCAGTCTGTGTGGGCGATGGCTTTCATGTACTTGTTCGTCATGGTTGCCACGCCGGAGAGGCGCTGAATGAAGTTCAGGGCTGTTCGCTCGGCTCCCAGAATGGAGCGAGCGGAGCCTTCAATCATCATCACAATGGCTCCGGGGGATACGGCTTCTCCATCATGCAGGTATACTTCCACCTTCAGGCTCGGGTCCACTGCGCGGAATACGGCCTCAGCCACTTTTACTCCGGAGAGTACACCCTGTGTGCGGGGACGCATCAGGGCTCGGGCCTGAAGTCCCTCAGGTACAAAATAGGTGGAGGTCACGTCTCCGTCACCAAAATCTTCTTCCAGCGCCAGCTTGATGAGCGCTTCCATATTATCTGAGACTTTTATACTGCTCATACCCTTACTATAGAGTACCCGCAGCGGATTGTAAAGGCCGAAATACTGTACTTGCCGCAGATTTTCGCGGTCTTTTGCGGGGAAATCTGCTTGCTATACGGTGAGACACCGTGTAGAATAATGATGCTATGGCGAAAATGTTTCCTGCAGAGTTTGTAATAACTGATTCCAAAGACATGGGGCAGGTGGGTGAGCGCATCGTGTATGATGCACTCAAACAGATGCCTGATGACTGGACGGTAATCCATAACTGCTGGCGCCATATGCTGGATGATAAGCGCAGGCCCGGTCGCGAGGAGCATATTACCTATGAGGCTGATTTCATTCTGCTTATTCCGAATTGTGGTATTTTGGTGCTAGAAGTTAAGAATTGGCTGAACGCTAAGGTGGAAAATGGTCTCTGGTATCGCAGGAGGCCTGAGGGGCGCTATGAATCCGTGAAGCACGGCAGCCCGCTGAATCAGGCGTACCTTGCCGCAAAATATCTACGAAAAGAGTTGGATAAAAAGTTTCGCTGGGGTTTTGCTGGCACTTCCCGCATGGAATTTCGCTGTGCTGCCGTTCTTCTGGGCCGGGTGGAGAATTATCAAAATATCTCAGAGGTGCCGAAAGATAAAAAGGCAATCAACGAACAGCTTCTTCCCATTTGTAACCGCCCGGTGCCGCGTGATGAGGTGTATGACCGCCTCTATCTTTGCGGAACATCCGTTCTGCAAGATAATCTGCAAGAGCGCCTAGAACGGTTATTCTGCTATGGTAACCCCACTTCTGAGGAGGAGTTGGATGATGTGCGCCGTTACCTGCTGCAAAATCTGATGCTGTATGTGGATGCCGCTGAGGCTAACTCCATCTTGAATACAGCTGCTGCGCCTCTCTGCCGTGTGCTGCCTATGCTGGAGGAGTCTCCCGTTGGCGTGCATGTGGAGGGCTGTGCCGGCTCTGGTAAGAGTTCCATGCTCTGTGCAGAGGCTGCCAGATTGGCTTCCATTCGGGATTCCTCCCGGGTATGTATTACTTGCTTTAACTACAATTTGGCGGAATACTTGCGGAGCCATGCAGCGTTGAAGTCTTCCTCCGTACGGCACTTTGATTCTTCCAGCCGCCTAGTGCTTGATAACTTTCAGACTATTCTGAAACGGCTCTATTCTTGGCTGGGAGAGCCGCTCCCGAAAGACTTTTTCAGCTCCGGTACGCTGGATTCTTTGGCTCAGCGAATACAGGCAGAGGCTCGCCATTGCTTTAACCATATCTTTGTGGATGAGGCGCAGGATTTTCCTCCGGAGTGGTGGAAACTCATTAAGGCCATGCTTGCTCCCGGCGGTAAATTGTACCTCTTTTCTGATGCGGGACAGGTCATTTTCGGCGGCGAAGGAGGCATGCCTGAGCTTCCTGTGCGTCTGCGCTTGAAGCATAACCTGAGAAATTCCGCGCAGATTGCTACCTTCGGTGCCGCTATTAACGGCGGAAATGCTTGTGCTCTTCCTCTTCAGGGCCCCGAAGTCACCGTGTATCCGCCTTTGGATGACTCCCACCAGCGTGCTGGCGCGGTGAAAGAGGCTATAAATAATCTCCTTGCAGAGAATTATGCCCTGCAAGACATAGTCGTGCTCACGCCATGGCGTAAGAAAACATCTTTGAAAGACGCTCAGCTTGCTGAGCTTATAGATTTCCCGGCTGATGAAGAAACACGCGAAAATGCCGCCGGGCGTCTTCGTCGCTGCCTTTCTCCTTCCACCACTCGTGTGCTAGGTGAAACCATCAAGGCCTATAAGGGCCTAGAAAGCTTAGCCGTCATCCTTACGGATATCTCAGCTCCGCACGAAGGTCCCGATTCAGGTTTTACCCCGAATGAGCTTTACGTGGCCTGCACACGTGCGCGCTATCGGCTCATCATCATCCCCACGACAAGCGGCGTAGAATTCTTGAAACAACTGAATTACTGATATGGCATTGCAATCACATTACGTTTCTGTCCACAAAGAAATCACCGATTGGCTTTCTGAACATGGTGGTTTTCAGTCCGACCGTGGTCACCAGAATTATTTTAGTCTTTACAAGGATGGTGTGGAGATAACAGCTCGCTTGTTTAAACCGACAAGCCGGAATCAGCACAATACGGTGACGGTTGAGATTTACTGCGATTCAGAAGACCAATATGCATGCTTCTTTTCCTTTTTGAACGCGTTGAGTTCAGGTGAAGTGCTCTATCGATTCAGTGAGGCGAAATGCCTTTATACGGATATCAGTCAGTTATTGGAACTAAAGTCTAAAGCGATAAAGATAGAACGCCGTTTTGTTGTTCCTGATGATTTTGCCGCGTTATCGGAAACTTGCGAGTGGCTTGTCAATAGTTACAAGGAGTGGTCTGGTCGACCTTGCTCTCGTCGACTGGTGAAGGAGACAACATCCGGATTTTCGGGGGAGCAGCTCGCTCAGCTGGTCGAGGAGGTTGGAATCTCTTTGGATAAAATGCAGGAGTATCTGCAGCGAGGGCTGGTAGGTATCACTCACCCTGAAAAGAAAGATGGCGAACTTTACGCTGCCCTTTGGTTTGATGAAAGTGTGATACCTGAGTTGCCCTCCTCATTGGAGTGGGGTGAGCAGTGGAAGCCTGCCAATCTGTACCGAAAGCCACCCATGTTTGCTGAGAAAGAGGCAGAAACTCGTTATTGGCTCTTGGTGGCAAATCCTAAGTATTGGAGCTTCTCCGACCTAGAAGAAGGCGAGGAAAAGAGCTACTCTGTGTATTCAGAAAAGGGGCATCCCCGCCAGATTCCGGTGAATTTTGGGTTGGTGGCACCGGGTGAAAAAATTGTGTGTTATGAGGCCAGTCCCACCATGCAGGTGGTAGCTTTTGGTGAGATTACGGCGGGTTCTGACGGGCAGAATATTGTGTTCCGCAAGACAGAGAAGCTGCAGGACCCGCTTAGCCGAGAGCTGTTGATGGATAAGCCGTCATTGACTAAGCTATTCAGTAATCTGCATGGCAGTCTATATGGATTGACAGAGAGTCAATATCAGTTGATAGAGCGAATGGCCCATGCTAAAAAGGCTCAGGTATTGACTAAAGCTCACAATCGTATCATTTCCGGAGCTCCCGGAACCGGCAAGAGTTACCTGTTGAATAAAGATGCGGATTCGGTAGCAGCAGAGAACAGGGAACGCGTGACATTTCACCCCGAGTACAGCTACTATGATTTTGTGGGCTCCTATAAGCCGGTGATGAGAGCGGGAAAAATTGGTTATGCCTTCGTTCCCGGGCCGTTTGCCCGCATGTTGAAGCGTGCGCTGAACAATAGGAGCGAAAACTATTTGTTGGTGATAGAGGAAATCAATCGAGCCCGTGCCGCAAGCGTGTTTGGTGATGTTTTCCAGTTGCTGGATCGTGACGACTCGGGCGCGAGTATGTATGATATTGCTCCATCGGAGGAGCTGAAAGAATACCTCTTCGGCGCTCTGTCTTCTGCCGATGCGCGTGTGCGCATACCGGCTAATCTCTACATTTGGGCTACCATGAACAGTGCTGACCAGGGTGTTTACCCCATGGATACTGCGTTTAAACGCCGCTGGAGCTTTGAGTATATGGGCATTGACTCTCGCGTTGAAGCGGTTCAGGGGGAACGGGCCGAAGAGTGGAAGACTCTGCGCAAAAGAGTGAATGCCTTGTTGAGCGCCGCCGGCGTCAATGAGGATAAGCTCATGGGGCCCTTTTTCCTGAACAGTAAAGAGCTGGCAGATAGGGAATATTTTATATCGGCAGTAAAGAGCAAGGTGCTGATGTACCTGTTTGAAGATGCCGCTAAACATAAGCGCAGGGCTGTGTTTGTTGGTACTCCGAATTATTCCGAATTAGTTCAGACGTTTGATAAGACGTATCGTGCTGCTGACATGGACTCTGCTCTGAATATGATTTTCTGTCCTACGGCTAACCAATGAGTCATGCGCGCACAGAAAATCGCCTGCGCTCTCTAGCATGGGTTAGAGAACGAGTGGCGTACACGCGCGAGCAGATTGCCGATATTTTCTGCCTGAGCATCGATGAGTCGGGAGATTTGATCCTGACTCTCATGCAGGATGGCATTTTGAGCCAGCGGAGAAAGTCTGACCGAGCGGATCAGAACGATGGTAGTGCGCTTGAAGCCTTCATCGGCTCTGGTGATTACGCTTTTTCCTACGTGGGTATGTACTGCCACAAAGGGTGCCTTGTCTATGTATTGCCTAAGTATTATACGGAAGAGGCGCTGACTGCGCCTGAGTTCTCCTTAGCCGGTGGGGCGTTGCCTATTAAGCGCATGTCCGTTTTTGCTCAGGTGATTAAGGTTATAGCTCGTTGGAAGTCTAAGTATGAACAAGAAGTTTCAGACTCTCAGCATGAGCGGGATTCTGACTGTTATCTGGCTTTATTGGTTTCATTGCTTTGCGATTATGCCGAACACGGGGAATATCGGGAGGACGTGGATTTGATTTCACGGAATGGTAACGGGCGCATTCTGTGGAATCGCACTATTAACTCGACTACGCCTTTCATGCAGGACGGCACACCTGTGTATGTGGATGTGTTTACTTGTCGTACGGTAGATGCTGAAGAGCATTTTATTACCCGTTTACACAGAGTAATAGTAAAGGAATGCTATCGCCAACTGGAGCAATTCAGCCTGACTGAGCTGCTTAATCTCCCTTGTGTGGAGACTATAGAGGAAAATATCGAGGAGCTGGGGGAAACTGATTATTTGCTGCACTGTGTGGAGGCGGAACTCAGCCAACAGTTCGATTCTCGCCGCAGGCATATTCTGCAGTTTATGCAGACTTACTTGCAACAGCGTTTTGAACAGGATGAACAGCCCGAGTATTCATTTGCCTTCGGTTGTACTCATTTTCAAACTGTTTGGGAGGACGTATGCCGATGCACTTTGGGGGTGGATGTGAGAAATCACTACGCTATTCAGGCTCCGAGATGGGTGTTTGGTGAGGAGAAACAGGCAGATGTTCAATCTCTTAAACTTGATATGATGTTTGAAAGGGAGGGGATAGCCTATGTGTTTGATGCCAAATACTACCTGCCTGAGGTTATCAATGGTAGGGTATGCCGTTTGCCCGGTGTGAATGATGTAGCCAAACAATATCTATACGCCATGGCTGTGCAGAAAAGAGAATCTCTCTGCTCCCCTCCGGCGGTTCTGCCTCATACAGTGTGCAACGCTTTCCTTATGCCTTTGCCTGTCGATAGTTCCCAGACGGAGGAAGTGCAGCACTATGCCGATATCGAGATGGGGCTATTTAACGGTATGAGTATAAAAGCGTTCCGACTGCCTGTTGCTCAACTATACGCGGATTATCTTGAGGAACGAAAGTGTAATTTGCTGGAGCTTCTGTTTGCTCTGGCATGACGATAGCCTTGCTGATGATTGAGAACAGTTGCTTTAAGTATACTTGATTGATTTTCCTTGTAATGTATTGTATATCAATGTTAAGAGCTGGCCGGAAGGATGTGCAAGCATGAGTTGAAGTGGCATGGGTACTCCTCTTTATGCTTCGTTGGGGCGACTTTACGGGCTTTTTGTGAAGCAAAGCCGCTTTTTCTTTCGCATTTCTTAGCCAAAATTTCGCTTTTTCTGAAAAAGTGGTAAAAAAGTGATTTTTGAAAACATTGATTTTTCAATGTTTTTGAAATTGTCTTGCAAAAAAAATGCAAAATTTTTCAAAAATATGCTTGACGTGCGGCGATGATTCGTGTATACTTCTCGGCACACCGACACGGTGAAGCCCGAAAGAGCGAGCGAGACGCTGAAAGCGACCGCGAACGAATCGGCCGGGCGAGGCAGTTTTTCATTTACGGACTTTCCGTAGCACCACGATTCGCCGAAAGGCTGGAATCACCGGAGAAACCTTCCGGGAGGGGTGCTGGAGAGGATAAAGAGAGGGAAGGAAAAGGTCGTGACGCGTGCCGTGGCCTACGCCGAGATGAAGTTCTCAGGAACTTCGGAGCGGGGTTACACGGTACTGATGAATCG
>JAFWZG010000125.1 GCA_017517385.1 Akkermansia sp.
CCTCATTTTTGATGTACGCCAGCGGGTTATAGTGCATGGACTTGGAAAAGTCGATGCTGTTGAATACCTTGATTTTGTACCCCCGCTTCTTTTGCAGGAAGTAGCCCACTTGGGAGAGGACGCCGCCCTTGGGATCTACGCAGACGTAGGAGGAATGAGCGGACAGTAGCTGGGGAGTAAGCCAGAAGCGGGTTTTTCCCGATCCGCTTGACCCGATGATACAGGTGTTCAGATTGCGGGCGTTTGCGGGGTTGGCCGGGCGGGTGTTCATGGTCAGCCGCTCTGTGGCGGTCAGAATGATATTATTTTCAAACTTGGGATCGATAAAGGGCTTGATGTCCTTTTCCGTCCCCCAGCGGGCTGTGCCGTACTCCGCATCGTGGCGGAACTTCTTGGCCTTTTTCGTCTTGCAGTAGATTAGGAGCCGAAAGCCCACGGCCCCCACGACACCCACCAGCCAGTCTGCCGGGTTCAGGCCCGGTGCAAAATCTGCAAAGGCCACACCGATGGTCTGCATGATCCCCAGCAGTTTTTGGCCGAAGCCCGCACCAGCGGCCAGACGGTAGGCCGTCCCCACTTTCAGGCAGGCCCAGCCGATGAACAGATACGGGATATTGGGAAGTACATATTTGCGGAGCTTATCTGTCCCCATGCACCGCCTCCTTTTCCAGCTCCCGCTGGGGCTGTTTCCGCACCTGTTCCTCGGCCCGGTTGAGCTGTTCGCGGATCGGGGTGCGCCGGGACTTGGCCCGGTTCAGCTCCTTGCGGGAATACTCAGCAAAACAGCCCGTGATGGCGTCGGCCTGATTTGCCTTGAACAGTAACAGATATTTGCCCTTGTCCACCCGGCGAAAGGCATAGTCAACACCCCATTTCCGGGCCACCCGGTCAAAGTGCCGGGTAGCCCCGGACAGTTCGATACTGCTTGTGGCCCCGCCGTGGCTCATGAGCTTTTTTACGCTCTGCTTGCCGTGGGGGGCTTGGGCCTTGCGGTGCTCCTTGGCAATCTGGCGGCCCACGGCGGCCAGCGCATAGGCAAGGCTCCGGGCCGTCAGCTTGGATGCCTGAACGCTGACGGCGATGGTCTGACGGGAAACTTCGTCACCTACGATCTAAACCACCTCCTCTCGTCGCCACAAACTGCGCTTTGCTCCTTTGGCCGCAAACGGCCAAAATCCGCACACTCCGTTGTGGCTCCTCTCCCCATAAAGTCTGCGACTTTGCGGGGAACCCCATTTGCCGCCTCTGGCCACCGTGACCAGAGGCGGCGCTATCTGTCCTCGCGGCTGACGGGGAGCCGCTGCTTGTCCTCGCTCAGCGCGGAGCGGTCAATGATTTCCTGATAGGCTGCCATCTGCTCCCGGATATTCAGTTTTGGATAGGCGAAAATGCGGTGCTCCGGGGGAATGTCATCCCTGCCGGAGTAGTGCTCAATAAAACGGCTGTTATTGTTAAACACATAGCCGCCGGGGGCGTAGTGGCCGTCCTCGTTGATCCGCATATCCCGCCCGTATGCCTCATAGTCGATATAGTCAATGAGATGCTCCGGGATCTGGATGGAGCCGAAGTCCTGGACGTACATTCGCCCCAGAGCCTCGTCATCGTCAATATCGGGGTAAAATTCAAAGCAATCCAGATTTTGCGTCAGGTTGATTAAGTCTTTGACGCTCCCTGTGTACTCGCCGCTGTCTATGACGGCCTCAAACTTTTCAAGCTCAGAGGTGTCCAACTCGGAGAGCAGATGGGCCAAATGGTTCAGTTCGTCAATGCTTTCGTACTCGCTCAAACAGTCGCAGATACCCAGCACATCGCCGTCAAACGCGGTAATGAAGATTTCCTCATACCGCACACCGTCCACGCCGATTCGCTTCAAAAGCGCCTGTACCTCCTCGGTGGTGGCGGGAAACTTTAGGGTTTCTCCAGCCTCCACGCCATACTCGGCGTATTTCCCAAGGTTGGTAACGTAGGCTTCAATCAGGGCTGACATTAGCGGTGGCCCTGACGCTTGACGGTCAGGATGCCCTCCAGCGTGGTCGAAGTGATACCCAGCCGCTGGGCCACGGCAATATCATTCTTCATGGACTCGGTGACGGTATGACCGCACACCACCAGCACATGAGAGCGGCGGAGCAGATCGCGGCCCATATCGATGCCGCTTTTGTGTTCTTCGGGAACCCCGTCGTTGAGGAACAGGGGCAGATAGAGCGTGGGACAGATTGGGGAAAAGCCCGCGTCATAGACGGCTCGGCAATACTTGGCCGCCTGTTCGGTCATTTCATGGGGATCGCCGCACCATGCGGCGGTGATATAGGCAAGGGGCCTTTTCATAAGGAATACCTCCATTTCAAAGTTAGTTTTA
>JAFWZG010000126.1 GCA_017517385.1 Akkermansia sp.
GCCGTTTACCGGGGCTTCATTTCAACGCTTCGCCTTGCGGCTGACGTCCCCACTTAACCTTCCGGCACCGGGCAGGTGTCAGGCCATATACTTCATCTTTCAATTTCGCATAGCCCTGTGTTTTTGCTAAACAGTCGCCTGGACCTCTCTTCTGCGCCCCTCCCGGAGGAGGGGTCCCCTTATCCCGAAGTTACGGGGTCATTTTGCCTAGTTCCTTGACCGTGAATCTCCCGAGCGCCTCGGTATTCTCTACCCGGCCACCTGTGTCGGTTTGCGGTACGGGACGCACACTCGCTTTTCCCGGCACCCACTTACCGTGCTCGCTTCGCCCGAAGGCTAGGCTCTGCGGACCATTCCGTCGGTCCGCGCACGTCTCGCAGATGCGTCACTTCCATCGTGTGCATGCTGATGACTATTAACACCATCTCCATCGGGTTCCCCATTCGGGTGACCCTTAGGTCCCGGCTAACCCGGAGCTGATTAACATAGCCCCGGAACCCTTGGCCTTCCGGCGTGGAGGTTTCTCGCCTCCATTATCGTTACTTATGCCTACATTTGCGTTTCCTAACTCTCCAATATATCTCACAATACATCTTCACAGCGTTAGGAATGCTCCCCTACCATATTCGCATATCCGTGGCTTCGGCGGCATGCTTCATACCCGCGCATTATCCACGCAGGGCCGCTCGACTAGTGAGCTGTTACGCACTCTTTAAATGAATGGCTGCTTCCAAGCCAACATCCTAGCTGTCTCTGCAGCCCCACCGCGTTTTTCTAACTTAGCATGCTCTTGGGGGCCTTTAGCCGACGGTCTGGGTTGTTCCCCTCTCGGCGACGGACCTTAGCACCCGCCGCCTCACTCCCGGTACACTCTGACGGCATTCGGAGTTCGTCAGGATTCGGCAGGATTCGACTCCCCCTAGTCCTATCGGTAGCTCTACCTCCGCCAGACTTCGCCCGAGGCTGCACCTAAATGCATTTCGGGGAGTACGAGCTATCTCCCAGTTTGATTGGCCTTTCACCCCTACCCACAGCTCATCCGTAAGCTTTTCAACGCTTACCGGTTCGGCCCTCCATCGCGCTTCACCGCAACTTCAGCCTGGCCATGGGTAGATCACAAGGTTTCGCGTCTGCCCCGCACGACTTCACTCGCCCTTTTAAGACTCGCTTTCGCTTCGGCTCCGTACCTCCGGGTACTTAACCTCGCCGTGCAGGAGCAACTCGTAGGCTCATTATGCAAAAGGCACGCCGTCACCCCACTAAGGGGCTCCGACCGATTGTAGGCACACGGTTTCAGGCTCTCTTTCATCCCCCTGCTCGGGGTGCTTTTCACCTTTCCCTCACGGTACTCATCGCTATCGGTATCTCGCTCGTATTTAGCCTTTCCGCGTGGTCGCGGATAATTCAGACAGGATTCCTCGTGTCCCGCCCTACTCAGGATACGGCTCTCTTAATATGCTCTTACGTCTACGGGGGTCTCACCCTCTCTGCCGCGCCTTTCCATGCGACTCCGACCTCGCGCATACCAAAATTATCGCCGTCCTATAACCCCGCAGACGCCGAAACGTCCGCGGTTTGGGCTCCTCCCTTTTCGCTCGCCGCTACTCCGGGAATCACTTTCGTTTTCTTCTCCTCCGCCTACTTAGATGTTTCAGTTCAGCGGGTTTGCCGGCTTTCGCCTCGCAGGGTTACCCCATTCGGACACCCCAGCGTGATAGCGGTCATGTGCACCTCCGCTGGGCTTTTCGCAGCTTGTCGCGTCCTTCTTCGCCGGCGAGATCCTAGGCATCCTCCGTGTGCCCTTGTCTTTTTCCTTAATTGCCGTGCCATCTTTCAATGGCCGGCGCTCGTTTCCTCTCGTTGCCCGCATCCATTATCCCTAACGGATGCTTCGTCTGTTTCCCTTACTGTCAATGTACTCTTTATTCGGTGGAGAATAACGGATTCGAACCGTTGACCCTCTGCGTGCAAGGCAGATGCTCTAGCCAGCTGAGCTAATCCCCCGCTTTCACGCCTCGCAGCGCTACTCGACTATATCATGATATCTAAGCTCCGACGGGCGGAACCGACGTCGTACGACTCCAAAAAGGAGGTGGTCCAGCCACACCTTCCGGTCCGGCTCCCGTGGTACGA
>JAFWZG010000127.1 GCA_017517385.1 Akkermansia sp.
ACGGTGAGTGGGAATGTTTCGCTAGCCCGTGGTGCTGAGTTAAAGCTTGGTGATAGCTACTCACTGAATGAGGGACAGAAGCTTTACTTGATGGCAGGCGCAGAAAATAGCGGTGCTGCTGTGTTTAATTCGGCATTGGTGCTCAATGGTGGCTCTATCTCCATTGATGCCCGGGGGCTTTCTGTGGACTCTCCCTTGCTGGCTTTGGGCGGAGCTGTAACCGTGGGAAGTAGCTTTGGCGCTTCCTGCCAACTGTCGTTCTCGAATACTTCGGTCATTTCCATGGAGACTGATTATCTGTTGGCTACGGGTGATTGGAGCGCAGTGGCCGGTAAGCTGACGTGTGATACCGGTGAGTATCTGACGGCTACGCTCGGCGCAACAAGCAATGGGCTTCAGGTCACCTTTGCTTTGGCTGATGGATATTCGGTGTGGCGGGGTGATGAGAGCGTGCTTCAGGCTGGCTCCAAGCTGCTTTTTGGTGGCTTTGGGGGATCCAATGATGTCGCGCTGTCTGCCCCTGCAAGTATTGGTTCCGCATATTTCGATAATCTGAGTGACGTCACGGTAAGCTCTGCAAATGGTGCTAGTCTGACGGCTGATCTTATCGAGAAGCGTGGCACCGGTGCACTGGTGATTAATAATACGGTGAATGGTGATACTCTGCGTGTGGCTGAAAGCAGCTTGTTGACCGGTTCTGGTCGATTAGCTGTTGATACCATGGAAATCAGCAGAGGTGCACAGGCAAGTATCAGCAAGCTTACCGTGGTTGTTGAGTCTGCGATAACGGGCGATGGTGTTCTTCACATGGGGCAGGACTCCACCCTGCAGGTAGGTAGTTCTGTTGGCGGTAATGTGCTGCTGACGGATGGCTCCACCCTTGTAGCGGCTGATAGTTCCGTATCTACCAATCTTACACTGGGCGCAAACGGGGCTGATAGTCGTGTATCACTTCGTATGGGGGATAGCTCCGAAGTGTCGTTGAATGGTTCCATTGCGGTCCAAGGGAATACAACTCTCTCCGTACAGGGTAGTGGTGCGCTGCAATTCAATTCTGCGTTTAACAAGTTGGCTGCTTTGGAGCTGCAATCAGGTGTTAACCTTGCCCTGAGTTCGGAACTGAGCACCCATTTGGTGCTTGACGGCGGCTCTGCTTCTCTGAGCGGTGACAATAACAAGATTTTGGACGGTGATGTCACGGTGAAAAATGGTGGCACCTTAACATTCACTGGTACAGGCGCGGATATCATTGATTACAACAAGAGCGGTAAGACTCTTACTGTAGCAGGTGGTACGATTGATTTCGGCTCCACCCGCCAGACGATTGCCGGTTGGACGTTGACGCTCAAGAATGGTGCTCAGTTGCTGGGCGATGGCGGTAGCTACCGTAAGGCGGATGGCAGCGGCATTACGGATTACACCGCTGCCATGGACTTCAACAACAATTCCATCATCAACGTCACCTCCGGGGAAAACAGCATTGCGGCAAACATCCGCTTGCGCGGTGGTGATGGACGCCAGCTTACCTTCAATGTGAGCGACGGCGCTTCGTTGGATGTTAGCGGCCGCATGCATTCTGACAGCGCAACTGCCACGGTGGGCAATGTGGTGAAGTCCGGTGCCGGCTCGGTCACCATCTCCTCTCAGGTGATGCTG